>NZ_AXCZ01000232.1 GCF_000767165.1 Cellulomonas bogoriensis 69B4 = DSM 16987
CCAGGCGGGCGGGGGCCGCCGGGGCGCCGGTCACGGGATGATCCGGACGACGTCGGCGAGCAGGCGGCTGATCCGGGGGGCGGCGGCCCGGCCGGCCTCGAGCACCTCGGCGTGGGACAACGGCTCGCCGCCGATGCCGGCCCCGGGGTTCGTCACCAGGGATACCCCCAGCACGTCCATGCCCGCGTGCCGGGCGGCGATGGCCTCCAGGGTGGTGGACATGCCCACGAGGTCCGCGCCGAGCCCGGCCAGCATCCTGACCTCGGCCGGTGTCTCGTAGTGGGGGCCGCGGATCTGGGCGTACACGCCCTCGGCGAGGCTCGGGTCGACCTGGCGGGCGAGGTCCCGCAGGCGCGCGCTGTACAGGTCGGTGAGGTCCACGAAGGTGGCCCCCTCCAGGGGGGAGGTGGCGGTGAGGTTGAGGTGGTCGCTGATCAGGACGGGGGTTCCGGGTGCCCACTCGGGTCGCAGGCCTCCGCACCCGTTGGTGAGGACGACGGTGCGGGCCCCCGCGGCGGCGGCCGTCCGTACCCCGTGCACCACGCGTCGCACCCCGCGGCCCTCGTACAGGTGTGTGCGCGAGCCCAGGACGAGGGCGTGCCGGTCGGTGCCGGTGACCCGTACCGAGCGGGTGGTGGCCAGGTGCCCGGCGACGGCGGGGGCGCTGAAGCCGGGGATCTCGGCGGTGGGGACCTCGGCGACGGTCTCCCCGAGCAGGTCCGCGGCGGCCGACCAGCCCGAGCCCAGGACGAGGGCGACGTCGTGGGTGGCGACGCCGGTCCGGTCGGCGAGCACGGCGGCGGCCGCGCGGGCGACCTCCATCGGGTCGTGGGCGGGGTCGTCGATGGAGAGGTCCGCGTCGGTCATGGCACCGAGGCTAGCCGTCCCGTCCGGTGCCCACACGCGACCCGCGGGGCCCACCACTGCTGTCGCGCACCGCGGGGGTGGGCCCGGCACAATGCGTGTGTGACCGAGACGACACCAGGACTGGCCGAAGCGACGCCCACGCCCGTGCCGCCCGGGCGCCCCGCCCCTCGCGTGGTGGTGGTGGGGGGTGGGCCCGGCGGTTACGAGGCGGCCCTCGTCGCCCAGCGTGGCGGCGCGGAGGTGACGCTCGTGGAGCGGCGCGGCCTGGGTGGCGCCGCGGTGCTCACCGACGTGGTGCCCTCCAAGACGCTGATCGCGACCGCGGAGTGGATGACGATAGCCGACCGCGCCCCGGAGCTGGGGATCCGCACCGTGGGTCAGGCCGGTGGTGACCCGTCGCAGGGGCACGAGGTGCTCCTGGACGAGGTGAACGCCCGGGTCCTGCGCCTGGCGCAGGCGCAGTCGACGGACATCCGCACCCGCCTGGAGGAGGAGGGCGTGGAGGTCGTGGACGGGGTGGGCAGCCTGGACGGGCCCGGCTGCGTGGTGATCGACCCGGCCGACGGCGCGCAGCAGCGCCGGTGCGACGCGGACGTGGTGCTGCTGGCCACGGGCGCGACCCCACGCACCTTGCCCGAGGCGATGCCGGACGGGGAGCGGATCCTCAGCTGGACCCAGCTCTACGGCCTGACCGAGCTGCCCGAGAGGCTGGTGGTGGTGGGGTCGGGTGTGACCGGCGCGGAGTTCGCCGGCGCCTACCAGGCGCTCGGGTCGGACGTGGTGCTCATCTCGTCCCGGGACCGGGTGCTGCCCGGTGAGGACGCCGACGCCGCGGAGGTCATCGAGCAGGTGTTCCGCGAGCGTGGCATGACGGTGATGGGTCGCAGCCGCGCGGTCTCGGCCGAGCGTGTCGGTGACGGGGTGCGGGTGACGCTGCACGACGGTCGGGTGGTGGAGGGGTCGCACTGCCTGGTGGCGGTGGGGTCGGTGCCGACGACCGCGGACCTGGGCCTGGAGGAGGCGGGGGTGCGCCTCACGCCCCGGGGGCACATCGAGGTGGACCGGGTCTCCCGCACCAGCGTGCGGGGCGTGTACGCGGCGGGCGACTGCACGGGTGTGCTGCCCCTGGCGTCGGTGGCGGCCATGCAGGGGCGGATCGCGATGGCCCACGCGCTGGGCGACGCGGTGCAGCCGTTGAACCTGGGGACGGTGGCGGCGAACATCTTCACGGCACCGGAGATCGCGACCGTGGGTGCCTCGGAGCGTGAGCTGGCGGCGTCGGGCACCCGGTACGTGGCCACGTCGTTGGCGTTGGCGCGCAACCCGCGCGCGAAGATGCTGGGGATGCGGGACGGGTTCGTGAAGATCTTCGCCCACGCGACCACCGGCACGGTCCTGGGCGGTGTGGTGGTGGCGCCGCGGGCCGGCGAGCTGGTGTTCCCGTTGACGTTGGCGGTCTCGCACCGGATGACTGCGGATGAGGTCGCCCGCTCGTTCACGGTGTACCCGTCGTTGTCGGGCTCGATCGCGGAGGTCGCGCGGATCGTGCACCAGCGGCGCCTGTGAGTCCCGGTCAGGTGGTCAGGGCGGCCCGCAGGTCGGGCCAGGCGGTGGCGAAGGCGGGGAGCAGGGGCAGGTCCGCGACGTCGTCGACGTGCACCCAGGCGATCTCGAGGCTCTCGTCGTCGGTGGGCCGTGGGTGCTGGGTGCCGGTGGTGCGCGCCACGACCGTGGTGTAGGCCCAGTCGGGGTGGGTCAGTGTGCTGGTCGTGAGCACCGTCAGGTGGCCGGGGTCGATCCCGGCTTCCTCCTGGGCCTCGCGGACGGCGCCCTGCTCGGGGGTCTCGTGCGGGGCGATGGCTCCCCCCGGGATGCCCCATGTCCCCCCGTGGTGGCTCCACAGGGCCCGGTGCTGCAGGACGACGTGCCCCGGGCCCGTCCCTGCGGGCTCGGGGCGGTGCAGCAGCAGACCGGCTGCGCCGTGCAGGCCCCAGTGCCGGGCACCGCAGCCGCACTCGACCCACCCGTCACCGGGCTGGCGGTGGTGCCTGCCGGGCGGGCGTGGCACGTCAGTCGACGATCTCGCAGATCGGTGACCCGGCGCTGACGCCCACCCCCACCGCGGCGCTGAGGGACCGGACGGTCCCGGAGCGGTGGGCGACCAGGGGCTGCTCCATCTTCATGGCCTCGAGCACCACGACCAGGTCGCCCTCGGTGACCTCGGCGCCGTCCTGGACCGCGACCTTGACGATGGTGCCCTGCATGGGGGAGGAGAGGGCGTGGCCGTTGGCGGCGGACCCGGTGCGCGTGGTGGTGCGCCGCGCGCGAGCGGGGCGGGTGGCGCTGCGGGC
>NZ_AXCZ01000521.1 GCF_000767165.1 Cellulomonas bogoriensis 69B4 = DSM 16987
GATGCCCTCACCCGTGGCCCGCTCGTGGACCTCGTCCAAGCCCGCGGCTTCGACGTACCAGAGCCCATCGTCCTCACCCAGAGCCCCAGCCGGTGCGGCTGCGATCAGTGCACACAGTGCGGCGGCCAGCACCCCCGCCGTCCGCGCTCGGGCACGCCGACCAACCATGCGCCTACCAGGCCGGTGGGTGTGGTCGTCCACGTGACGTCGTGCGGTGCTGGTCATGTGTGCTCC
>NZ_AXCZ01000244.1 GCF_000767165.1 Cellulomonas bogoriensis 69B4 = DSM 16987
ATCGTCCTCACCCAGAGCCCCAGCCGGTGCGGCTGCGATCAGTGCACACAGTGCGGCGGCCAGCACCCCCGCCGTCCGCGCTCGGGCACGCCGACCAACCATGCGCCTACCAGGCCGGTGGGTGTGGTCGTCCACGTGACGTCGTGCGGTGCTGGTCATGTGTGCTCCTGCTCGCGGCCATGGTCCTGCGTGAAACTACCCCGACTGTGACCGCGCGGTTCGCCGATCCACACACCGGGCACCAGGGGGCGTCAGGTGTGCGCACTACGGTCGGGGACGTGCCTGATGCCATCTACTCCCACCCGCGGGTCGCGCGCGTCTATGACCCGTTGGACCCGGACCGGAGGGACCTCGACGTCTACGTCACCCTCGCCGAGCAGCTCGAGGCCGGGACGGTCCTGGATGTCGGGTGCGGGACGGGCACGTTGGCCTGCCGACTCGCCGCGCAGGGTCGTGAGGTCGTGGGGGTCGACCCTGCTGAGGCGTCCCTCGACGTGGCCCGCGCCAAGCCCGGTGCGGGCACGGTCCGGTGGGTGTGGGGGACGGCCCCGGACGTGGCTGCCGATCCGGGCCTGCGGGGGCGCCACGACCTGGCGACCATGACCGCCAACGTCGCGCAGGTCTTCGTCGACGACGACGCCTGGTTGGCGACGCTGCGCGCGATCCACACGTGCCTGCGCCCCGGTGGGCGCCTGGCGTTCGAGACCCGCAACCCGGCAGACCGCGCCTGGGAACGGTGGACCGAACAGCTCACCCGCCAGGTCGTGGACGTCGAAGGCATGGGGCCCGTCGAGGACTGGGTGCAGGTCACCGCGGTCGACGGTGACCTGGTGACCTTCGAGTCGCCCACCATCTTCCACGCGGACGGGGAGCGGGTGGACTCCACCACGACGTTGCGCTTCCGCAGCGAGGAGGAGGTCCGGGCCTCCCTGGAGGGAATCGGGTTCACCGACATCGACGTCAGCCCGCTCCCGTACGCGCCGGACCGGGGGTGGCTGGTGGTCGCAACCGCAGGCGCCCGTCGCCCCTGCTGAGGTCCACACGCGTCGCCGCTCGACGGCATGCATTCGCGTGACTTGGTGGGAGAGCCGTCCGACCGCAGGTGTGCGATGCTCACCGCGAGACCCCGTGCGGAGTCCACGGACGCGAGGTTGTCATGGCGAAGACGCTGGCAGGCGGGTACGACGGGTCGGGGAACCTGCCCGAGCTGGAGGCGGCGATCAACCGGCAGGCCGAGCAGGGCTACCGGTTGCACACCATCACCACCGCCTCGTCCGGGAGCAAGGGCCTGGGCGGCGGTGACCGCATCCAGGCGACGATGATCTTCGAGAAGATCTGAGGGCTCGCCCGCACCGGTCGAGTCGACCGCACCACGCTCAGGAGGACCCCATGCAGTACCGCACACTCGGGCGCTCGGGAGCGGTCGTCTCCACACAGGCCCTCGGGACGATGACGTTCGGGGCCGAGGCCGACGAGGCCACGTCCGGGCAGATCATGACCACGTACGTGGAGGCCGGTGGGACGTTCTTCGACACCGCGGACGTGTACAGCGCGGGGGTCTCAGAGGAGATCATCAGCCGGTGGTTGGCCGCCCACCCGACCGACGCCGCCCAGGTGGTGCTCGCCACCAAGGGGCGGTTCCCGATGGGGGAGGGGCCCAACGACGTCGGGCTGTCCCGCCGGCACCTGCGCACCGCGCTCGAGGACTCGCTGCGCCGGCTCGGTGTCGACCACGTCGACCTGTACCAGGTGCACGCGTGGGACGCGTTGACCCCGTTGGACGAGACCCTCGGGTTCCTGGACGACGCCGTCCGCGCCGGGAAGATCTCCTACTACGGGTTCTCCAACTACCTCGGCTGGCAGGTCACCAAGGCGGTGCACGTGGCCGCCGCGCACGGTTGGTCCGCACCGGTCACCCTGCAGCCGCAGTACAACCTGCTGGTCCGGGACATCGAGCACGAGGTCGTCCCCGCCTGCCTCGACGCCGGCATCGGATTGCTGCCGTGGTCGCCACTGGCCGGTGGGTGGCTCAGCGGCAAGTACGAGCGTGACGTCCCCCCGACCGGCAGCACCCGCCTGGGGGAGAACCCGACCCGCGGCATGGAGGCGTGGGAGGCGCGCAACGCCGACGAGCGCACCTGGCGGGTGATCGACGCCGTCGGTGAGGTCGCCGGTGCGCACGGGGCGTCGATGTCCCAGGTGGCGTTGGCGTGGCTCGCCGCCCAACCGGCCGTCACCTCGGTGATCCTCGGGGCCCGGACCGTCGAGCAGCTCACCGACAACATGGGCGCCGCCGACCTCGAGCTGACCCCCGACCAGCTCGACCGGCTCACCGAGGTGAGCGCACCACGCGTCGACGACTACCCCTACGGGACGGCCGGCGTCCAGCAGCGTCACCGACCCGTCACCGGCGGACGCGGCTGAGCACCCGGCCCCACCCACCTGCCCTGACCCCAGCCCGTGGTGTCAGGGCCGGACGCACGCCACCGTCACCGAGTGGGACCGATCCGTTGCGCTTTCCGTAACGGAACGGTCCCACTCGAGTGGTGGTGACGGTGGCGAGGGGACGACGGCGCCGGGGGGAGCGGAGGGGGCGAGGGGTGGCTCAGTCCCGGCGGCGCAGGCGCAGCCAGCGGCGGGTGCGGTGCGTGGAGGGTTGCGGGGGCCGACGCGGCTCGTCGTCGGGTAGGGGGTCGATGCCGGCGTGGAACGCCACTGCCCGCCGGGTCGCGAGGGGGAGGCCGGAGTCGGTCAGGAGCGTCGCGATGCGCTCCCGCTGGGGCTCGGGCAACGGCGCCCAGGTGCGCGCAGCGCCCACCTCGAGCCAGCTGCTGATGCCGGTGCGACCCAGCTCCGACAGCGCCCCGTCGGGGTCGCTCGCGGCCCGGAGCTCCGCCTCGACGAGGTGCCACCCACCTGCGGCGCGACCCAGACGCCACCCG
>NZ_AXCZ01000234.1 GCF_000767165.1 Cellulomonas bogoriensis 69B4 = DSM 16987
CCGCGGGTCCGTGGCCTGGCCGCCGACCCCGTCGCGGTGGTGCTCGCGACCCTGGTGGTCCGGGCACCGGCACTGGACCGGGCACCGCGCGGGACGGGTGTGCTGGTCGCCCCGGACGCCCAGGTCGCGTGCGTGAGCGACACCCCCGGGGACCGTCAGGTGCACGCCAAGGCCCTGACGCACGCGTCGGCGAAGTGGGCGTGGCTGGCGCAGGCCGCGGGGCCGGGACGGCACGTCCTGCGCCTGTCGTACGCCCCGCACCTGGCCCCGGAGGACGACCGGGCCCTGCGCGCCACAGCCGTCCGGGACGCATCGGTGCTGCTGGGCACCGACCTGGGCGAGGACCAGGTGGACGGGTTCGCGCGGACGGTGTGGTCCACGGGCCTGTCCCGTGCGCGGCCCGGGCACGGGGAGCGGGTCGCCCGGTTGCGGCAGGACGTGGACCAGGTGACCGGGCTCGAGCTGTGCGGGGCGTGGGTGGCCGGGACGGGCCTGGCGGCCGTCGTGGCGGACGCGCGTGCCGCGGCCCGCAGGATCAGCACCCAGGGTGTGCCCGACGTCACGGAATGACCGGGGAACGCGCACCCGGAGGCGGCCGGACGCATTCTGCGAATGGGCGTCCCGAGACGCCCCGGGATTTGATCTGACACATCGTCAATATGATCTGACGGCATGTCAGAATCTCATGGGATGACTGCTCAGTTGTCGTATTTTCGTCCGCTCACGCAGACTTCACCCATGACCACACCAGACGACCGCCAGGCCGTCGCCGCCGACCCCGGGGCCTGGACCCTGTGGACCGTGCTGCGGCGCCCGGCCGCACCCGCACCCCAGCACTCCGACGCCCCCGCCGCGCCCGACCTCGCGACCGCCACGGCCGACCTCGGTGAGGGCGTCGTCCTGCGCGGCCTGTACGACGTCTCCGGGCTGCGCGCCGACGCCGACCTCATGGTCTGGCTGCACGGCGACACACCCGACGGGCTGCAGGCCGCCGCCCGACGCCTGCGCCGCACCACCGAGCTCGCACCCCTGGCGCCCACCTGGTCCGCGCTGGGCGTGCACCGCGCCGCGGAGTTCAGCGCCAACCACGCCCCGGCCTACATGCGCGACACCACCCCCAAGGAGTGGCTGACGGTCTACCCGTTCGTCCGGTCCTACGAGTGGTACCTGCTGCCGGAGGACGAGCGCCGTGCGATGCTCGGGGAGCACGGCCGCAAGGGCCGCGAGTACGCCAGCATCCTGTCCAACACGGTGGCGTCCTTCGCCCTGGGCGACTACGAGTGGCTGCTGGGCCTGGAGGCCGACGAGCTCACCGAGCTGGTCGACCTCATGCGGTACCTGCGCCACACCGAGGCCCGTCGGCACGTGCGTGAGGAGGTGCCGTTCTTCACCGGGCGGCGCATCGAGGTCGACGAGGTCGCGGAGGTCCTGCTGTGAGCACCACCACCGAGGGGCCCGGCCCCCACACCCTGCCCGACCGCGACCCCCAGGCACCCGCGCCCTACGACGCGATCCTGCTGGTCTCGTTCGGCGGGCCCGAGGGCCAGGACGAGGTCCTGCCGTTCCTGCGGAACGTGACCCGCGGACGGGGCATCCCCGACGAGCGGCTGGAGGAGGTCGCCCACCACTACCGGGCGTTCGGCGGGGTCAGCCCCATCAACGACCAGAACCGTGAGCTCAAGGCCGCCCTCGAGGGCGAGCTCGCCGCCCGCGGCCTGGAGCTGCCGGTGCTGTGGGGCAACCGCAACTGGGACCCCTACCTGGCCGACGCGGTGCGGGAGGCGCACGCCGCCGGGCACCGCCGCCTGCTGGCCGTGGTCACCAGCGCGTACTCCTCGTACTCCTCGTGCCGCCAGTACCGCGAGGACCTCGCCGCCGCTCTCGACACCACCGGCCTGGCCGGCGAGATGCACATCGACAAGGTGCGGCAGTACTTCGACCACCCCGGGTTCGTGACCCCGTTCGTCGAGGGCGTCCGCGAGGCGCTGCTGCGCACCCGCGACGCCCAGCCGGACCTCGACCTGACGCGTGACGCGCACGTGCTGTTCGTCACCCACTCCATCCCGACCGCCACCGCGGTGCAGTCCGGCCCGCCCGTCGCCGACCTGGGGCCGGACGGCGCGTACGGGGCCCAGCACCGGGCCGTGGCCGAGATCGTGATGGCCAGCGCCGGTGGCGTCAGCGACGTCGGAACCGGGGGGTCGGCCGCCCAGCTGGCCGCCGTGCCGTGGTCGCTGGTGTACCAGTCGCGCTCCGGCGACCCGCGCACCCCGTGGCTCGAGCCCGACATCAACGACGCGATCACCGACCTCGCCGAGAAGGGCACCAAGGCGGTCGTCATCGTGCCGATCGGGTTCGTCTCGGACCACATGGAGGTCCTGTGGGACCTCGACGAGGAGGCGATGACCACCGCGAAGGACGCCGGCCTGCACGCCGAGCGGGTGCCCACCCCCGGGGTGCACCAGGCGTACGTCTCCGGCCTCATCGACCTGGTCCAGGAGCGTCTGGCCACCGGCCCGGACGACACCGCCCCCCACCCGCGGCCCGCGCTCAGCCCCCTGGGCCCCTGGTACGACGTGTGCCGGCCCGGGTGCTGCGCCAACCCGCGCGGCGACAAGCCCGCCCTGGCGGGGCTCGACGCGTGACGGTACGCGTCGGCACCCGGGGCAGCGCCCTGGCCCTCACCCAGACCGGTCACGTCGCGGACGCGCTGCGCGCCGTGGCCGGCCTGGGCGAGGCCGACGTCGAGCTGGTCACCGTCCGCACCGACGGTGACCGGCTCACCGGGTCGTTGGCGTCCCTGGGCGGTGCGGGGGTGTTCGTCGCCGCGCTGCGCGAGGCGGTGCTCGACGGCCGGTGCGACGTGGCCGTGCACTCCCTGAAGGACATCCCCACCGCCGAGGCCCCGGGCCTGACCGTCGCGGCCGTCCCCCCGCGGGAGGACCCCAGGGACGTGCTGTGCGCCGCCGAAGGCCGGACCCTGGACGACCTGCCCGAGGGCGCGAAGGTCGGCACCGGGTCACCGCGCCGCGCCGCGCAGCTGCTGGCCACCCGCCCGGACCTGCAGGTGGTGGACATCCGGGGGAACGTCGGCACCCGTCTGGGCCGGGTCCCCGGGCTCGGTGACGGGCCGGGCGACCTGGACGCCGTCGTCCT
>NZ_AXCZ01000360.1 GCF_000767165.1 Cellulomonas bogoriensis 69B4 = DSM 16987
CGACGGCGAGCTGCAGGGCGCGCCCCTCGCACGAGGCTGGCGCGGTGACCTGGACCGTGGTGGCACTGACCCCGGACGCCCGCACCTGGACCGGGCCCGGGCACGGGTGGGTCGCGGTCGTCGACGTCAGCGTGGCGCCCCGCAACGGCAAGGACGCGGCCGTCGCGGCACCCACCGACAGGACCGTCACCGCGACCAGCGTCGCTGCGGCAGCTGCGGTGCGACGCCTCACCGCTCCCCCTCCGTGGCCCGCGGGGCGTCGGACCGACCGGGCCAGACCACCACCGCGAGCGCGAGCAGCATCACCGAGACCCACGTGACCGGGTCGATCAGCAACGACGCGACCCGGCCCAGGTGCGGCAGGTGCACGGCCGCGACCCCGTCGACCCGGTCGGCCGCCGGTCGCCACGGGTCCAGGAAGTCGTTGTTGTCGCCCTGGACGACCCACCCCTGCGCATCACCACCCACCACCCGGTGGATCACCCGGGCGCCGTCCACACCCGGTGGCCGGTACACGATCACGTCACCGACCTGCGCGGCACCGCACCGGGCGACGACCAGGTCACCGCTGCTGTAGGTCGGTTCCATCGACCGGCCCGAGACGATCGTCAGCGTCGTGCACCCACCCAGGGACGTCGGCCACAGCAGCGTGACGGCCACCGCCACCAGGGCGACCCACGCCGCCGTGCCGGCAGCACCGAGCAACCGGCGCGAGGTGCCCGCGTCGGTTGCTCGGTGCTGGCGCGTCACCGCTGCCCGGTGGCCCGGCTCAGCCGGAGATGACGACGGAGATGTTCTCGATGTCGGCGGCCGGGATGCTCGCCGACGGGCTGGTCAGGACGGTGCGGCCCTCGGTGGCGCTCGCGGTGAACTCGTGCAGCGAGGTGCCGTCGGCGGTCGCGACGGTCACCTGGACGTCGAGCCCGTCGCACGCGGCGGCGACGTTGTCCAGGACGACGCCGGACGTCCGGTAGCCCTGCCCCTGGTAGGCGCTGTCGAAGCCCA
>NZ_AXCZ01000283.1 GCF_000767165.1 Cellulomonas bogoriensis 69B4 = DSM 16987
GGCTGGCACGAGGCCACGACCTGGGTCCCGGCCCCCAGGGACGCGGTCCCGATGGTGAGCTGGGCTGCGGAGGCGAGTGCCAGTCCCGCGACGCCGACGACGGCGAGAGCGGCGGCGGCGGACTTGCGGCGTGCAGAAGCCATGGTGAGGAACGTCCTTCGTGTCGGGATGTCGCGACGTCGTCGCGCGTTGCCGCCGGCCCGGGGGGCCGGCCGTCCTCCACCGGCCCGGGGTCGGCCTGCGTCCGGTCGGGTGGTCCGGACGGGTGCAAGAGGACTGGCGCCATTCTGTGGCGCGAAGAAGGCCCCACTCGTCCGGGAACGACACTTTCGGAGTGTTTCGACCCAGGTTCACCCGGAGGTGTGATCCCAAAACGGGACAAGACGTCGCTGCAGGTCAGAGGGTGTCACCCGATCAGAGCAGTGGGCGCGCGGCACCGTCGCCGAGGGCACGGGGTGACGGTGGGGGTGCAGCTGGGCTGGGAGCCGCCTGTCGGATTCGAACCGACGACCGTCCGCTTACAAGGCGGGTGCTCTACCACTGAGCTAAGGCGGCGGGGCCTGCGAGGCCGGGGTCAAGTGTGCCAGAGGGGACCCGGCCGGCGCGGTGGGTGTGCGCCGGCCGGGTCCCGGGTTCTCAGCGGTCGGCCCGCGCCTGCGCCACGGCCTGGGCGATGGAGCCGTCCACGCGCCAGTCGAACGTCTCGGCGTCCAGGATCTGACCGTCGACGACGACCGTCGGCGTGGCCAGGCGAGCCAGGTCACGGGACGCCTGCTCGGTGGCCGCAGCGACCCACGGCACGAAGCGGCCCTCCCCACCGGCCGCCTCGTAGTAGGTGCCGTCCGCGATGCTCTGGACGACCGCCGCCGAGGCGCCGGACTCCTGGGCGATCTCGGCGATGCGCTCGTCGCTGTGGCCCTCGGGGCCCTGGGGCCGGTCGTCGAACAGGGCGTCGTTGAAGGCCAGGAACGCCTCCGGCGACTCGTCGGCCACCAGGGCCGCGGCCGCGGCCGACCGGGTCGAGTACACGCTCCCGGTCACGGGCTGGTCCAGGATCGACACCGGGTGGACCTCCAGGACGATCTCGCCGGACTCCCGCAGCTCGTCGAGCTCGGCGCCGCGCTCCTGCTTGAACGCGGCGCACGCCCCGCACAGGTAGTCCGAGTACACCTGCACCACGACGGCGTCGCCGTAGTCGTCGACCGCGCCCGCGATCCCGTCCGCCCCGACGGGGATGCCCCCGGCGAGGGTGGAGCCGGCGGGACGGTCCACGTCCTCCATGGCGGTGCGCGCTCCCTGGCCCAGGATCACCGTGACCAGGACGGCGAGCACACCGATCGCCACGACGATGCCGGCGATCAGGATCGTGCGGCGCCGGGCGGCGGCGCGCTCCTCGGCCTGTCGCATGCGCTGGGCCTCCAGGCGGGCCTCGTCACGGCGCTGGGCCTTGGTGGGGCGGGGGTCGGTCATGTCAGTTCCTTCCGGATCGGTCGACCGAGGCGATCGGTCGACTGGACGCGTCGGTGCGTCCGGTGCGTGTGAGGGGGTCGAGCCCGAGGCCCCGGTCCAGGGACAGCCGGGTGCGCGGCCGCCACACCAACCAGGCGGCCCCGAGGACCAGAGCCACGTCCCGGACCAGGACGTGCAGGTAGCGGGTCTCGTCGGCCTCGACCTGCCCGCCGCCGCCGAAGCAGCCGCAGTCGATGGTCAGCCCGCGTGCCCATGCGGAGGCCACACCCACCGAGAAGGCGAGCATCAGGGCCCCGAACAGGACCGCCGACCACCGGGTGAACAGCCCTGTGACGAGCAGAAGACCCACGACGATCTCGATCATGGGCAGCGCGTTGCCGGCCAGCACCGCCAGCGCGTCGGGCAGCAGCTCGTACGCACGGACCGCGCGCACGCTCCCCGGCAGGTCGACGATCTTCATGACGCCGGCCACCAGGGCCACACCACCCAGCACCATGCGCAGGGCCGTCCCCACCCAGGCCAGGGCGGCCCCGCGCAGGTCCGTACCGCGGCGGGACGGTCCCGGGACGTGGCCCCGGTCGGGCTCGGTCACAGGTGTGGTCTGCATCGGCACTCCAGGTCGGCGGCGGGCGCGCGACGGTGCCGCGCGAGGTCAGGCCGGGACGGGTGCCGACG
>NZ_AXCZ01000390.1 GCF_000767165.1 Cellulomonas bogoriensis 69B4 = DSM 16987
CGCGGTGCGTCAGCTCCGTGGGACCGCGTCGGTGGGGATCGCGCTGCCCGCGGTCGACGCGGACGCCGTCGGTGCGGTGGCAGAGGGCGCCCTGCTCGGTGCCTACGACTTCACCCGGTACCGGACGGGCACCGAAACGGCGGTCGAACGGCTCGAGGTCGTCACACCCCGCGCCCGGGACACCGCGGCGAAGGCTGCTGCGCGCCGCGCCGCCGTCGTCGCCGGCGCCGTGCACGGGACACGCGACCTGGTGAACACCGCCCCGCTGGACCTGTACCCCGCGGCGTTCGCCGACGTGGCGCGCGCTGCGGCGAAGGGGACGAAGATCAAGGTCCAGGTCATGGACGAGAAGGAGCTCGCCGCAGGCGGCTACGGCGGACTGGTGGGCGTGGGCCAGGGGTCCTCGCGTCCCCCCAGGCTGGTGCGGCTGGACTGGGCGCCGAGCCGCGCACGTGGATCGGTCGCGCTGGTGGGCAAGGGCATCACGTTCGACTCGGGCGGTCTGTCGATCAAGCCCGCCAAGGGCATGGAGACGATGAAGTCCGACATGGCCGGTGCGGCCGCGGTCCTGCACACGGTCCTCGCTGCCGCGGAGCTGGAGCTGCCGGTACGCGTGACCGGCTGGCTGTGCCTGGCCGAGAACATGCCGTCCGGCACGGCCCAGCGTCCCTCCGACGTGATCACCCAGCGCGGGGGCACCACAGTGGAGGTGCTCAACACCGACGCCGAGGGCCGCCTGGTGCTCGCCGACGGCCTGGTCGCGGCCTGCGAGGAGGACCCGGACGTGGTGGTCGACGTGGCCACCCTGACCGGCGCCCAGGT
>NZ_AXCZ01000023.1 GCF_000767165.1 Cellulomonas bogoriensis 69B4 = DSM 16987
CCCGGCGCAGCTCCGCGGCGGAGCGGTGGCGACCCGTCCGCACCGCGACGCCCGCGCTGACGGTGCACCGCAGGACCGCGCCCCGGGTCGGCACCGGCGTGCTGCGCAGCACGTCGACGACGCGTTCGGCCCGGTCCAGGGCCACGACACCGTCGACAGCGGGCATGACCACACCGAACTCCTCGCCACCGGTGCGGGCCACGACGTCGACGTCACGGACGTGGTCGCGCAGCACGCGCGCGAACGCCTGGAGCACCTTGTCACCGGCCTCGTGGCCGTGGGTGTCGTTGACGGCCTTGAAGTGGTCCAGGTCGTAGAACGTGACGGTGAGCGAGGTGTGCTCGAGCCACAGGTCGGACAGGCTGTCGTCGAAACCGCGCCGGTTCAGCAGGCC
Organism: Cellulomonas bogoriensis 69B4 = DSM 16987; assembly: GCF_000767165.1. GTDB lineage: Bacteria > Actinomycetota > Actinomycetes > Actinomycetales > Cellulomonadaceae > Actinotalea > Actinotalea bogoriensis. Next base: position 395 of record NZ_AXCZ01000023.1, read on the forward strand.
GGTCAGGGCGTCACGGCGGGCGGTGTCGTCCAAGGACCGGAGGAACCTGTCACCCCGCTCTGCGATGACCCGCACGCTGACGGCGCACAACGAGCACGCCACCATCGTGACCACCCAGCTGAACGCCGAGAGCCGTGGGTCCGGCGAGACGACCACGGCCAGGGCCAACCCCGCGCCCAGCGCGACCAGCAGGCCCAGCGTGGAGGCACGGGTACCGAAGTAGGCGGTGGTGAGCGCGGACCAGATGAGCAGGATCGGTAGCACGCCGGCGATCGTGCTGAGGCTCAGGAGCACGAGGATGGCCACGGTGGGCGTACCGATCGCCAGCAGGGTGATGGCACCCGGGTGCCACCGGCGCCCACGGGTGAGAACCAGGGCGGCGGCCGCCAGCACCCCGGCCACACCGTAGTAGAGGACGTGCTCCTCCCCCGGCCGGGGGCTGAGGGACGGGGCGAGCGCGATCACGGCCCCCATCGAGAGGTTCCCGCGGACGGCGAGCCTGCGCAGCGTCCCGGTCCCGGCAGAGCTGAGCCTGACGAACCAGCGTCGAGCACTCCCCTGCTCCGTGACCACCGGCAGTCAGCCCTCTCGTCGCCTCCGTGCGCGACCTCCGCGCACCGTCACCTCCCATACTGGCCCCAACCGGACCTCGGGCCCAGCATCCCGCCCGGCGAGGCGACCTGCGGGTGGGTACGGACGCAGCAACTACGCTGAGGTCATGACGACGACGCACGAGGGAACGACCGCCGACCCCACGGGACGGACCACCTACGTGCTGGTCGACGGCGAGAACATCGACGCGACCCTCGGTGGGTCGATCCTCAACGCCCGCCCTGCGCCGGAGGAGCGCCCCCGGTGGGAGCGGGTCCTGAGCTTCGCGCGCGAGCAGTGGGGCGGCGCCGAGGTCAAGGGCCTGTTCTTCCTCAACGCCTCCCACGGCACCATGCCGATGTCGTTCGTCCAGGCCCTGACCGCGATCGGGTTCCGGCCCATCCCGCTGGCGGGCTCCTCGCACGAGAAGGTCGTCGACATCGGCATCCAGCGCACCATCGAGGCGCTGCTGGACCGGCCGGGCGACGTACTCCTGGCCAGCCACGACGGGGACTTCGCGCCGTACGTCGCACAGCTCCTGGGCCCCGACCGCAGGGTGGGTCTGCTCGGCTTCGAGGAGCTCATCAGCGGTTCGCTGCAGCAGCTGGTCGACGGCGGACTGGAGATCTTCGACCTCGAGCACCACGTCCACGCCTTCAACGTGGAGCTGCCGCGCCTGCGGATCATCCCGCTCGAGGAGTTCGACCCCCTGCGCTACCTCTGACCCGGCCCTCAGCGGCCGGGCAGGGCGAACGGGTCGGGCCGGCGCAGGCGCGTCACCACGGTGGCGCCCACCACGACGATCGCCGCGACCAGAGCCGCGAGGGCGACGACGGTGGACTCGGGCGCGCCGATCGTGCGAGCGATCGCGATCCAGGACAGGCCCCAGGCCATGGCCGCGCCGATCGCCAGCCGACCGCGGGTGCGGATGGCCAGGCCGACCCCGACGAGCGCGGCGACGGCGAGCACCAGGACGGACCAGACCTCGGGGCCGAGCCCGAGCTCGGTGAACCCGGCGGCCGCCAGGACGGCGGCCGTGTTGGCGACCGTGGCCACGGACACCCAACCCAGGTACAGGCCGGCCGTCCCATCCAGGACCACGGCCTCCACGGCGGTCGCGGGGCGCCGTTCCTCCAGCCGGAGCAGCAGCAGGACCAGGGTCAGGAGCAGGGCGACGATCACGACGACGCTCAGCTCGATGAGGTCGAGCTGGACGACGGTGATCCATGCGGCGTTGAGGACCATGCTCAGCAGGACCAACCACCCGGTGCGACGCTGACGTGCGTCCGCCCGCTGGGCGGGGAGCACCTGCCAGATCGCGTAGGCGAGGAGCCCGGTGTAGATGACCGACCAGATCGAGAAAGCCGGGGAGCCGGGCGCGACGTGCGTGGCGTCGGCCGCGAGCGCACCGTCGCCGACCTGGTCCTGCTCCTGACCGCCGAACGCTCCCGAGCCCCAGAACGCTCCTGCGATCGCGACCAGCGACCCGATGAGCACCACGGCCTGCCGGACGAGGTCGCTGGTGGTCGGCGGTGCGTCTGCGTGGTCCCGGGTCTGCGCCATGCCGCCATCCTGGGGGACCTCGGCGGGTGCCGCACGGCGAGGGGCGCCCACCTGACCCACTCTGCGCGTGAACCACTTAGGCATAGCGTGACGAACGTGGCGCAACTTTTGCGCAGAGGATGCGAAGCGCTTATGACCGGGTTATGGTGTCGCGACCCCCTCATCCGACGCGAGAGCGTCGGGCGGCAGATGCCGGTGGTGCGGCGCCACACCTTGTGCGGGTGAGACGTCTGCCGTGGCGCCCCTCGCTCCTTCACGGAGCGGGGGGCGCACTTGCGTCCGGGGCCCGGACTCAGAGGCTGAGCACCGCGTGGGCGATGAGGAAGTAGATGATCAGTCCGGTCGCGTCCACCAGGGTGGTGACCATCGGGGCGGAGACGACCGCGGGGTCGATCCGCAGGCGCTTCGCCAGCAGCGGCATCGTGGCACCGACGGTCGCGGCCCAGGCGCAGATGACGATCAGCGACAGGCCGACGACCAGGGCGATGTCACCACCCACGAGCATCGAGCCGACGACCAGGCCGACCACCGACAGCATCGCCCCGAGCAGCAACCCGACCCGGGACTCGCGCCAGATCACCGCCGCGAGGTCGCTGCCCCGCAGCTCACCGACGGCCAGGGCACGCACGGCCGAGGTCGCGGACTGGGCACCGGCGTTGCCCCCGGTTCCCACCAGCAACGGGATGAACAGCGCCAACGCGGTCACGTTCTCCAGCGTCGTCTCGAACACCTGCAGGACGTTGACGGTCAGCACCGACGCCACGATCAGGAGCAGCAGCCACGGGGCACGCGCCCGGGCGAGCTGCCAGACGCTGACGGCCATGTAGTGCCCGGCCCACGGGGCCGAGCCCGACTGCCGGGCGACGTCCTCGGTGTCGGCCGCCTCGATGATCTCGATCGCGTCGTCGATGGTCAGCAGACCGACCAGACGGTCCTCGCTGTCCACCACGGGCAGCGCCAGCACGTTGGTCTCACGCATGAGCTTGGCCGCGTCCTCGGCCGGGTCGGTGGCGTGCGCGAACGGCACGTCCCGCACGACGATGTCGGCCAGCGGGGTGTCCGCCGGGCTCAGGACCAGGTCCCGGAGCTCGACGGTGCCGACCAGGCGCCGTCCGGCGTCGACGATCGGCAGCACGTACACGGTCTCGGCGTGGTGGCCGCGGTCACGGACCCGTTGCAGGGCGGTCCCCGCCGAGACCTGCAACGGCAGGGGCACCGTCTCGGGCGTCATCGTCTGGCCGACGGACCCGCTGGGGTACCCGAGCAGGTGGGCGGTCATCTGGCGTTCGCGCACCGAGAGGCCCGCGAGCACGCGCTGGGCGACCTTGGCGGGAGCCTCGGTGAGCATGCGTGCCCGGTCGTCGGGGTCCATGGACTCCACGAGGTCGCGGAACGCCTGGTCCCGCAGCCCCCCGAGGATGGCCTGCTGGTCGACGGGCTCGAGCTCCTCGAACACCTCCAGCGCCTTGTCCTTGTCGAGCAGCCGGAACGGCACACCGGCCGCCACGTGGTCCATGCGGGCCAGGGCGTCAGCGATCACGTGCGCCGCCTGGTCGTCCAGCCAGGCGCGCACGCCGAGAAGGTCGTTGGACTCGACGAGCTCTTCGAGGGACTCAGGCACGGGAGGTCCTTAGGGCCGTGGGGGCGGGGGATGCGCAGCACGCACGGTGTCCGTCGCCGACCGGCCGGGGGAACCCTGCCTCAGGTGCCAGGGCCGGGAGGCGACGGGGCGGTACTGGAAGGCAGGTCGCGCATGGTGCACCACCTCCGCCCGTCGTCTTCCCTCGTCAGGGGCCGCAGGGCCCGGGGGCACCATACATGGGTACGGGGTCCCAGGCTGCTCCCAGGCAGGGAACATACAGTTCTGCGCGGGGTCACGGTGGGCGTACCCCGGAGCAGGAGCAGACGATGCCGACGACGGTCCCGATCACAGGCATGACGTGCCGCGCGTGCGAGGTACGTGTGGGCAAGGCGTTGCGCAAGGTCCCCGGCGTGGACCAGGTCTCGGTCTCGGCCTCCCGGGGCCGCGCCACGGTGACCACCAGTGCCGACATCCCCCGGGCCCGACTCGTCGCCGCGATCGAGAAGGCCGGGTACCGGGTCGGGGACGAGGAGCGGGCGTGGCTGTCACGTGACCGGGCCGTGTGGCGTGACGTCGCCGTCGCGGCTGTCGTCGTCGCCCTGCTCGCGGCAGTGGCCACGGCCGCGGGCCTGGACGAGCTCGCCGGCGGGCTGGACGTGGGGTCCGGTGGCCTGGTCGTCGCGGTGCTGCTCGGCCTCGCGGCCGGCCTGTCGACGTGCATGGCGCTGGTGGGTGGCCTGGTGCTCGCCGTCTCGGCACGCCACGCCGAGCGCCACCCGCAGGCCGGGCCGTGGGAACGGTTGCGCCCGCACCTGGCCTTCAACCTGGGCCGGGTGGTCGGGTTCGGCGTGCTCGGCGCCGGCCTGGGCGTGGTGGGATCGGCGGTCCAGGTCACCGGTGGCGCCCTGGCCCTGATGACACTGGTGGTCGCACTCGCGATGGTCGCGATCGGCCTGCAGCTGACGTCGGTGTCCCCACGGCTGTCCAGGTTGACCCCCTCGTTGCCCGCATCGGTGGCCACCCGCCTGGGCCTGGACTCCAGAGGGGGCAGGTACCACGACGGTGGTGCCGCGGCACTGGGTGCGGCGTCGTTCCTGCTGCCGTGCGGCTTCACCCAGGTGGTGCAGCTGTACGCGTTGTCCACGGGCGACGCGGTGCGCGCCGGTGTCGTGATGGCCCTGTTCGCCCTGGGGACCGCGCCCGGGCTGCTCGGGGTCGGGGGTGCTGCGGCCGCCGCCCGCGGGGCGTTCGCGCCCAGGTTCTTCCGGTTCGCCGGAGTCGCCGTGCTCGCGTTCGCCGCGGTCAACGTCTCGGGCGCGCTGACGGTGCTGGCGCCTTCGTGGACCGCACCGGCGGCAGCGGGCTCGGCGGTCGACTCGGTGATGGAAGGTGACGTGCAGGTGCTGCGCACCGTGCAGGTGGTCAACGGCTACGAACCGGCCCAGGCCACCGTCGTGGCCGGGACCCCGGTGCGCTGGGAGATCGAGTCGACGTCCGCGAGCTGCGCGAGTGCCCTGTACGCCCCGGCCATGGGCGTCAACCAGGTGCTGCTCCTGGAGCCAGGGGCCAACACGATCGAGTTCACGCCCACGGCCGCAGGGCGGATGCACTACTCGTGCTCGATGGGCATGTACGTCGGTGTCATCGACGTGGTCGACCCCCCTGAGGAGCCGGTGGTCAGCCCTGGGTGAGGTGCAGCGTGCAGGTCAGGGGCCCGGCGGGGGTGATCCGTGCGGGGTCGATGCGCTCGGCGCGCAACGGGCCCGGGTGCTGGGCCAGCAGTCCCTGCGCGAGCCCGAGGTGCACGTTGCACACGACGTCGGCCCGCACCTGAGCGAGGTCGAGCACCGGACACCGGTGCAGGTGGACCTGCAGGCGCTCGACGTCGACAGTGGGGTCGAACCCGAGCTCGTCCAGGTGCCTGTGGAGGGCCTGGAGCTGGCCCGCTGCCGCCCCCTCACCGCCGAGGGGTGCGCGCCGCCCGTCCGGCAGCCCGGGGCACGCGGTGGTTCCCCACGCCTTGCCATGAGCCTGAGCGGCCAGACCCGGCTGCTCGACGACGCGCCCGTAACCCTCGGCGAGCAGCCGGGTCACCTTGTCGCGGACCGCCTGGCGGGCGACCTCCTCGGGTGAGTCGTCGGCCGCGCTGTACAGGATCCGGGGCCGCCCGCGCCGGTTGCGGACCTCCACGGAGGTGCGCACGTAACCGCACTCCACGAGTCGGTCCAGGTGCTCACGCACGGTGTTGACGTGCAGGTCGACGTGCCCGGCGATGGCATCGACACCCACCGGCGCGGTCTGCTCCTGGAGCAGGTGCAGGATGCGGACGCGGCTCTCAGAGGCCAGCGCCCGGTGCGTGGTCGCACTGCTTCCCATCCCCTGATTGTGGCGCCGACCACCGGCCCTGGTGCGGGACCTTCAGTCCCGGGCCTGTCCCCCGCACACCGCGAGGCCTCCCATTAGTCCGGTTCGTCCTCTACCGTGGCCGCATGCCCTCCCCGACGACGTGGCGCCGGCTCCCCCGACGACCTGACGGTCGTGTCGGTCGCCGCGTCCACCGGGCACCCCCGCCACCGGAGGGTCGGGCAGAGCCGGGGCGTCGCACCTCCACCCGGCTCCTGGGGTCCGCGCTGCTGCTGGGCGGCATGGCGGGGGCGGTGCTGTGGGTGCCGTGGGTCGTGATGCCCAGCGGGTTCGCACCCGGCGAGGAGTCGGCCGGTGACGCGTTCGACGCGGTCCTGCGTGAAGGGGCGCTCCTCGCGCTCGTCCCCATCATGGCGGCCACCGCGTTCGTGACCGGCCTGGGACTGCTGTACGCGGGAGCGGTCGGGGTGAGTCGGCGGGTCGTGGTGATCGGCCTCGGGGTCAGCGGTGTGGTGGCCGCCGGCCTGGGCGCGTGGGTGCCGGGCGTCACGGCCGTGCTCGCGACCGGCGTGTCCCTGTGGGTGGTCCGGCACACCGAACCCCGGTGGTCGCCCCGTCAGAAGCCGGCGCCCATGCGCTGAGCGACCGCAGCCGTACGGTGCCCCTCGACGGCGTCGACGGCCTGCTGGTGCGCGAGGCGACCCGGCCGGGCCCGCGCCTCCCTGCGCTCGATGCGCAGCACGGACTTCTCCGTGAGCTCCACGACGAGCGTCCCGCGGAGTCGCCCGAGCAGCAGGACGGGCAGACGGAACCGGAACGTGCGGGTGTCGACGGTCATGGTGGTCATGTCGGTGCTCCTGTCGGGCGGAGGTGCGGCGTCCCGCGCCCTCCTGGGCCGGGTGGACTCACGTCAGTCCTCCGACGGGATCTCGTCGGGGTTGACGGTGGCGAAGAGGCGACCACGGGTGGCGCCGGGCGGGCGTAGTGCCGGGTCGTGGTGACGCCCGGCGAAGCGGTCGGTCAGGGCGGCGACGGTGTCGACGAGCTCGCGCATCTCCTCGGCGGTCGCCCAGAAGGACGAGGTGGTCACGGTGACCGTCCCCTCCCACTGCTCGGGCAGGTCGTGGGTGGACGACAGGAACGCGCGGACGCGATCGGCCTCGCGCGCGACGCTCAGGCTCGCCAGCTCCTCCACGGCGCGGGCCGAGGCGGGGTCGCCCGGCTCGAAGTCCAGTCGACGTCCGCCCCGGTCCACCGGGCGCCACGGCCGCTCCCTGCCCCGTGGCTCTGCGGGCTCGATGAAGCCCGCCTTGGCCAGCGACCGCAGGTGGAAGGAGCAGTTCGCGACCGTCTCGCCCGTCGTCCGTGCGCACTCCGTCGCGGTCGCCTCGCCCACCTCGTCCAGGTGGGCGAGGAGGTCGAGGCGAAGGGGGTGCGCCAGGGCGCGGATCCTCGCGGGGTCGGTGATCGTGCGCTGCTCCTCGGCCACGCCCCCACCGTAGAATGCGCAACACTCATTGCGCAAGGCCTGTTGCGCAATGAGTGTTGCGCACGGGCTCAGTCGGGGTCCGGCGCGGGCTTGACGGCTCGGACGACCGCCCCGTGCAGACCCGGGCGCACCTCGTGGGTGAAGCGGACCTCCACCTCTGCGAACCCCTCTGCCCGCAGGCCGTCCAGGTACTCCCCTCGCGAGAGCGCTCCGGACAGGCACCCGGCGAAGTCCCCCAGGCGAGCCCGGTCCTCGGGGGTCAACCGGCCCTCCGCCACGACGTCGGAGATGCCGATGCGACCGCCGGGTGCCAGGACCCGGTACATCTCTCGCAGCACCGCAGGTTTGTCGACGGAGAGGTTGATCACGCAGTTGGAGATCACGACGTCCACGCTCGCGTCCGGCAACGGCACCTCCTCGATGCGCCCGGCGAGAAACTCCACGTTCGTCGCACCGGCCTGCTCGGCGTTGGCGCGCGCGAGCTCGAGCATCTCCGGGGTCATGTCCACCCCGTAGGCGAACCCGGTCGGACCCACCCGGCGCGCGGACAGCAGGACGTCGATCCCACCGCCGGACCCGAGGTCGAGCACGCGCTCCCCCTCCCGCAGCTCGGCGACCGCCGTCGGGTTGCCGCACCCGAGGCTGGCGAGGACCGCCTGCTCAGGCAGGCCCTCGACGCCCCCCTCGTAGAGCCCCGCACCGAACTCCCGGGGCGCGTCGGGCTCGCAGCACCCGCCCGAGCCCCGCCCGACCCGCTCGGCGACAGCACCGCCGGATGCCGCGCGCGCCGCAGCGGCATACCGGTCGCGCACCTCCTGAACCCGCCCGTCGGCCTCGACCCCGCCCATGACCACCACACACCCTTCATAGACAACCATCGATCTGTACTGACAGCAGGAACTCTGCACCTTCGATCGACTTGTGTCAATATCTATATCGGTCGATGAGTTCGGGTTCGCGAGAGGATGAGCGCATGAGCACCTCACCGGGCACCACCACGCGTGCGTCGTCGTGCTGCGCGCCGCTGGTGCGCGCACCGCTCGCGGCGCAGGAGGCCGCCGACCTCGCGCGGCTGCTCAAGGCGATCGCCGACCCCGCACGGTTACGACTGCTGTCGCTGGTGGCGTCCCGGGACGGTGGCGAGGCGTGCGTGTGCGACCTGACCGAGCCCCTGGGACTCTCCCAGCCCACCGTCTCCCACCATCTGAAGACCCTGGTGGACGCCGGCCTGCTGCAGCGGGAGAAGCGTGGGATCTGGGCCTACTACTCCTTGGTTCCCGGTGCACTGGACGAGGTCGCCCAGGTCCTGACGACCACCGCGCACGGCTGAGCAGCATGGACGAGCGCCCGGGCCGTGGTCGTCCTTGGGCACGTCGTCCTCCTGGTGGTGGTGCCGGTGCTCGTGCCGGCCTGCGTCCAGCGTGCGCCGGGTGTCGCCGGTCCGCACCTCGGCCCATGCTGGACAGGTCAGCACCACGGGCCACGAGGGAGACGCATGATGCGGGAGCACATCGACCGGTACGTCGTCGGACAGGCGCTTGCCGTCGGGGCGCTGCTGTGGCCGGGCCCCTCGCGGTGGCCGGCGCAGCGGGCGGTCCGCGCAGTCGCGCTCACCCTCATGCTCGCGGGCGGGGGGTTCTCGGTAGTGGCCGCGGCGCTGCACGGGACGCGCCTGACCCCTCGGGTCGAACCGCACGAGGACATCGACCTCCTCGTCGACGGCCCGTACGCGGTCAGCCGGCACCCCGTGTACGGGGGCCTGCTGGTCGCCACCGCGGGGTGGGTGCTGCTGCGGCGCAGGCCCGAGCCGCTGGTGGCGTGGTCTGCGCTGCTCGCGGTCCTGCTGGCCAAGACCCGCGGTGAGGAGCAGCGGCTGCTGGCCCGGTTCGGCCCCGCGTACGAGGCCTACCGCGCCAGGACCCCCAGGTTGGTCGGTGTGGCCCGACGTTCCTGAGGGCCCTGGTGGGAGGCGGTCAGGCCGTGGGCGGCTCGTCCGCGCCCGACTCCTCGGCCTCGTCAGCCTCTTCCTTGGTGGCATGCACCGCACCGTCGGCGTGCTCGGGGGGCCCGTAGACGGTGTAGAGGATCAGGGGGTTCTCGCCGGTGTTGACGAAGTTGTGGGTACGACCCGCGGGCACCACCACCAGGTCTCCCTGGGCGACCTTGCGCTTCTCGCCGGAGACGACGGCCTCGCCGGTCCCGGAGACGAACGACAGGATCTGGTCGATGTCGTCGTGGACCTCCTCCCCGATCTCACCACCCGGGGGGATCGTCATGATGACGAGCTGGGAGTGCTTGCCGGTCCACAGCACGCGCCTGAAGTCGGCGCTCTGCTGGGCGACCGTCGCGATCGTGTAGTGCTCCATGGGTGTGGGGCTCCTTCCGGTGAGGGGGTGTGTCAGTCCTTGGTGGTGACGTCGCCGCCGTCGCTCGCGCCCTCGGTCAGGCGCAAGGTGCGGCCGGTGGCGACGTCCTCGGCGTACTTGGTGTGCTTCTTCTCACTCGCCTTGGTGTCGCGCGGGGGCAGCTGGATGGTCTCCTCGGCGCGGATGCCGGCCTGGAGCTGCCGCCCCCGCTCGAGCTCGGCGTCGAGCTCGGCACCGAACAGCAGGGCGTTGTTGGTGAGGAACAGCCACAGCAGGAACAGCACGACACCGGCGAGCGCACCGTAGGTCGCGTCGTAGTTGCCGAAGTTCGCCACGTAGAAGCCGAACCCGAAGGTGGCGAGCGCCCACACCACGAGCGCGACGACGCTCCCCACGCTGATCCACCGGAACCGGGGCTGCCGCACGTTGGGGGTGGCGTAGTACAGGATCGCGACGATCACCACGGCGAGTGCCGCCACGACAGGCCACTTCGCGAGGTCCCAGATGGTCACCGCCTGGGCGGACAACCCGACCGCACCGCCGAGCGCCTCGGCCACTCCCCCGGTGAGCACCAGCGCCAGGCAGATCAGGACGACGAGCAGCAGGACCACGAACGTGATCACCAGCATGACGGGGCGCAGCTTCCAGATGGGCCGGCCCTCGTCGACCTCGTACACGCGGTTCATCGCACGGCCGAACGCGTTGACGTACCCGGAGGCCGACCACAGCGCGACCAGGAGTGCGGTGACCAGCGCGAACCCGGCGTTGTCCTGCTGGGTGACGGCGTCCAGCACCTGGTTCAGCGGGCTCTCCGCGTCGTCGGGGAGCGCCCCACCGGCCTCGGCGATGGCGTCCTCGATGATCTGGCGGCTGTCACCGAACAGGCTGAGGACGGACACCACCGCCAGCGCCGCGGGCGCCAGCGCCAGGACAGCCCAGTACGTGAGCCCGGCCGCGCTGTCGGTGGACTGGTCCTTGGTGAACTCCCGCGCGGTGCGCCCCAGGACGTACTTCCACGACGGCTTGGTGATGCGGGTGGGCGAGGTCGGCTTCGCGGGGTGGTCCGGCGCCGGGGCCTGGCTCTTGCCGGTCGCGGTCTGGCTGCCGGGCTCCTCGCTCATGGCACTCCTCGTGATCACCGGGCGGTGTGCTGACAGGGAGTGACGCTAGGCAGGTTCGGGCCCGGCCGCGACCGGAGGAGTGGCACGAAGACGGTCGCGGCCGCTCAGTGCACCTCAGTGCACCTCAGTGCACTGCGATGCCGAGGGCGGCCCCGATCGCGAAGGTGATGGCCATCGCGAGGGCTCCCCCGACGAGCAGGCGCACCACCGCACGCACACGGCGGGCACGGCCGAACCAGGCACTGAGCGACCCGGTGACGACCAGGGCGAGCATCACCGCGCCGACGGTGACGGGGATGCGGCTCTCGGCAGGGCTCCAGGTCATGGCGACCAGGGGCAGCGCGGCGCCGACGACGAACGCGACCGCTGAGGCCAGGCCCGCGTGCCAGGGGTTGGTGAGGTCGTCGGGGTCCAGGCCGTGCTCGACCTCGAGCCTCGCCAGGACGGGGTCACGGTCGGTGAGCTCGCGGGCGACGGCACGTGCGGTACCGGCTTCCAGGCCCTTGGCGCGGTAGAGGGCCGCGAGCTCGGCGAGCGCGAGGTCGGGGTCCTCGGCCAGGGCCCGGCGTCGCTCCGCGATCAGCGCACGTTCGGTGTCGCGGGCGCTGGAGACCGAGACGTACTCCCCGAGGGCCATCGACACCGCACCGGCGACCAGTGCGGCGACTCCGGCGATGAGGATGGCGGTGCGATCGGTGGTGGCGGCGGCGACGCCCACGACGAGCCCGGCGGTGGAGATGATCCCGTCGTTCGCGCCGAGCACCGCGGCCCGCAACCAGTTGAGGCGGGCCTTGAGGCCGTTGCGGGGTGCAGGCGGCACGGGCTCGGGTGCAGGGTCAGCAGCGTGGTCGAGGCGTCCCGGGTGTGCACCGACGGTGTCCATGCCCTCGACGGTAGGCGAATCTGACAGTGACTTCCAGCAAGGTCAGGCTGCCCTGACCTGCACCTTCACCGCTCGCGCTCAGCCGGAGCCGGGCGGGAGCCGGTCCGTCAGGGTCTCGATCCGTGCGCACATCGCGTGGTAGGTGGCCGGGTGGTAGTGGAACGGGGCGTGTCCCCACTGGTGGTCGGGGTCGGCCTTCGCGAACCAGGCCCGCACCCGCACCTGCTTCCAGGGGTGCACACCGGCCAGGTGCCGGTAGTAGCGGTGGTACCTGCGGTTCACCACGACGGGGCGGTGGCCGAACGGGTGGGGCGGGATGCCGCCGTCGGTCGACCTGGTGGCCCAGGGCACGCGCACGAGCGCGACCTTGTCGATGAGATCGGCAGCCCGCAGGGCGGCGGCGAACCTGGCCACGGCCCGGGCCCAGAGGGCGAAGTGCTCGTCGGTGCCGAACTCGATGAGCTCCCAGGTGTCCTGCAGGTCGGTGTCGATCCCCGAGCCGATCAGCTCGACGCTGCGGGTGAGGTACTCCCCGTGGGGTGATCGCAGGACACCCAGACGCTCGTCGGTCAGGTCCCACAGGACGACGTCCGGCTCAGCCCCGCTGAGCCGCTCCATGAGGTTGCCCTCGGCGTCGCCGTTGAGCATGCGTCGCTGGAAGGGCGACTCGACGTGCGAGACGTCGAGGTCGTCGACGGGGTCGGAGAACGCGCTGATGACGGACTGACGGGCGACGTAGGTGACCAGCTGGTGCCGGTCGGCGTCGAGGTACTCGACGGCATCGCGGCTGACGCACGAGCCGTACACGGCGACCCGCACCTGGTCGCCCCGGGGGTCAGTCACGCCCGTAGATGTCCCGGGTGTAGATCTTCTCGGGGACGTCGGCCAGGTCGTCGGCCTGGCGGTTGGTGATGATGACGTCCGCACGCGACTTGAACTCCGCCAGGTCGCGGACGATCTCGGAGTTGAAGAAGTCCTCGCCGTCCAGGCCGGGCTCGAAGACGATCACCTCGACACCCTTGGCCTTGATGCGCTTCATGATCCCCTGGATCGAGGACGCCCGGAAGTTGTCCGACCCCGACTTCATGATGAGCCGGTAGACCCCGACGACCCGGGGGGACCTGCGCAGGATGTCCGCGGCGATGAAGTCCTTGCGGGTGGTGTTCGCGTCGACGACGGCGGCGATGAGGTTCTGCGGGACCTCACGGTAGTTGGCGAGCAGCTGCTTGGTGTCCTTGGGCAGGCAGTACCCGCCGTACCCGAACGAGGGGTTGTTGTAGTGGGTGCCGATGCGCGGGTCCAGGCCCACACCCTCGATGATCTGCGCCGAGGACAACCCGTGCAGCGCGGCGTAGGTGTCGAGCTCGTTGAAGTACGCGACCCGCAGCGCCAGGTAGGTGTTGGCGAACAGCTTGATCGCCTCGGCCTCGGTGGGGTCGGTGAGCAGGACGGGCACGTCCTTGGTGACGGCGCCCTCCAGGAGCAGGTCGGCGAACCGCTTGCCGATCTCGGTGCGGTCGCCCACGACGATGCGTGAGGGGTGGAGGTTGTCGTACAGGGCGCGCCCCTCGCGCAGGAACTCGGGGGAGAACACGATGGTGGCGCGGGGGTGCTCCATGCGCATGCGGGCGGTGAACCCGACGGGCACGGTCGACTTGATGACCATGGCGGCGGCCGGGTTCACGGCCAGGACGTCACCGATGACGGACTCCACCGAGCTGGTGTTGAACCGGTCGGTGACGGGGTCGTAGTCGGTGGGCGTGGCGATGACCACGAACTCGGCGTCGCGGTAGGCCTCGTCACGGTCGGTGGTGGCGACCAGGGACAGCGGCTGCTCGGCGAGGTACTGCTCGAGCTCGGGGTCAACGATCGGGGACTCACGGCGGTTGATCTTCTCGACCTTCGCCTGGTCGATGTCCACCGCCCACACGTCGTGGTGCTGGGCCAGGATGACCGCGTTGGACAGCCCTACGTAGCCGGTGCCTGCGATTGCGATCTTCATGGTTGTCGCCTCTCCCTCAGATGCCGCGGACGTCGGAGCAGCGCCTGGACGCCCACGACGGCTGCGCGGACGATGCGCACCCCCCGGCCGTACGCGCAGCAGGCTGGGCCACATGCTAGCCCCCCGCCTGATCACACCCGCCGGACCGCCCCGAGGCGGGTGCGAATGGTGACGAACCGGGCGGCGCGGCGCGTGCGCGCTCCCGGCACTGCTGTCACAGCACTACTCTTGACCGGTTGTCGTGCCCGCCCCCGGTCGCGGCAAGCCCAGGAAGGCTCGAGGTGTGAGTGACGTCCGGCGCAGACCGACGTGCTCACCCCCCAACCTCCGGTGGGCGTTTTGGGCGGTATTGCCCGCCTGGCGGCTCGGGGGTGACACCTGAGATGCACGTGGCCCTGGTGACCCATCACTACTCCCCCGAGGTCGGTGCACCGCAACGCCGGTGGGGTGCACTCGTCCCCCGGTTCGTGGCGGCCGGGCACCGGGTGACGGTGCTGACCCCTCCCCCGCACTACCCGAGCGGGCGCGCCGAGGACCTTCCGCCCGAGCACCGGCCGGGCGCGGTCGGTGTGGGCGAGCACGGTGAGCGCGTGGTGCGGGTGCGGTTCCGGGAGCACGGCCCGACCCTCGTGTCCCGGTCGTTGGACCAGTGCGTGGCGGCAGGCGACTCGGTGCTGCGCGGCATGAGGCACCTGCGCAACGGCGACCACCCCGATGTGGTGATCGCCACGGTGCCCGGGATCCCCTCGATCGGCGCAGGAGTGGCGTTGCGGCGGGCGGTCCGCGCACCCCTGGTGGTGGAGATGCGGGACGCGTGGCCGGACCTGATCGAACCTGCCGGGGTGATCGGCAGGTCAGGGTGGAAGCGCCTGATGACCACCCAGATCCACCGGGCCATGACCCGGGTCCAGCGCGACGCCGCGGCCGTCGTCACGACCACGGAGGCGTTCGCGGGGGTGCTCGAGGACCGCGGCGTGGAGAGGGTCGAGGTGGTGCGCAACGGCGCCTACCTGGAGGAGATCCCGCACCTGGGAGCGCGACCGGACGACGCCTCGCCCTTCCGGGTCCTGTATCTGGGGACGGTCGGCCGGAGCCAGGGCCTGGCCGCCGCGGTGAAGGCCAGCGCGATCCTGAAGGGACGCGGCGTCGCGGTGGACCTCAGGATCGTGGGCCCGGGAGCCGACCTGGGGTACCTCACCGACCTGGCCGACCGCCTGAGCGCACCCACGACGATCTGGGGGCCGGTGCCACGCGAGGACGTGTTCGACCACTTCAGGTGGGCGGACACGCTGCTGGTGTCGTTGCGCGACTGGCCACCGTTCCACTGGACGGTGCCGTCCAAGCTGTACGAGTGCATGGCCACCGGCAGGCACGTCACCGGGGCGTTGGCCGGTGAGGCGGCCGAGATCGTGCGTGGCGCAGGCGGCGGTGACGTGGTGCCCCCGCAGGACCCGACAGCGTTGGCGGACCTGTGGGAGGAGCTCGCGACAGACCCGGCACGACGCGTCGTCTCACCGTTGGGGCAGCTGTGGGCGCGGGAGCACACCGACTACGACGTTCTCGCCACGAAGTACCTGAGGCTCCTGCACGAGGTCACCGCATGAGCGGGCAGGCGCGGCGTGCGCGCGAGCTGGTGGTGAACGCGAGCCTGGTGGGCTCCACCGCCGTGGCGCACCTGGTGGAGGACCCGTTCCTGTTCGCCCTGCAGACCGCACGGCGCCTACCCCGGGTCCGGGCCCTGTCCCGCCTGGTGGGCGGGCCGGGTGCCGGTCCTGTTCGTCACGCGGTGGCGGCGTGGTTGGCCGACCGCCCCGCGGAGGCGCGCGAGCACCTGGACCGGGCCACACCCAGGACCAGGGCCGTGCGGCGGGTGTCGGACGAGCTCGCGGTCCAGCTGGGTGTGGAGCCCGGTGCGCACGCGGCCCCACGGACCGTGGCCCGGTCGGCGTGGACCCACGGTCACCTGACGGCTGCGGTCGAGGTGCTGGGGGGCGACGACGCCCTGGGACGGCGGTACGCCGACGCGTTGGCCCAGCTGCAGGGACGGACGCCGGCTCAGAAACGGGGGCGCACCGGTGGGCACGGGCCGGTCCGGCCCGCAGGGTTGTCGGCGTTGCACGTGCTGGTGAACTCCCTGCCGCACACCCAGAGCGGGTACGCGGCACGCAGCCACGCGGTGCTGCGGGCGCAGGCCGCTGCCGGGATCCGGGTCGTGGCGGCGACGCGCCTCGGGTACCCGGTGACGGTGGGCGCTGTGGCGGCACGCCACCGCGACGTCGTCGACGGGGTCACGTACCACCGGTTGCTCCCCGGCAGGTTGCCGAGGACGGAGTCGGGACGGTTGCAGCGCCAGGTCGAGATGGTCGAGGCCCTGGTGCGCGAGCACCGCCCCGCCGTGCTGCACACCACGACCCACCACCCGAACGCGTGGGTGACCCGCGCGGTCGCGGCCCGGACGGGCCTGCCGTGGGTGTACGAGGTACGGGGACTGCTCGAGGACTCCTGGGTGGCGCGACGGACCGCGGCCGGGCAGGACGACGCTGCGGACAGCGAGTACTACCGGTTGTCCCGGGAGCGGGAGACCGAGGCGGCGCTCTCGGCTGATCACGTGGTCACGTTGAGCGAGACCCTCGCCGCCGACCTCGTGGGCCGCGGTGTGCCCACCGACCGCATCACGGTCGTCCCGAACGGTGTGGACGAGGCGCTCCTGACCGCCGAGCGGGTGGAGCCCGCTGACGCCAGGGAGCACCTGGGCCTGCCACGCGACGGGTTCTGGGTCGGGACCGTCAGCAGCCTCGTGGACTACGAGGGCCTGGAGACGCTGCTGCAGGCGGTGGCCGCCCTTCGTCGACGGGACGTCGATGTGCGCGTGTGCCTCGCAGGTGATGGAGTGTCCCGGCCTTCACTGGTCGGGCTGGCGCACTCCCTGGAGCTGGGTGAGCACGCCGTGTTCCCCGGCCGGGTGGACCGGCACCGGGCCCGGGACTGGCACAAGGCCCTGGACGTCTTCGCCGTCCCACGGCATGACGTGCGCGTGTGCCGGATGGTGACCCCATTGAAGCCCGTCGAGGCGATGGCACTCGAGCGACCGGTGGTCGTGAGCGACCTGCCTGCGCTGCGCGAGCTGGTGACCGCACCCGGTACGGGTCTACCCGTCCCTGCGGGTGACGTGGCTGGATGGGCGGCTGCGCTCCAACGGCTGATGCTCAGCGACGACGACCGGCTCAGGTTTGCCGCCGCAGGGCGGTCGTTCGCGTCCGGGCGCACCTGGGCATCCGCCGGGCAGACGTACCGGGTGCTGTACGAGGACCTGGGGGTGCGGGTATGAGGCGGTCATCGCAGGAGGCCGAGGCCCCGGAAGTGGACCGCCGGTCCAAGGCCCGGACGGGACGGCCGGTGCTGCATGAGGTCGTCCACCTGGACGACCTGGGCCATGTGTACCGGCGTCCACCGTTCGGCGAGTACCTGCGCAAGCTGTGGGGCCGCCGGCACTTCATCCGCGCGGATGCTCGCGGACGGGTCATCAGCGGCTCGGCCGGCACGGTGCTGGGCATGTTGTGGTTGGTGCTGCGCCCGATCCTCGACGGCGCGGCCTACTACACGATCTTCGGAATCATCCTGAACACGCAGCGGGGAATCCCGAACTTCCTGGGGTACCTGCTGATCGGCGTCTTCTTGTTCCGTTTCACCAGCCGGTGCTTGAGCGCAGGTGCGTCATCGCTGACGTCGGGGCGCAACCTGATGAAGGCGTTCACGTTCCCCCGGGCCGCGTTGCCGGTGGCGGTGGTGACACGGGAGGCGATCAGCTTCATCCCCGTGCTGGGGGTCATGATGGCGCTGATCCTCCTGCTGCCACCGACCGAGGTGATCACCTGGCGGTGGGCGCTGTTCCCGGTGATCCTGGCGATGCAGTTCGCGTTCGCGTTCGGTCTCGCGCTGGTAGCGGCACGCGTGACGGTCCACGTCCCCGACCTGAACCAGTTGATCTCGGTACTGACAAGGTTCTGGTTGTACTCCTCGGCGGTGTTCTTCGCGAGGGAGCGGTTCGAGTCGGTCCCGTGGCTGTACGAGGCGATGGGCTACAACCCGATGTTCCTGGTCCTGGACATGAGCCGCGACGTCCTGCTGTACGGCGTCTCGCCGTCGGTGCACTCCTGGGTGGTCCTGACGGCGTGGACGGTCGTCACGAGCGTGGGCGGCATGATCTTCTTCTGGCGAGGAGAGGAACGCTATGGATCTCTATAGCCACTCGTGGGGGCAACCTGATGTGACGGTTGCGGTGAAGGACATCCACGTCCGGTACAACGTGGCCTCCAGCGATGCCGCCGCAAAGATGAGGCGTCCCGAGAGGATCGGCCGGCGGATGATCGGCCGGTTCCCGTCGGTGCTGGTTCGCGCCGTCGCAGGTGTGTCGTTGGTGGCCCGTGCCGGGGAGTCGATCGGCCTGGTCGGTTTGAACGGTTCCGGCAAGAGCACCTTGCTGAGGATCATCGCGGGGCTGGAGCGCCCCATGCGGGGCTCGGTGTTCGCGAGCAGCACCCCGGTGCTGCTCGGCGTCAACGCTGCGCTCCTCCCGGAGCTGTCAGGGGCGCAGAACGTCCATCTGGGCTGCCTCGCCATGGGCATGAGCCCAGATGAGGCTCGCGAAGCCCTGCCCACGATCGTCGAGCTGGCGGACATCGGAGGGGCGATCCACCTTCCGATGAAGACCTACTCGTCAGGCATGGCCGCCCGCCTGCGATTCGCGATCGCCATGGCGATGCAGCCACACATCCTCCTCATCGACGAAGCGCTCTCAACAGGAGACGCTGCTTTCAAAGACCGCTCGAAGGCGCGCATGGATGCCATGCGCAAAGAAGCCGGAACCGTCTTTCTCGTATCACACGCCGCCCAAACTATCGAAGAAGAGTGCAGCAGAGCGATCTGGCTTCACAAGGGCAGACTCGTCATCGACGGAACCGCCGAGGACGTGGCGCGACGATACCGACTCTACGCGTGGAAACTCGCAAAGGGGCAACCTGAAGCAGCCGCGGATCTTCTCGCAGAAGCGTTCGGCGAAGGGTTCGATACCACAGTTCATCTCATTGAGCCCCCAGGTACGGGAGCACCTCCGCGTCACGCGAACGGAGCAGGGAGCACGACACCGGAACTCCTGAAGGCCACCTTCAACCAAAGGCGATAAGATCTTGACCGGCGAAACCGATGAGTATAGAGAGCTCCTCGACGACTATGCGAGCAAGTTCAGCACCCGACGTCGCGCACTCGAGGCCTTCGCTCTCCGATCTCAGAGCTTGACCGTACGCGACATCTTTGCCAGCGCCGCGAGCGGCGGCCGCTACCTGTACCGAGACATCGCGGCGAATCCCGATCTCGCGACGACTGTCCAGGATCATGACTGGCTACGACGCCTGGCGCGAGTAACGGGACTACAGGCGATCCACACGGACGACATCAAAACGGCACGACATCTGCTCAACACCCTCATCCACTCGAAGCCCAGCAGCGACCACTCGAGCAGCGCAAGGCTATTAGCAGAACTAAGCCTCCAGGAAGACGACTTCCATGCAGCATGGAATACCCTCGAAAACCACCTGGACACCACTGATCCCAAGAATCTGCCCATCCTTGCCGACCTAGTTAATCCCTACACGCCTAGCCCGTACGCAGACCGAAAGGCATGGCTTACGACGCTCAACCGAATATTCTTCGGAGCGCGCGACCAAGCGGTCGATCTTGCAGGCACCAGCACCACTCCGTTCAACTTGCTTTGCAGTTCGAGCAGCGACTCCAAATCCGGCCCATTGGTCAGCGTCATCATCACAACCTACAACCCAGACATACCCGACCTGGATCACTCGCTGCGCAGCATCGAACGCCAGACGTGGCGCAACCTCGAGATTCTTGTCATCGACGACGGATCGACCAAGGCGAGCCATGAAGCGCTTAGACGCCTTGTGGCCAACCGTGATCGGGTGCGACTACTGACACTCCCCGAGAACAGCGGCACCTATGTCGCCAGAAACCTGGGGCTCACGGAGGCACGAGGGGACTACGTCACGGGGCAGGACGCCGACGACTGGTCCCATTGCGAGCGAATCACACGCCAGGTGCGACATCTCGAGACTCATGCTCGGACCCCCGCAGTCCTTGCGCGTGCAGTCTTCGCTAGCCCGAGCATGCGAGTCTCGCGCCCTGGATACCCAGCCATCCAGAGAAATACCTCATCTCTACTCCTACGACGCCATGTGATTGACGACATCGGCGCCTACGTACCGTCCCGCAAAGGCGCGGACACCGAATATCTACTTCGAATCGAGGCCTCAACAGGCGAATCGATTGCTGAGCTCACTGACCCAGCCGGATTCGTTCGCGTTAATCCTCGGTCCCTTTCTCGCAGCGACTTCAAGCCCGGTTGGAGCCACCCAGCACGGCGGTCTTTTCGGTCTGCCTACACCCGCTGGCACGCTTCGACTTCTCCGCACGACCTGAAGATCCAGCCCGAGAAGGCGCTGCCATTTCAGGTTCCAGCACACTTGGCTTCGCCCGCGGCGCCGGTACGTCACTACGACATCATCTACGCGGGAGACTGGACGAGCCACGGAGGCCCGCAAGAGTCGATGCTTGCTGAGATCGAAGCGACACAAAGAGCAGGCATGACTGCGGCGATCCTGAATCTCGAAGTTGCAAGGTTTGCCTCGACAAAAGCTCGGCCACTCTCCGCGGTGGTCCAAGACAAGCTCAATTCTGGCGACATCTCACAGGTCGAGCTCGACGACCACGTCGAGGCGCAACTGCTCCTTGTCCGGTACCCCCCAACAATGCAGTTCGCATCCGCTTCAGCTGCGCGCATTCGCGCCCGCAGGGTGATAATCGTTGCAAACCAAGCGCCTACCGAGGCTGACGGTTCCGATCGTCGGTACTCGATTCCGGATTGCCACTCGGCAGCCGAACGATTATTTCAGAGCGACGCCTTCTGGATTCCACAAGGACCGGTGGTGCGCGATCAGATTCGAGAACACGTTCCCTACGAGAATCTGATCGAGTTCGATCTTCCTGGCGTGATCGACACCGCGCGATGGCACACTTCTCGCACCAAACGGCGCAGTGACCGACCGGTGATCGGGCGCCATTCGCGGGACAACCCGATGAAATGGCCAGAAGATCGTGCCTCCATACTCAGTGCCTATCCCACGTCGGGGGAGTTCGACGTCCGCGTGCTTGGAGGTGCAGCGACACCCATGGCCACACTAGGCCTCCGGCGCATTCCACCCGCGTGGTTGGTGTTCCCAAAAAACGAGATTCCCGCGATAGAATTCCTCCGCTCGCTGGACTTCTTCGTTTATCACCAGCACTCCCGAGCAATTGACGCGTTTGGACGCGCTGTGCTCGAGGCGATTGCAAGCGGCACGGTTCCAATTGTCGACCAGCGGTACGAGCCAACCTTCGGAGAGGCCGCGATATACGCACATCCTTCCGAGTGCGGGGCACTCGTCGAACACCTTCACGCCGATCCCAAGGCATACGGACTTGCTTCCGAAAGAGCGCAACAGTACGCGCATGATCATTTCGGTCTTCACACGCACGTAGAACGTCTGTCACGTCTTATGCGATAGTACCGTTCAAGCCGCAGATCTGAAAGGAACACGAACCTATGCGTTCAAGGGAAGGCCTAAAGCTCGCTGGTTTGAGCGTCACCGCCCTAGCTTCGGCTGGGCTCGTGCTTCTCGAATACTACGCAGCGGCCCTAGCAACCGCTACAATCTTCGCCACCGTGCTGGGTGCGCTCGTCCTCGACACGCGACGCCGGATTGGAGTCAGCGCGGAGCTCCACCGTCAGACGTTCAGGGAGGCAAGGGGTCGCCACGCGGCGCTCCTTGCAGCAAAATCGCAGATCGGCGAACTAGGCCGCGCCGTCGAACACACCCTCATGCGGGTCGAAGCGTTCGAGAGAAGGAGTATTTCAACTCTCGAACGAATCAGTACGGACATCGATCATCTCGGCAGCAGACTGAATTCTGATGATTTCTTCTCGACGCCACTTCAGGAGATCAAGGCGGGTGAACAACGGATAAACGAGTTGCTCACCACTGTTGACAGCCGAGCGCGTGACTCTCTTGCGGAAGTCTCCGCTCTTCATGCCCGCATCTCTGAGGCAAGCAACGCCTACGCTCAGGTTCAATCAGAGTTCGTTGAAGCAACGAACGCCGCGATCGCTGCACTTGACCCCGAGAGTCGCATCGAGCTCGCTGAACGTAGGTTGCACGGCTCGCTCGACCAGATCAGGCAGTACCTTCTGAGTCCGCAAGAACCCGATCCTCAAGAGCTCCAGCGAGAGTTGCTTGCGTCAATTGGGGACCTGCGCTCCCTCGCCGCCCAGCCGCAGGATTGTGCCGACACGACTCAGGCCGCCTCGCGGCGGGCGAAGGGCAGCCAAGGCGGGCCGCTTGACGCCACCTCGGCACGGATGGTGGCCGAAATTGAGGCTCTCTTCCGGCTGTCGGGCCAGATCAGCCCACGAGCGGTGCTGCCTCCATCTGGCGATTGGGCACTAGACGCGCAGTCGCTGGCCCACCTTGTCGAACTCATTCAAGAGACGGCTCCGCGCAGAGTTCTGGAGTTCGGAAGTGGTACATCAACGGTTTGGCTGGGGTACTTGCTTGAAAGGACCGGAGGCCATCTCACCGCCTTGGAGCACAACCGCGACTACTTCGAGCAGACGAGAAAGCATCTTCGTAGCCACAACCTCGAGCACGTGGTAACACTTCTGCACTGCCGTCTATCGGTGCAGCAAATTGGCGAGACGGATCAGAAATGGTACGACATGACCGACGTTGACATGTCGGCTCCCTACGATTTGGTCCTGGTCGACGGCCCTCCGAAGAGCACGGGCACCTTTGCGCGAATGCCTGCGATCTACTCAGTTGAGCAGTCGCTCGCGCGACAGGCGGTAGTCGCTCTGGATGACTGTGACCGGCCTGATGAGCAGGAGATACTCCGCAGATGGGCCGATGACTTCCCGGACTTTTCTCGAGTTGACACGCGCGGGAGCCGCCTGGGTGTGCTGCGCAGAAGCGCAACCCGCAACGCTGGCTAATCTTGCACGGGGAGGACTAATGCGAGACATCCAGAATCTTTCGGCGTCGGATCTTGTGGCCGACTACTGCGAGATCGCTGAACGCAGGGGACCGCTCGCAGTCGAGGCCACCGCACTGCGGATGCGATCCCCTGAATCGCGATTGGTGCTTTCGCAGTTGGCGACGGGTCGCCCAATCAACTCCGCGTTCGGAGATGCGATTATTTCTGCCGGCGACAGTCTTCGCGTCGAATGGGCACTGTCTTTGGCGCGCGTACTGGGCCTACAACAACTCCGAGCCTCTGACCAGTCCGACGCAATCAGGATATTTCGCCACTGTCTTGATCCGCGCAGGAGTGGTGGTTTTCATCGCCGGTACCGGAAACTTTACGTTGAGCTCTTGTTCCAGTCACAGCAATACGAATCGGTCCGATCGCTTCTCAATGGTTGGGCCGACCTCGCAAAGCACCAGTGGGGATACCTCGTTACGGATCTCTTCAATCCGGCGCTACGACCCTCGCAAGGAGACGTAGAACAGTGGCGTGAGCGCCTGAATCGACCTTGTGAGTCATCTGGTCTCAGCAGGATCGGCGTCGACACCGGTGCAGTGACGCTCTTCGATGGGCTTCACACCTTGGCACCAGCCCAGTCACGTTCCATTGGTCAGGACGGGCCTCTCGTCTCCGTGATCCTCTCGACTTTCAACCCATCACCAGAAGCACTTACCACTGCTGTGCGCTCGGTCCTCGACCAGACGTGGAAGAACCTCGAACTGATTGTCGTCGACGACGCGAGCGAAGTCGAAGTCGAGAGCGTCGTCGACAGCGAATCGCTTCATGATCCACGGCTTCGCATCGTCCGCCACGCGACCAACCGCGGAACCTATGCTTCCAGGAACAGCGCATTAGACATTGCCCAGGGTACGTTCGTGACGTGCCAGGATGACGACGACTGGTCCCATCCGGAGAGAATCGCTCGCCAGATCACCGCGTTCGATAAGGACGCCAATGTCGTTGCCTCGCGCAGCTACTGCCTCACCGCGAGTGAGCAACTGGTGATGCAGAGACCCGGATATCATCCGCTGCGGCCCAACGCCTCTTCGCTGATGTTTCGGCTTCGCGACGCGCGCGAGCTCGGCGGCTTCCTGCTCTCACGTAAGGCCGCTGACAGCGAATTCCACAAGCGTCTGGTTGCGCACACAGGTGGAGCAGTTGCGGATATCAAGCTGCCGCTCGCGTTCGTCCGGATTCTCCCATCCTCACTTTCGCGATCCGATTTCCGCGCCGGCTGGCATCATCCAGCGCGTGCGGCATTTCGCTCGATCTACGAGGGTTGGCACCGCAGCAATGAGTTGGGGGCTCTGCACGCGAGGAGCGGCCTCCCGGCTACTGCAGTTCCTCGGCGGTTCCGCATTGATCGGGCACCAAAGCGTCAACAGGGCTTTGACGTCATCTATGGGGGTGACTGGCGGAAGTTTGGGGGACCCCAGAAGTCGATGCTTGAAGAGATGCGCGTCGCTACTCAAGCTGGCATGAGGGTGGGAGTACTGCATCTCGAGGCGTTCCGCTTCATGACGCACCGCGGTGAGGACATATGCGCTCCTCTCGTAGATCTACTGCTCCGGGGAGAGGTTGAGCGGGTCGTCGAAGACGACGAGGTGCATACTCAACTCTTGATTCTTCGGTACCCACCGATCCTCCAGTTCCCACCTGCGGTCACAAGCCGAATCAAGACTGAGCGCCTCGTAGTCTTGGCGAACCAAGCACCGAGTGAGCGGGACGGAAGTGATATCCGCTACCTACCCGATCAATGCACGCTTCACGCAGTGACTACGTTTGGCGCCCATCCTGTCTGGGTTCCGCAGGGCCCCGTCGTTCGTCAAGCGCTCCTGCTCGCTTCACCGAATTTGGAAGTTTCAGATTTCGACTCACCCGGCATTATCAGGGTCGATGAGTGGCGCACGAATCGGAGGGTCTATCGCAGCTGCGTTCCCGTCGTAGGTCGGCACTCCCGAGACGACCCCATGAAGTGGCCTGAATCGCCCGAGGTCCTTTCCGCTGTCTATCCGACTGACGGCAGCCTCGATGTGCGCGTCATGGGAGGCGCCAAGGTGCCGACTCGTGTCCTCGGCCTCAAGTCGCCGCCGCGCCAATGGCTGACCTACGGCCCGTCAGAGATTCCCGTGCCGACTTTCCTCTCGTCGCTTGATTTCTTCGTCTACTATCAGCACAGTCAGGCGTACGACGCATTCGGACGGTCGGTCCTGGAAGCTGCAGCGTCGGGAGCTGTTCCGATTCTGGATCCGATCTTTGCTCCGACCTTTGGTGGCATTGGTGTGTACGCCGGTCCTGAGACCGCACTCGAGACGGTTCACCGCATCTACTCTTCCCCTGAACTCTTCTCCGAGATCGCGTCCCGCGCAGTCGCGCTAGCTGACGAGAGATTTGGCCCTGCACAGTATCGCAAGGTACTCGAACAGATGATGGCTTGATTTTGCGTTCGTACGATTTCGTAGCGGAACTGCCAGAACGACAGGCCGCTAGAGGAGTGGACCGCGCCAGCAATACGGGCTCTTCGGATCTATGCGT
>NZ_AXCZ01000275.1 GCF_000767165.1 Cellulomonas bogoriensis 69B4 = DSM 16987
CGGCGGTGATGGGCACGGACGACGTCCGCGCCGCCGTGGTGAGCGCCGCGGAGCGCGCCGGAGAGCAGTTCTGGCCGATGCCCCTGCCGACCGAGCTCCGGGCGAGCCTGAAGTCCCAGGTCGCCGACCTGGCGAACATCGGCGACCGGATGGGGGGGATGCTCGTGGCAGGCCTGTTCCTGAAGGAGTTCGTCGGTACGACGCCGTGGGCGCACCTGGACATCGCCGGTCCCTCGTTCAACGAGGGGTCCGCGCACGGCTACACCCCGCCGGGTGGCACCGGCGTCGCGGTCAGGACCTTGGTGACCTGGCTGGAAGGCCTGACCGAGCGCTGAGGCACCGATCACACCGCCCGGCCCGGACGCGCGACGTCAGGGCCGGGCGGGACGCCTGGCGGCCCGCTGACGGGCGTTCCAGTCACGCATGCGCTGGGGGTACCCGGTGAGCTGCACGTCGTAGACCGGTATCGACAGCTCGCGGGCCACCGACCTCGCGGTCTCCGAGTCGGGTACTCGCCGCCGGGTCCACTCCCCCGTGGTCGCGATGAGCACCACGGTCGTCTGCGTGACGTTGGTGACGGGCTCGATGTACGCCTCCACGCCTACCCGCGTGCTGACGAACTCGCGCATGTGCTCGAGGGTCGCCTCCTGGGCCTGCCGCGAGCCCGGCCTGGGCTCGTCAGCGGTCGAGGAGCGGCGCCTACGGCGCCCGAACAGTGCCATGGTCCAAGAGTAGGCCGAAGGTGACACGTAGGATGACCTGGCGTGCCCGTCTCCCTCGCGCCGCGGGTCCGATTCACCTCGGCGCGCGTGTGATGACAAGATGACACGTGCCGACCGCCGTCCGCGTCCGAGGAGAATCCCATCGTGGCTGACAGCCCTTCCGTCTACGACATCGTGGTCCTGGGTGGAGGCAGTGGCGGGTACGCCACAGCCCTGCGTGCGACCGAGCTGGGGCTGAGCGTGGCCCTCATCGAGGCCGAGAAGCTCGGCGGCACCTGCCTGCACAACGGGTGCATCCCGACCAAGGCCCTCCTCCACGCCGCAGAAGTGGCCGACTCGACCCGGCACGGGGAGAAGATCGGTGTGAAGGCCTCGCTCGAGGGCATCGACATGGTCGGCGTCAACTCCTACAAGGACGGCGTGATCGGCCGGCTCTACAAGGGGCTCCAGGGCCTGGTGAAGGCGCACGGGGTCACCCTCGTCCAGGGGTACGGCCGTCTGGTCGCCCAGGACACCGTGGAGGTCGACGGCCAGCGGTACACCGGCCGCCACGTCGTGCTCGCCACGGGCTCCTACTCACGCAGCCTGCCGGGCCTGGAGATCGGTGGCCGGGTCATGACCTCCGACGGGGCGCTGACCCTGGAGCACGTGCCCTCGTCGGTGATCGTGCTCGGCGGAGGCGTGATCGGCTGCGAGTTCGCCAGCGTCTGGAAGTCGTTCGGGGCCGAGGTCACCATCATCGAGGCCCTGCCGAGCCTGCTCCCGAACGAGGACCCCGCACTGTCGAAGGCGTTCGAGCGCGCGTTCCGCAAGCGCGGCATCGGGTTCTCCACCGGCGTGCGGTTCCAGGGAGTCACGCAGGACGACAGCGGCGTCCACGTGACCCTCGAGGACGGCAAGACCTTCGACGCCGAGCTCATGCTCGTGGCCGTCGGACGCGGGCCCCGGACCGAGGGCCTGGGATACGAGGACCAGGGCCTGCGCATGGACCGGGGCTTCGTGCTGACCGACGAGCGCCTGCACACCGGGGTCGGCAACATCTACGCCGTGGGGGACATCGTCCCCGGCCTCCAGCTGGCCCACCGGGGGTTCCAGCAGGGCATCTTCGTGGCCGAGGAGATCGCCGGGCAGCGCCCGGCCCCCATCGTCGAGTCCGGCATCCCGAGGGTCACGTACTCCGAGCCGGAGGTCGCGTCGGTCGGGCTGACGGAGGCCGCAGCGAAGGAGACCTTCGGCGACGACGCGGTGCAGACCCTGGAGTACAACCTCGGCGGCAACGGCAAGAGCCAGATCCTGGGCACGGCCGGCTTCGTGAAGCTGGTCCGCCAGAAGGACGGACCGGTCGTCGGGGTCCACATGATCGGGGCCCGCGTCGGTGAGCTCATCGCCGAGGGCCAGCTCGTCGTGAACTGGGAGGCGTACCCGGAAGACGTCGCCTCGCTCGTCCACGCCCACCCCACCCAGAACGAGGCACTGGGCGAGGCCTTCCTGGCCCTGGCCGGCAAGCCGCTCCACGCCCACAACTGAACCCCACCTAAGGAGACACGAGTCATGTCCGACTCCGTGCTGATGCCGGCGCTCGGCGAGAGCGTCACCGAGGGCAC
>NZ_AXCZ01000460.1 GCF_000767165.1 Cellulomonas bogoriensis 69B4 = DSM 16987
CCCGACCCCAGGCTCGGGCGAAGCCGACGGCCCGACCCCAGGGTCGGGCGGTGCGGTCCGGGTCGCGGCGGCCTCGGCCTGCAGCTCGAGCATCCAGCGTTCGGGACCGGCTGAGGCCCGTGCGGTGCGGGCACGGTGCGCCTGCTCCCCCACCAGATGTCGGGCCCCCATGGCGTCCTGGTGGGGGACGGTCGGCACGACGGGACCGGGCGTGGAGTGCAGCGCCACCGACGCCACGCCCAGGCGCCGCTGGACCGGACCCTGGACCAGGCCCAGGGACTGGGTGCGCTCGTGGGGGACGACGACCAGCCGCCGGACGAACCTGCCGGAACGGGCCAGGAACGCCCGCTCGGTCAAGGCGTAGCCGTTCCGTCGCCAGGACCAGGGGTCCAACCAGATCGCGCGCCGGGGACTCGTGGTGAACCCGCAGTCCTGGTCCTGACCGGACAGCGCCGCGTCCAGCAGGGCGCGGGGGTCGTCGGTCCCCAGGTCAGGGAGCA
>NZ_AXCZ01000256.1 GCF_000767165.1 Cellulomonas bogoriensis 69B4 = DSM 16987
TCGTGACGGCTGCCCACCGGCAGCAGGACGCTCTCGGTGTCCTGCTCGGTCAGGCCGTAGCCGGCGACGTTGATCTGCACGCGCCACCAGTCCTTGCGCCGCCACAGCAACCCCTGGGTGAGCTGCACCGCCTGCACCCGTCCCGGTGGGACGGTCTGGGCGCGGGACTCCAGGAGCCCGTGGCGCAGCCGGATGCCGTCCGGGGACTGCGCGGCGCGGAAGTTGAACTCCTTGGAGAACCTGCCCCAGTAGTACGCGGCCACACCCAGCCCCGCCGGGATCAGGCCCACCAGCAGCCCGGACACACCCAACGGGACCACGATCACCGCGAGCGCCACCGCGCCCACCACCACCAGCAACGTGGGCACCGACAGCACCAACGACCCGACCAGGCGCGTCGGCGGCACCTCGTACAGGGGGCGTTCCGGTGCGACCGGCGCCTCGGGGGACTCCTCGGTGCCGAACGACACCCCGGCGGCGCGCGCGAGCAGCTCGTTGCGCAGCCGCTGGGCGTCGCTCTCCTTCAGGAACGCCAGCTGCACGGCGGAGTCCGCGCCGCCGGCGACCTCCAGCTTGAGCTCGGCCAGGCCCAGGATCCGCGCGAGGATCGGCTGGACCACGTCGATGGCCTGCACCCGGTCCAGCCTGGCGGTGCGCTGCTGGCGGAACAGCACCCCCGTCTGCAGGTAGACCGCCTCGGCGTCGACGGCGAACCGTGTCATCCGCCAGGCCAGGACGGCGTAGCCGGTGCCGATGAGCACCACCAGGGCGATGACCCCGACGACCGGCAGGAGCCCGACGGCCTCCACCACGTCCTGCGCGGAGCGCACGTTCACCGAGACCTGCTGGGCGATGATCACCAGGACCACCGCGAGGACCTTCCACCCACGCACCGCCGGGGTCACCGGGTGGACCCGGCGCCACTGCAGGGTGCTCTCACCCATCTCGCTCACAGGCCCGCCAGCTGGGCCTCGCCCCGGGCGGCGAGCCGGTCACGCAGGCGGGCCGCCTCGGTCGGCGGGAGGCCGGGGATCACCGCGTCGCTGGTCGGTGACGCGGTGTGCAGCTGCACGCGGGCGATCCCGAACCACCGGTCGACCGGTCCGGCCTGCACGTCCACGAACTGCATCCGCCCGTACGGCACCACCACCAACGACCGGAACAGCACCCCGCGCCGGATGAGCAGGTCGTCGTCACGCTCGGCGTACCCGATGGCGCGCACCTGCCTGGGCACCACGACCACCGTCCAGAGCACGAGCGCACCGAGCACACCGGGCACCAGCCAGAGCGCGGGGACGTCGGCCAGGGTCGCGGCCACCACGCCCCCCGCCAACGGGAGCCCCAACCAGACCGCGGCGCCGATCAACCGCACCGTGACCAGCCGGGGGGACACCCCCTGCCACGGGACCCCCGGGGGGTCGAACGGCCCGCCCCGGTCGGTGGAGGTGGGCGCGCCGGGGTCGGGCGACGGCGCTGCACCCCACGGCTGCTCCGGGGTCGCGGGCATGGGGGTCGGCTCGCTCATGGTCACATCCTCCCACCGGCGACCGCGCCGCCGTCAGGTCCCTCGTCGTCACCGGGGCGCACCTCGCACCAGCGCTCGACGACCAGCCCGGCCGTGGCCAGCCCCAGCGCCCCCAGCGTGGTGACCCCCGCCGAGACCGCCAGCGCACGGCGCGCCTCGATGCCGAGGTCGCCGAGGGTCAGCAGCACGTGCGCGCCGTACCAACCGGTCAGGAGCGCGCCGGTGTAGGCCGCGGCGGTCGCGAGCACCAGGGTGCGGGCCGCGAGCAGCGGGTCCAGGTCCGGCTTGCGGCCCCGTGCGTACTGCCGCACCCCCCAGCCCAGCACCAGGACCACCACGGCGATCCCCAGGAGCACGGCGACGGACAGCATCGGCACGGGAAGCACCGTGCCGCCCCGCGACTCCACCACCCGCAGACCCAGGCTCGACACGAAGCCCACCCCCGCGGCGAGCAGGAGCAGGCGGGTCACGGGGGTGCGGCCCATCAGGGCACGTCCTCGTTCTTCCACCAGTCCAGGGCCATCCACCGGATGCCCTCACGGTCCGGCGCGGTCCCGGCGAGCGCCGCGACCGGGCCACCGCCCAGTCCCGGGAGCACCGCGTCCGGGTCGACCTGCGCCCACGGCTCCAGGACGAACGCCCGGGCGTGCGCCCGGGGGTGGGGCAGCTCGAGGTCGTCGCCGACCGCAAGGGTGGTCCCGTGCAGGATCACGTCCACGTCCAGGCTGCGCGGGCCCCACCGCTCGTCCCGGGTGCGTCCGTGCGCGGCCTCCACCTCCTGGCACGCGTGCAGCAGACCACGCGGGGAGAGCGTGGTGCGCCCCAGCACCACCGCGTTGAGGAAGTCGGGCTGGTCCGGACCCCCGACCGGGGCGGTCCGGGCGAGCGGGGAGATCGCCGTGACCTCCAGACCCGGGACGGAGCCCAGCGCGGTGACCGCCGAGCGCAGCACCTCCTGGCTCGCCCCCAGGTTCGACCCGAGCGCCAGGACGACGTCCACCGGTTCCGGCGGCGCCTGGTCCAGGCGGTCCGGGGGCTCGGTCGCGACCGGCGCCGGGAGCACGGTCGTGGCCCCGGCG
>NZ_AXCZ01000382.1 GCF_000767165.1 Cellulomonas bogoriensis 69B4 = DSM 16987
ACCGGCAGGAGGCGCCCGACCGGCACGACGGCGTGGCTGGCGTACCCGCCGCCGTCGAGCAGGGCCGCGACCCGGTCACCGATCTGCCAGGGTTCGGCACCGGGGCCGACCTCGACCACACGGCCGCTCACCTCCAGGCCCGGCCACGTCGGGGCGCCGGCCGGGGCGGGGTAGTGCCCCGCACGTTGGAGCAGGTCAGCGTTGTTGACACCTGCTGCGGCGACCTCCACGACCACCGTTCCGGGGCCCGCGGAGGGGTCCTCCACGAGGGCGCTGCGCAGCTGCTCCGGACCCCCTGGTTGGGCGATCTGCACAATTCGCATGCCAGAAGTGTTGCAGCAGGGTGAAATATGCCCGATATCGTGTGGTGAGGTCGACGAGTTGAGGATCACGCCTCATGTAGGACGGGGGGCTGACCGATGTCTTGTTGACGACAGATGACATCCCCCGTCACCGTCGTCGTCCAGCACCGCGCGCGGTGGGGCAGCTCACCGCGCAGTGAAGGAGACGTCATGCTTCGCAGGTTCGGCATCCGAGGAAAGGTCCTCGCGGCCCTCTCCGTGCCTGTGCTCGTGCTGTTCGTGCTCGCCGGCACCATCTCGCTGGAGGCAGCTCAGGACGTGCGCACCGCACGGACGGTCGAGGACCTCCTCGTCACCCTGGAACGCTCGCGCGACGTGGTGCGCTCGTTCCAGGATGAACGCGACGCCTCCCTCCTCGCCTACCGCGACGGGGCCGGCGACGCCGCCCAGGAGGAGATGGCCGCGGCCCGCAGGGCCACGGACACGGCCATGAACCGGTTCCGTACCTCGGCGGGGGCGCTGGACTTCGGCGCTGTGGACCCCCTGATCCGCAACGCCACCGACA
>NZ_AXCZ01000280.1 GCF_000767165.1 Cellulomonas bogoriensis 69B4 = DSM 16987
ATCGACGCGATCCGCAACAGCGTCGACACGGGCCAGGTCGGCATGATCACCGTCTACTCCTCGTACACCAACGCGGCGGCGAGCATCGTCGAGTACCCGCGCCTGGTCGCCGACGCGCTCGGCGACCGGCAGCTGGCCGTGGTCGTCGACACCCAGACCGACGTCACCGAGCTCTACGAGGCGTTCCGCGCCGAGCAGGTCCTCGGCCGCGAGGTCCTCGCCGGTGCCCGGGAGGCTCCCGAGCGCCGGGCCCTGGGTGACGCGCTCGCCCGCACCGAGGCCCTGCAGTTCGACACCTCCGTGACGGTGTTCCGCCTCGACGACGAGACCCTGAACCTCGAGCCGGCGCTGCTGGCGACCGCCGGGTTCGAGTCCTACGCCAACCTCCGCAGCCTGGTCGGCAACCTGACCGACGCGTTCCTCAACGCGGTCGATCCCGACCAGTGGTACGAGGCCGCCGAGTTCGAGCTCGTCGGTGGCGAGGGCGAGGAGGGCATCGCGGACATCGAGTCGCGGGTCGGCCAGATGGCCGCCGACCGTGCGTCCGTCGCGGCGGGTGCTGCGACCCGTGAGGCCGCCATCATCATCGCCGCCGCACTGGCCGCCGTGGCCGTGTCCGTGGTCGTCGCCCTGGCGATCGCCCGTGCGATCGTCCAGCCGGTGCGCCGTCTGACCGTCGCCGCCGCCAAGGTCCGTGACGAGCTGCCGCTCCTGGTCGAGCAGGTGTCCGTCCCCGGTCAGGGCCCGGACCTGACGCTCACCAAGATCCCTGTCACCTCACGCGACGAGGTCGGCGCGCTCGCCGCCGCGTTCAACGAGGTGAACGAGACCACCATCGAGGTCGCCCAGGAGCAGGCCGCACTGCGTGCCTCCATCGCGGAGACCTTCGTCAACGTCGCCCGTCGCGACCAGGTGCTGCTCAACCGGCAGCTGTCCTTCATCGACGCCCTCGAGCGTTCCGAGGAGGACCCCACGACCCTCGCGGACCTCTTCCGCCTGGACCACCTCGCCACCCGGATGCGCAGGAACGCCGAGTCGCTCCTCGTCCTGGCGGGCATCGACACCGGGCGTCGCCTGCGCGACCCGCTGGCCACCTCCGACGTGATCCGGACGGCCTCGTCCGAGATCGAGCACTACGAGCGGGTCCAGCTCGACCTGCCGGTCGACCCCCTGATGCTGGGCCACACCGCACTGCCCGCCGCGCACCTGCTCGCCGAGCTGCTCGAGAACGCGACCGTGTTCTCGGAGCCCGGCACCCCGGTGCACGTGTCGACCGGGTTCGACAACACGCACGTGCTCATCACCATCCTGGACCAGGGCCTCGGCATGACGCCGCAGGAGATCATGGAGGCCAACGAGCGTCTGAAGAAGACCTCCGCGTCCGACACCCTGGGTGCCCAGCGCCTGGGCCTGTACGTGGTCGGCCGGATCGCCGACCGCCTGGGTGCACAGGTCGAGCTGGCCCAGGGCCCCTCCGGGACCGGCACACTGGCCATCGTCCGCCTGCCCCGCATCCTCTTCGTCGACCCGAGCCAGATCCCGCTGGTCCAGCCGAACCTGGCCCCCAGCTCCCAGATCGAGAGCTTCCCCAGGCCCGAGCAGGTCGCAGGCGCACTGCCGCCCGCACCCCAGCAGGCCCCCATGCCGCAGCAGGCCCCGCCGCAGCAGGCCCCCATGCCTCAGGCACCGCCGCAGCGGACCCCCATGCCGCAGCGTCAGCCCATGGCGCCGGCGCCGGCGGGTTTCCAGGACGTCGCGCCCGGGAGCGTCGGGTCCGTCGAGAACCCGGCGACCGAGGTCGACCTCGGCGCGCTGACGGACGGGACCACCGGCGGGGGACTGCCCCGACGCCGGTCGCGCACGGCGGATGCTGCCGCCCCCGCACCCAGCCAGCAGCAGTACCGTGAGCAGGACGACGCGGCAGCTGTCTCGTCGATCCCCCTGGCGCCGCAGGCCGATGCCCTCGCAGGTGCGGCACTGGACTCCGACGAGGTGTGGACCCCGCCGGTCGTCGTCCCCTCCGAGCCGCTGTCGGTGCGCCGCGAGCCCGCTGCGGCCGACGAGGCCCCGCAGCAGGAGCAGGGCCTTCCCACCCGGGCGCCTTCCGCCGGTGGCTCAGGGCTCCCGACCCGCGCACCTGCCGGGAACCTGCCTCGCCGCGAGTCGTCCCAGCCGGCCGCAGGTGGGCTGCCCGTCA
>NZ_AXCZ01000240.1 GCF_000767165.1 Cellulomonas bogoriensis 69B4 = DSM 16987
GGTCGCTCGGTCGGCCGCCCGGCCCCGTGCGCGCGCCGGCCGTGGGACCGGTCAGGTCCACGGGGGGCCCGGACCCGTCCAGGGCTGCGCCCAGCCGGCGGGCCGTGATGTCCAGATCGTCCGGGGACGGGTCGTCCACGACACCGTCGGGGACCAGGGGGACGGAGCGTCGGTGCACGTCAACAGCGTAGGTGCGACGTACAGTGACGATGCCGCACGTGACGTTCGCCCGTGCCGGCCGACCGTGTTGTCCCGCCGGTGCCCACCGGCAGCAGGAGGAGCGAACCCATGTCGACGTCGAACCCGTGGGGTGCCGCCCGCCGCCGACCTGCCCGTCGCCAGGCCGCCCGGCAGCCGGGTGGTCACGGTCGGGTGCGGGCCGCCGCGCGGCGTGCGGGTGCCCTGGTGTCCGGGACGTGCGTGGTGGTGGCGGCGACGGCCTGCGCCCAGCCTCCCGAACCGGTCGTGCCGGACCCGGTGACGGTCACCCCCGCGATCGAGGTCACCCGCGCGACCCCGCCGCCGCCGGACGTCCCGGTCGTGTGGCCGCTGACCGGGGTGGAGGTCGAGGAGGTCACGCCCCGCCCCGCGGTCGCGGTCAAGGTCGAGAACTCCGCCCAGTCCCGCCCCCAGACCGGTCTGGAGCACGCGGACGTCGTGTGGGAGACGGTCGTGGAGTTCGACGTCTCCCGGTACGTGGCCGTGTTCCACTCCACGGTGCCCGGGGACGTCGGCCCCATCCGGTCGGTCCGACCCGTGGACCCCGCCCTCGTGGCCCCCCTGGGCGGGCTGCTGGCGTTCTCCGGTGGGCAGGACGGCATCCTCGCCGAGGTCCGTTCCTCCGGGGTGCAGGTCATCAGCCACGACGACGGTGACCCGGGGCTGTACCGGATCAGCTCGCGGCGGGCGCCCCACAACGTGTACGGGTCGATGGAGACGTTCTTGGCGCAGGCCGGCGCCGACCGGTCCGCGCCACCGCCCCGCCAGTTCGCGTTCGCCCGGGACGCGGCGTCGGCCACCGCGGTGGTCGACGGCTCACCTGCGACGAGCCTGACGTTCCGGCTGTCGAGCCTGGCCCGGCCCTCGTGGACCTGGGACTCCGGGGAGGGCCTGTGGCTGCGGTCCGAGGCCGGGGTGCCCGCCGCGTCGTCCTCGGGCGAACGGTTGTCGGCCGTGAACGTCGTCGCGGTCACCGCCCCGCACCCGGACACCCGCTACCGCGCGCAGGGCGGGGCCCGGGTCCCCACCTACGACCTGGTCGGCAGCGGCCCCGTGACGGTCGCGACCGGTGGCCGCACCGTCCGTGGCACCTGGTCCAAGGAGGGCCTGGACGCGCCCCTGGAGCTGTTCGACGCCGAGGGGGACCCGTTGCTCCTGGCGCCGGGCCGCACCTGGGTCGAGCTCGTCCCCCGGGGCACCGGGTCCTACACGGTGGGCTGATCCGGGGACACCCCTACGACCTGGGGATGACCCCGGTGCCGTGCCCTGATCCCGGGGTCGGAGGCGGGCGCCTCGAGGTCCATCCGCGGGGCCGATCCGCGACCGGCACCCCGCGCGGCACAGTCGTCGTATGGCACACATCGCACGTCATGACGACGACATCCGCACCGTCACCATCCACCCGGTCGCGGGCCACCGGGCCGACTCCGCCCCGGGCTCGGAGGAGGAGGCGCGTGAACGCCTCCGGTCCACCATCCCCGTCCTGGTCTCCGTGGTCATGCTGTTCGGTCTGGTGGTCGGGGCCGCCCTGGTCGCCCGTGAGGTCGCCGACCTGGGCGTGTGGCTGGTGTCCTCGCGCTGACCCTCAGAACGCGTAGGGGAACGCCGACCAGTCGGGGTCCCTGCGCTGCAGGAACGCGTCCCGGCCCTCGACCGCCTCGTCGGTCATGTACGCCAGGCGCGTGGCCTCACCGGCGAACACCTGCTGGCCCATGAGCCCGTCGTCGGCGAGGTTGAACGCGAACTTCAGCATCCGCACCGCCTGGGGCGACTTCCCGGCGATGATGCGGGCGTGCTCCAGCGCCAGGGCCTCCAGGTCGTCGTGGTCGGCGACCTCGTTGACGGCCCCCCACCGTTCGGCGTCGTCGGCGGAGTACTCCCGCGCCAGGAAGAAGATCTCCCGCGCGCGCTTCTGACCGACCTGGCGGGCCAGGTACGCCGACCCGTACCCCCCGTCGAACGACCCGACGTCGGCGTCGGTCTGCTTGAAGCGGCCGTGCTGACGGCACGCGAGCGACAGGTCGGCCACCACGTGCAGCGAGTGCCCCCCGCCGGCCGCCCACCCGTCCACCACCGCGACGACGACCTTGGGCATGGTGCGGATCAGGCGCTGCACCTCCAGGATGTGCAGCCGCCCGGCGCGGGCCGGGTCGATGCGGTCCGCGAGCTGGGCGTCGGGGGAGTCGGTGTACCGGTACCCGTCCCGCCCGCGGATGCGCTGGTCGCCGCCCGAGCAGAACGCCCACCCCCCGTCCTTGGGGCTGGGTCCGTTCCCGGTGAGCAGGACGATGCCGACGTCGGACGTCATGCGCGCGTGGTCCAGGACCCGGTAGAGCTCGTCGACGGTGTGCGGCCGGAACGCGTTGCGGACCTCGGGCCGGTGGAACGCCACGCGCACCACGGGCAGGTCCCGCTCCTCGGGACCGGTGCGGTCCACACCCCGGTGGTACGTCAGGTCGGTCAGCCCGGTGAACCCTTCGACGGCCCGCCACCGCTGGGGGTCGAACGTGTCGGAGACCGGGTCGGGCGGTGCGCTCATCCGGTCACCCTAGAGCGAGAGGTCAGTACGGTGGTGGGGTGAGCGCCGAGCTGCACGTCTACCGCGTGGGTCTGCGCACCCGGTTCCGTGGCCTGACCGCGCGTGACGGCGCGCTGGTCCGCGGCGAGGCCGGGTGGGGGGAGTTCGCACCGTTCTGGGACTACGACGACCACGCCGCCCGGGCGTGGTGGCGGGCAGCCCGCGAGGCCGCCGACGGCGCATGGCCCGCCCCCGTGCGGGACCGGGTGCCGGTGAACGTCACGGTCCCGG
>NZ_AXCZ01000355.1 GCF_000767165.1 Cellulomonas bogoriensis 69B4 = DSM 16987
CGCCTGGCTCGGCGGGCTCGTGGGCCTGGCGGTGCTGCTGCGCGGGCCGGGTCGGGCGCTGGACCAGGGCCGGGCGGTCGCCCGGTTCTCCGGGATCGCCGGCGGCCTGGTGCTCGTCGTGGCGGTCACGGGGGTGGTGCTGGGGTGGCGGGTCGTCGGTTCGGCGCAGGCGTTGCTCACCACCACCTACGGACGTCTGCTGCTCGTCAAGGTGGCACTGGTGCTGCTCGTGGTGGCGGTGGCGGCGTGGAACCGGTTCGCGCTGCTGCCGCGTCTGCGTGCGGCCGGTGAGCCGGCGGCGCGCGGCAGGCTGCGGCGTACCGTCCTGGTCGAGGTCGTGGTCCTGCTCGCGGTCGTGGGCGTGACGGGCGTCCTGGTCGGTCAGCACCCGCGCCCCCTCGACGGCGCGCCCGGCGGGGACGTCACCGTCGAGGACGAGGAACCCCAGGCCGAGCCGCCCCCGCGTCCTGCGCCGCGACGTGACACCGAGCAGCTGCTGGAGGCGCCGCTGGGGTCGGGGGCGGTCACGGTGTCGGTCTCGCCGGCGACCCGGGGCATGAACGTCCTGGAGGTGCGGGTCCTGGACGCCGACGGGGAGCCCACCGACGGTGCCGGGCCGCCGCGCCTGGAGTGGGACCTGCCCGGAAGCGATGTCGAGCCGCCGGTCGCGACCCTGGTGTCGTTGGCGCCCGGTGTGCACGCGGGGCGGGTCCACCTGCTGCTGCCGGGAACCTGGGAGGTCCAGGTCCTGCTGCCGGTGGAGGACGGTGGCGAGGAGTCCGTGACCCTCGAGGTCGACGTGGGCTGACCGGTGCCCCGTGACCGTGCGGGGACCATCCGGAGGGCGCTGCGCCGCGGTGGCGTACCGGATGACGGACCAGCCCTGGCAATCCGGCTTCCGCCGTTTTTATTCTGGGTGGGTGCCGCGTCCTGGCAGGGGGCTCTACAGGGCGGCGCGGGCAGGGGTGCTCGCCGCCGTCGTCGTCGTGGTGTCCGCAGGCTCGCACGTCCTCGCCGGGGGAGCGGTA
>NZ_AXCZ01000293.1 GCF_000767165.1 Cellulomonas bogoriensis 69B4 = DSM 16987
CGCCGGGGTGACGTGGCTGATCCTGCACACCTGTGCCCACGGCCCGGCCCAGGTGGTCCCCACCGTGGCCGCGCTGGCGCTGGGCCAGGTGGTCGTCCACCTGGCGGCCTGCCACCACGCGGTGGTCGGCGGGCACGACCACGGGGCGATGGGCGTCACGGAGTCGTCCGTGGCCGCGTTGCAGCACGCCGCGTCGATGCCCGGTGGTCTCGGGGCACCCATGCTGGCGCTGCACGTGGCCGCGACCGTCGGTCTCGCGATGCTCCTGGTGCACGGGGACGGGGTGCTGTGGCGGCTGTGGGACCTGGGGCGACGGCTCGCCCCGGCCCTGCCGGTCCCGGTGCCTGTGCGCCCGACGGCGCCGGGCCCGCAGGCACTCGCCGTCGTCCCTCGCCCTGTACCGGCGCCGGGGACGGGGTCGGTGGACCGTCGTGGACCACCGGTGCCGGTCGTGGCGCCCGCCTGACCCTGCCCTGCTGACGTGGGGGACCGGGGGTGACGTGCGCCTGCTCGCTGTACCGGTACATCCCCGGGTGGTCCGCCACCCCGCCACGACAGGAGATCGATGATGATCCGCACGACCCGCACCACTGACCCGCACACCCCTGCCCGGGGCCGCGCGCCGGGGCGCCGCGTGGCCCTCACGGCCGCTGCCGGCCTGCTGACCGGGGCTCTCGCGCTGGTGCCGACGGCGGCGTCGGCGCACGTGACCGTGAGCCCCGACCGCACCGTCGCCGGTGGGTACTCGCTGCTGACGTTCGGCATCCCGCACGGGTGCTCCGGCTCGGCGACCACCCAGGTGTCCATCCAGATCCCCGACGAGATCGTCAGGGTCACCCCCAGCGTCTCCTCACGCTGGGACGTGGAGAAGGTGATGGAGCCGCTCGACCCGCCGGTCGACGACGGCCACGGCGGGCAGCGCACCGAGCGCGTCTCCGAGGTCGTCTACACGGCGGTCGACCCCTTGCCGGACGGCTACCGCGACGCGGTGTCCATCCAGGTGCAGCTGCCCGACCTGCCGGGGGAAACCCTGTACTTCCCGGCGGTGCAGGTCTGCGAAGAGGGTGAGAGCCCCTGGATCCAGCTGCCCGAGGAGGGGCAGACCTCACGGGACCTGGAGCTCCCCGCCCCGGGCTTCGTCCTGACCGCGGCCGAGGACGCCGGGGCTGCGGCCACGGAGGACGGCGACGAGGCCGAGATCGACACCGCCGGTGCCGAGACCGTCGCCTACGACGCCGGCGCCACCGGTGAGGGCGGTGCCCCGGCGGCCCTCACATGGGCGGCCCTGGTGGTCGGCGCCCTGGGCCTGGTCGTCGGTGGCCTGGCCCTGGCCCTGGCCCGGTCCGGGCGTCGCGGAACCGCGGCGTGAGCTTGACCAGCATCCGCTCCGCCGTGCTCGCACGTGTGGGACTGCTGGCGGTGGCGCTGACCTGCCTGATGGCATGGTCGGCGCCACCGGCGCTGGCCCACGCCGAGCTGCTCGGCGTGGAGCCCTCCGACGGGCAGACCCTGCCCGAGCCCCCCGGCCACATCACGCTCACGTTCAACGAGTCGGTCACCCCGGTCGAGGCCGGGACGTTCGTGCTCGGCCCCGACGGCGGGGTCGTGCCCACCGAGCTGCGGGCCGTGGACCAGGCCGTCGTCCTGGAGCTCCCCGACGACCTCGCCGACGGCACACACGTGGTGGCCTGGCGGGTCATCTCGGCCGACACCCACCCCGTGGGCGGCGCCACGACGTTCGACGTCCGTGAGGCCGGCACCACCGAGGACCTGCACGTCCTGGACGGCGAGTCCGACGTCCAGGCGGCGGTCCGCAAGGCCATCCAGGCGGTGGCCTACACCGGCGTCCTCGCCGCCGTCGGTGTGCTCGTCTTCGACCTGCTGGTCCTCACCTCCCGCTCCGGGCCCGCACCACGCACCCGCGCCGCGCTGCGCCTGGCGCTCCGCCTGGCGGCGGCCGTCGGTGCCGTCGGGCTGGTCG
>NZ_AXCZ01000241.1 GCF_000767165.1 Cellulomonas bogoriensis 69B4 = DSM 16987
CCTCGCGGACGGCGTGCGCCTGGACCTCGCCGGCTCCTACCGGGCGCCGCGCGCCACCGCCGTCGAGCGCCCGACGGACCTGGGCGGGGCCTCGACCCCCGACCCGGCCGCCCTCACCGACTTCGCCTGGGGCACAGGCGTCGACCTGCGCCTGGACGGTCAGGCGTTGACGTGGATGACGAGCAACGGGCCGCGGTACGGGTTCACCCCCGGAGCCTCGGGTCAGCCCTGGCACTGGACGTACCGACCCACCCACTGAGCCTGCACCGGGCGCGGGTTTGACTCCGGGGCCCCTTCACGGCACTGTTCATGCCGCTTGATCAATGAACAGCGAAGGAGTGGTGTGACCCTCCACGTCCGCCTGGACCCCGACTCCCCCATCCCCCACTACGAGCAGATCCGCGCCCAGGTCGCCGCCGCCGTCACCGCGGGGCACCTGCGACCCGGGCAACGGCTGCCCACCACCCGGGCCCTCAGCGCGACCCTCGACGTCGCCACCGGCACCATCGCCCGCGCCTACCGTGAGCTCGAGGCCGAGGGCCTGGTCCTCTCCCGCCGACGGCACGGCACCACCGTCACCGACCGCGACACCCACCCCGACCCCACCGTCGGCCACGCGGCCCTCAGGCTGGTCTCCGCGGCCCGCGCCCACGGGATGGGCGACCGCGAGATCCACGACCTCCTCACCGCCGCGATCGCCACCCACGACGCCAGCCGCGGAGGACGCGACCAGCCCCCCGCCTGACACGCAGACGGAGGGCTGGGGCACACCAGACGTCAGGACGCCGGACGTCAGAACCGGAACCGGTGCACCAGCTCCTTCATCTGCACCGCCAGGCCCGACAGCTCTGCCGCCGCCTCCCGGCCCGCGCGCAACGACTCCGCCGCGTCCGACGTGGACCGCGCCACACCCGAGATTCCGGCCGCGATCTCACCGGTGCCGTCCGCGGCCTGGTCGACCCCCCGGCTCATCTCGTCGGTGGTGGCGTTCTGCTCCTCCACCGCCGAGGCGATCGTCGACTGGTACTCGTCGATCTGCTGGACGATCGCGGTGATCTCGCCGATCGCGCCCATCGCGCTGTCGGTGTCGCCCTGGATGACGTCGATGCGGTGCGCGATGTCCTCCGTGGCCCGCGCCGTCGCCTGCGCCAGCTCCTTGACCTCGCCGGCCACCACCGCGAAACCCTTGCCGGCCTCCCCCGCACGAGCAGCCTCGATCGTGGCGTTCAGCGCCAGCAGGTTCGTCTGCTCCGCGATCGACGTGATCGTCCGCACCACGGTGCCGATCTCGGCCGAGGAGTCGCCCAGGCGCCCCACCGTCTCGTTCGTGGAGCGGGCCGCGACCACCGCGCGCGCCGCCACCTCGCTCGCCGCGGTCGCGTTCCGGGCGATCTCACGGATCGAGGAGCTCATCTGCTGTGCCCCCGTCGCCACGCTCTGCACGTTGCCCGACACCTGGTCGGCAGCAGCCGCCACGTCCCCCGCCCGGGCGCTGGCCTCATCGGCCCGGTCGCCGGTGCTCGCCGTCGTGCAGGCGATCGTCGCCGCGTGTCCCGCGACCTCCTCCGAGGTCCCCGCGAGCGTGCCGAGCATCGGTCGCAACCGCTCGGTCGCGGACGTCACGGCGGCCGCCATCCGTGCGACCTCATCACTTCCGCTGACGTGCACCGTGCGGGTCAGGTCACCGTCGCCTAGCGCGTCGACGACCTCGGCGACCTGCCCCAGACGGCCCGAGACACCCCGGGCGACCGCCACCGCGATCACGACGCCCACCGACAGGCCGACGGTCAGAGAGAGCACGACGTTCACCAAGGACGTCCGGAGCGCCTGGCCGGCGGCGTCCGCGGCGGCATCGGCTTCAGCACCCTCGATCGCGGCAAGAGCGTCCAGCGTCTCGCTGAGGTTCGTGTTCAGGGCGGTGATCTGGTCGGACTCGGTGGGCAGCTCCCAGCCGGCCGGGGGCGTCGCGCCGAAGAACCACACGTCACGGAACGTCATGTAGGCGTCGAGGTGCTCGTCGAACTCCGCGAGGACGGCAGCGCGCTCGGGCGACTCGCCGGCCTCCGCCCGGTACGCGTCCAGCGCCTCGGCGATGCGGGCGTCGGCCGCGATGACGGCGTCGCGACCCTGGGCCTGCGCGGCCACGAACTCCGGGGTGTCGGGGGGCATCATCGACGAGAGGCCCGCCACGCCCACCAGCTCGTAGTACATCTCCATGAACCCGGCGCGGACGTCGCCCAGCTCGGTGGCCTGCTCGACGTTCACGTCCCGCATCGTCGTCACCCGTTGCTCCATGGTGTGCAAGCGGGCGAGCCCGACGACGGCGACGGCCACCGCGACCAGGCTCACACACGCCAACGACAGCAGGATCTTGGTCCGGACCGACCCGATCGGTCGACCGAGTCCCCGGCGGCCTGATGCCGCGCGCGCCATGCGTCCCATGGGGTTCCCTCCGTGCGGCCCACCGGGTGGAGGGCATCCACGGGCTGATCGGCCGCGCTCTCACCCGGGTGAGCGTCGGGCGACGCCGGATGCGGGTGAATGCACGCCGACGCCCCTGGGACCAGGCCGGACCGGGACCAAGGTCCGCGCCGACGCGACAGTCACAGACAGGTCACAGTGGCGAAGTTAACGCTCACTTTCGTGGCTCTCGGTGCCGATGAGAAGGACATGTCGACGATGACCGTGGTCGAGCTGACCGACCCCACGCCCCCCGTGACCGGGCTGAGCCTGGTACGGGACGAGGCCGTCGCCATGCCGGTCCCGTGCGCTGCACGACCCTCGACCAAGTTCGTCCACCTCGACGGACCCTGCGCATGCTTCTTCGGCGGCCCCGCACCGGAGTTCCCCGAGGTCACCCCCCTCACACGCCCCCACCTCACCCTCACCTGACCCCTCACCCCCACCCGCACCCGCACCCGCACCCGCACCCGCACCCGCACCCGCACCCAGATCGTGACTTTCGCGCGAGATCGTGAGTTGGAAGTCACGATCTCGGCCGAAACTCACG
>NZ_AXCZ01000457.1 GCF_000767165.1 Cellulomonas bogoriensis 69B4 = DSM 16987
GGTGGCGACCGCGGCGACGGTCAGGGCGTCACCGCCCTGGGTGACGGCGACCTCCTCGGCCGCCCGCAGCACGGCGGCGCGCTGCTTGGCGCGGTGCTGGGCGACCGTCGGCTCGGTGATGCGGGGCATGGCGTCATCATGACCCAGCCGACCGGATGGCGACAGCGCGTTGGTACGATAACGACATGCCGTCGGCAAATGCCGGTGGGCACCGACCCCCTCGAGGAGACCCGTCGTGGAGATCGTCCGGAACATCGCGCTCGTGCTGCACTTCATCGGGCTGGCTGCCGTGATCGGTTCGTTCATGGTGCAGATGAAGGCCCCGACCAAGCGGGTCGACCCGGCCATGCTCCACGGTGCCCTGACGTTGCTGGCCAGCGGGGTCATCCTGGTCGGCGCGCTGGAGATGGGCGACGGCACCGTCAACCACGTCAAGATCACCGTGAAGCTGCTGGTGCTGCTGGTGGTCACGGCGCTGGTGGTGCTGAACCGGCGCAAGGACGTCGTCGCGACGGGGGT
>NZ_AXCZ01000024.1 GCF_000767165.1 Cellulomonas bogoriensis 69B4 = DSM 16987
GGACACCGACGCGCCGACCACCCCCAACCCCGGACTACACCCTCGTTCGCGATGAGCCGCCATGGACCGCATTCGCTCTGGCCTCAAGCCCTGCGGTGTTTGCGGCAACACCGTCACCCCCGACGGAGGCAACACT
The DNA here is from genome assembly GCF_000767165.1 of Cellulomonas bogoriensis 69B4 = DSM 16987. Taxonomy (GTDB): domain Bacteria; phylum Actinomycetota; class Actinomycetes; order Actinomycetales; family Cellulomonadaceae; genus Actinotalea; species Actinotalea bogoriensis. Next base: position 137 of record NZ_AXCZ01000024.1, read on the forward strand.
CACCCACGAGCCGACTCCCGGCGCCGAGGGCGGGCCTCGGGTGAACGACGCCACCTTGTCCGGTGATGACGAAAGCGCCGGGGCGTCGTAGACGTAGACGGGCGTGATGTAGGTGGTCCTCGTCATCGCGGCGGCAACCGACGAGGTGTCGACGAGTCCTAGAGTCACCATCACCGTCGCGACGGCTGCAGCGAGCAAGCGCCCCGGCCAGCCACCCCACGCGAGCTGGGACTCTATGCTCAGGCGGACCAAGGATCCACCTGACGAAGTCCCGGCCCGAGCAGGTCACGCAGCTCCGAGCCTGGCTGCCCAGGATCGGGGATCATCTGGACCCCGCTCACCGTGATGAGGCCGCGCACGTCGTCGGGACCACGCTCAAACGCCAGCCCAAGCCAGTCGAGGACGGATCGGCAAGCCTCCGGGTGCGAAGCCCTGTGGGCCACCAGCCAGCGGATGACGTCGGCCAACACAAGGTGCGGAAGCACTTGCCCCTCGTTGTCCTCAAGGTGCTCGTCGAGCACGGGAACCAGTTCCCGGTGAGCATCGACAAGCGCGCCGATCGCGGCGACAGTGCTGCCGCTCATGATCCGCCTCCCAGCACACGCGCCAACTCGTCCGCAAGGCTCTGCGCGACGAGCCGGTCTTGGTATGGCGCGTCCGGGTTCCGGCGCAGCCGGTTGTTCAGGCCCTGAAGCGTCTCCTGGCCCTTGACCGTATGCATACGTCCAGCAGTCGGCACGCCCGTGGCCATCTCAGACCTGATTGCGTCCATGGTCGTACCGGTGCCCACCCGGTTGGGGTTTGTGGTGCCCTTGTAGAGGTTGTCGACGAGGTTCTGAAGCCTCGCGCTCGAGACCTGCGGGGTAGGCAGGACGTTGTCAACGGTGTTTGCGGCAACTACGTCACACGCGGCGGAGACAGGGCTCACCCAGGACGCGGCGCCGGGCCTCGACGGCGACCCCCGCGCGTCCGTCGCCACGGTGTCCGGCGACGACAACAGCGCAGGGCCATCGTAGACGTAGGCGGCGGCGTCGTAGTGGTAGATCGTTGCGGCCGAGGGTTGCGCTAGCGCAACGAGGCTGATCACGACTGCCACAGCCGCGAGGTACGCGGCCCGCAGAGCACCAACAGCGCCGGGTGCGGCCCACGCGACCTTGACCGTCATCGCCGACTTCACTCCGATCACCCGCCGCTGGCCGGATCACCAAGGGTGGCCAGCGCACGCCTGACGACGTCTCGCAGGTCCTTCGCATCGCAGTAGGGTGCGCCCATGCCCGGCGAGTACAGCGATAACACGTAGATCAGTTCGTCGAACCGCTCATCGCCTGGATAGTCGTCGAGGACAACCGCCTCAAGGAGACCAGCCGCCTCGCGCGACTCATCACCCTGAAGCACACGCATCGCGGCCTCGTGGAACCTGACACTCGCGTTCATCGGACCATCACCGTGACGATTTGCTGCCCCGGCCCCGTGCCGCTGACCACAACGAAGTCCTTCCCCTGGCTGACGCGGACCGCGTCAGCCACCGGGTCGTACCGGAGCCCCGTTGGGTTGTCGAGGTTGCCGTCCACGCGCGAGAGCGTCGTCGGTGCGCGCCCGGGTGCGCCGTTGACAATTCGATCGGCCGCGTGAGCGCTGACTGTCCGGCCGCCGGGTGTAGTCGCGTAGCCCTCGCCCAGCTGGCCGAGGAGGTTCCGGGAAGCGACCTGAGGCGAGTACAGGACAGCGTCAGCTGCGCGTGCGGTGTTTGCGGCAACACCGTCGCCCCCGACGGAGGCAGGGCTCACCCATGACGCGGCTTCCGGGCCCGACGGCGAGCCCGGCACGTACGTCGTCCTTGAGCTCTGCGACGACAACGGGGCAGGGGCGTCGTAGTTGTAGACGACCGTGCCGTAGGCATAGGTGGCGCCGTGCTGGATCGCGATCGCGGGCGTGGAAGCGACGACAGCGCTTGCCAGACTCGCGACCATCATCGCGAGTACCGCAACCACGAGGAACGTCCAGAGCGTCCGGCCGGTTCGCCACGACAGATGCCTCACGCCTTCCCCCCGACCACCAGACCGCCCGGCAGCTGAAGCACCCAAGGATCTACGTCGGTGTCTGGAGTCACGATCAAGGTCCCGCTCGAGAACTCAAACGCGACGGCAGGACCGAGCTTCCGCACTCCCTCCCAGGGACAGGCGATCGTCATCGCCCAGCCTTCGCCGAACATGGTCAGGATCGGATCCTGCACCTCCACGCCCTCGACGCGGGCCGGTAGCGCGCCCAGGGGATCGATTCCGGTCATGGTCCCAACTCGATGTGCGTGCGGCTTCGGATGTAGTCAAGCCGGTCAGGCTTGGACAGACCACCGACCGGACCTGCGCACGACCCTCGACACCAGCTCGCCCCCGTAGCCTCGGGCCGTGCATCGTCGACCGGCCCCGCGGCCCACCCGTGGCACAAGTCACCGACCCGACGGAACGGCACAGCACAAGCAGACACTACGCCGATCGAGCAGCCGACGCGCATCGCGACGAGAACGCCGAACACCCGGGAGGGCCAGCTCACTCGGCCGCAATTCCCACGACGAGATCGCCGAAGTCCGGCTCCCCGTGGCCGTCGCTGCACCTGAGGACGATAGTGCCCTCGGGCTCCCGCTCGACCCGCATCCCCGCGTTGCCGAGCCAAGCGTGCATGACGCCGTTGACCTCCCAGCAGTTCCATACCCTCAGGGAGCGGGAGCCTCGCTTCGCCCACCGCACCAGCACGTCGACCCGCGGGGGGCTTGAGTCCTCCCACAGAACTAGGTCCGACTCCTCGACACCGTTGGCCTCGAGCTTCCCACCGCGGGCCTTTAGGCGGACGCCCTGGCGCAGTTCCGATCCCCGGTGCTTGAACTCCACGCCAAGGCGGTTCACGCTCGTCGGCAACTCGTAAATACTGAAGAGCGGTCCGTTCCAGTCGATCTCGCTGGCCTGTTGCTCGGCGAAGATGCTAGAGAGGTCAATCATTTCTCAGTATCCCGGGTGTCGGAACGGATCGACGGCCGCGTGATCCTGCGGCCAGCGGGGCACGACGGTCGTACCGCCGGCTCTGAACGGTACGGGCTCGTGGCTCAACTCCATTGACTCGATGCCGCCCTTGTCAGGATTGTAGCGCTGAGGAGCCCTCCCCGTGCTCATGCGAGCGAGCTGCGCGTCGGTCCACGGCCCGTAGTGCGGGTTCGCCGCCTCGTTCTTCCAGAACCGCGCACGGACCGTGGACCACGACGGCGAGTTGCCTGCACGCGTCGCCGAGTAGATGTCGTCGCCGCGGCTCCAGCCCACCCTCGACGCGGTGTTTGCGGCGACAACTAACCTGCTGCATTGGTCGCCCGATCAGCAAGGAACTCATCGAGAAGGCGCATCAAATCGGCCTTCGCCTCCTGCTGCAGAGTTCTGGGCATCGCATCTATCGTGTTCCGGCCATCCAGTATCGCCTCCCAGGTGCGCGAGGCCACGACCACCGGCCAAGCGAAGCTAGAGGCCCCAGCCGCTGGGCTCGCGGTGGCAACCCACGCGTCGAAGCCGTCGAGCAACTCACCCTCGGTCGCGGCGTCGAAACCAGCGATGAACGAGACCAGTGCCACGTAAGTATCCGAAAGGACGTACATCCGAGGATGCCGTGCGACGGTTTGGAAGAAGGATCGAAAGTCTCGCATCGTCAGAATCCAAAATCGATTGCGTCCCAGTACTCGAACTGAGACTTGAACCTATCGAGAGGCATCCCGTTCGGTCCGGTGAAACTATCGTAGACCCGCCCGTTCCTGACGACAACGTCGTGGTAGGTCCAGTTGCCTGCAGGGTTGTTGGCTGAGGGCCCTAGCACCGACGCACCCGGAGCGTTGGGCTTGATCGTCACGATCTCGCCACCCATCGTGCGTTGGATCTGTTGCGCACACTGAGTGCAGTTGCCTCCTTGCTGCACCGGCCATGAGGGTTGGCCCGCCCGCTGAGCACCTGGGCCATACGTGACGGCCGGCCCCCTTCCTGCACTGGTGTTTGCGGCACCTCCCGCCTTTCCCGGCGCACTGCCCAACCGCCCAGTTCCGCCAGCACGGATACCAAAGCCGATCGTCGCAATTGCGCCCACAATTTCGCCAGAAACATAAGACCCATGATATATCTCGTTGCAGTTGGGGTCGTCCATATAGGGAATCTGGACGCCACCCGGGTCGATCACGAGCGCCAACATCGAGTTAGCGACGGAAATCACACTGTTCGTGAGTCCTGCATCAAACGACGCGACTGCGTTGCTGACGATCCACCCTCCTTGCTCGTCCCTCAATGCGTCCAACCAGGCGAGCCCGAGCGGATCGACGTACTGCAGGGGGTTGCCGTGGGTGTATCCGTAGGGGGAGCGGGTCTGGTCGAGGAGGGGGTCGACGGTGAGGAACTGTGCAGTTGCGGGGTCGTAGTAGCGGTGGCGTAGGTAGATGTAGCCGGTGTGGTCGGTGTACTCTCCCGCGAAGCCGAATCGGGTGATGTCAGCCACGGGAGTCGCCTGCGGGTCGACGGGTGTTCCGAAGGGCGTGTAGTCCGCGTGGGCGAGATTGTCACCTGCGGCATCGGTGACGGTACGGACTGATCCGATGAGGTCTGTGTGCAGGTACTGGATCGTGCCTGTGCTGTCGCGTTGCGCCAACGGCGCGCTGCCGAACCCGTACAGGTAGGTGTGCGTCGCGTCCTGGAGCAGGGTGGGGACCGTGGCGGTGGTGTCCCACACGTAGGTCTCGGTGACCGGGTCGCTGTCTGGTCCTTGGGTTGTGGCGCCGGCGCGCAGTCCGTCGCCGTCGTAGGTGTAGCTCCACACCGTGTTGTCGACGCCGGTGACGTCGGTGAGCCGGTCCGCAGAGTCGTAGGTGAGGGTGCGTGCTGCGGTAGCGGTCGCCTCGGCGGTACGGTTCCCGCGGTCGTCGTACTCGTATGCTGTGGTCCCCCCACTCGCTGACCTGGTGGTGAGTTGGCCCCTGGCGTACGTCAGCCGTGTCCCGTCAGGCAGCGAGGACACCTGTTCCGCGCGTGTGTAGGTCACACGCCCAGCGCCGGTTCCGGTGACCTCGCTCAAGCGTGCCAGGGCGTCCCAGTCATACGACGAGGCCCCTTGAGTGGCCTCGCGGTCGGCGGACTGCTCTGCCAGCAGGCCGGCCTCGTCGTAGTCGTAGGCCAGGGCGAGCAACGCTCCGCCGACGTCGATCGAGGTGCGTCTGCCCGCGGCGTCGTGGCCGTAGCTGGTCTGCACCCCGTTGGGGAAGGTGACCTCCTGGAGCTGGCTGTCCTCGCCATAGGTGAGCTGGTAGGTCTGTCCGGACCAGTCGGTGATCTGGGTGAGCTGGCCTGCGGAGTCGTAGGACCGTTGGACTGTGGTGCCATCGGGGTAGGTGAGCTCGGTGAGCCTGCCCACCGTGTCCCATGCGTACCCCACCTCCCCGGCCGGGGCGGTGGCGGAGGCTAACCGTCCAGCCGCGTCGTAGGTGTAGGACGTGGTGCCTGTGCCGTCGGCCATGGACGTGCGGCGCCCGACCGGGTCGTAGGTCAGCGCCACGTCAGGTGTCGGCCCGTCGTGGGCGATACCCACTGTCCGGCCAGCCTGGTCAAAGGTGTACTCGGTGGTGGTGCCGTCCGGTGCGGTCACCACCGTCATCCGGCCCGCCGCGTCATAGGCGTAGGCGGTCTGACGGTTGAAGGGGTCGGTCCGGGTGGCCCGCCGACCTGCGTCGTCGTAGGTGTACGTCGTCTCGTTACCGTCGGCGTCGGTGTAGGAGGTCAGCTGACCGGCCTGGTCATAGTCCCACCGCAGTGCCGTGTAGTTGGCGCGGGTCAGGTAGACGACGCGGCCCATCGGGTCGTACATGGTCTCCGCCCAGCGACCGGTCGGGTCCTGGACACGGATGGGGCGGTCCGCCATGTCGTAGGTGGTGGTGGAGACCGCGCCCAGCGGATCGGTCACCGACACCTGCCGCCCGGCAGCGTCATACCCGAAGGTCGTGGTCGCCCCGGACGGGGCCGTGAGCTCCACCAGGTTCCCGACCGGGTCGTAGCCCGACGTGGCGGAGCGTCCCAGCGGGTCGATCTGGGTCACCAGGCGCCCCGCGGGGTCGTACTCGAACGACGTCGTGGCACCCAGGTCGTCAGTGACTTCGACGACACGCCCGTTCGCGTCGTAGCTGGTGTGGGCGGTCGCTCCTGCGGAGTCCTCCACCTCCACGACCCGGTCAGCGGCGTCGTGGGTGTACCGCGTCCACATCCCATCCGGCGCGGTCACCTGGACGAGCCGACCGGCGTCGTCGTACTCCTTGGTGGTCACCCCACCCACAGGGTCGGTCACCGTGAGGACGCGACCGGCCCCGTCGTAGGTGTACGACGTGGTCGACCCGGTCGGGTCCGTGGTCCGTACCGGCCGGCGGGCCTCGTCGTAGTCAACTGTGGAGGTCGCCCCGGTCGGGTCGGTGACCGCGACCACGTTGCCCACCGCGTCATGGCTGTAGGTCGTGGTGCGACCCAACGGATCGGTGACGCTCGCAAGCAGGTGCGCCGGCGCCTCGTCCTGCCCGGTGGTGTAGGTGTAGAGCGTGCGGCCCCCGTCGGGGAACCACTCGGCCACCAGAAGCCCGTTGGTGTAGTCGTACCGGGTCTGATTCCACTCCGCGTCCCTCATCGCGACGACGCGGTTCTGGTAGTCGTACTCCCACGTGATCTCACTGCCTACGGGCGACCGGGTGGCGATGAGGCGGTTGCGCTCGTCCCAGATGCGGAAGCTCATCTCACCATGGGCGTCGACCACACCTGCGATGTTGTTGTTCGCGTCATACAGGGTCTCCACGACCGCACCATTGGGGTCGACCTGCCGCACCAGGTTGTTGCCCCGGTACTCATCAACACGCACCGCGCCTGTCGGGTCCGTCACCGTCGCGATCTCCGCTTCGGCATCCCACGCGAACGTCGTCACCTCGCCCAGCTGGTCGACCTGGCTCAGCACCCGGCCGGTCTGGGGGTCATAGGTGTTCTTCGCCCGGACGTTGCCCAACGGGTCCGTCACCTGCGATACCGCGCCTGTGGTCTCGTCATAGTCGAACCTGGTGGTGGCGCCGTCCACGGCGGTGACCGCGACCAGACGCCTGTCGCCCGCGACCTGGGCGTACTCGTAGGTCACCGTCCTGCCATCGAACGAGGTCGCCGATGTGATGCGGCCCTCATCCCAGGTGAAGGTCAGCGTCTGGCCGACCTGGTCGGTCAGGGACCTCAGCTCATCCCCGTCGTAGGTGAGCGTCAGACCATCACCGCGCTCGTCGAACATGTTCTGCAGACGCCCGTCGAGGTCGAACACCATCGCATCGCCAGAGAGGCTCTGCGCCCAGCGCAGGTCCTGATCCGGAACGTCCCCGACCTGAGCGGACACCGCGGCGTCGACAGCGACGTACTCACCGTCAGGCAACGCAGCGAACCGGCTCTGGGTACCCGAACCGTCACGCAGCACCAGGTAACCGTCGTCATCGGGGGCCAACGACGCCCCGTACCCGAAGGACCAGCCCGGACCGAACGGACCTGTCCGCGGGTCCAGGCTGTTGTAGGTGCGGGTCAAGGAGATGCTCTCACCCACACCCGGAATCGCCAGGTCACGGAACTGCTCGGTGAACGCACCGGTCGCCGTATTGATCGGATCAGCAGCCAGAGCCTGATTCATGGTCGAGGTGCCGCCCCAGCACACACATCCGAACGTCTGGCCCAACGTCAACGGCCTGGGCACCGGGAAACCCAGATACTCCACCCTGAGCGACGGGATCTGCGTGTAGGCACCGTAATCATACGGGGAATCGGGGTCGGGCGTCTCCCAGGAGCCGTGCGCCTTCTCGTGGCCGATCGCGAAGCCCGCGACATGGCCCGTCGAACCAAGACCGGACACCGCACGACGCACCGAGTCCGTGACGTCCGAATACCAACCGCTGTACAAGTACCAGGCGACCATCGGCTTCGGCGGACCACAGATCGCCGCAGCAAGGTCAGCCCCCGTACTTCCCGCACTCATGTTCTCGCAGATGTCGTTCACCCGCGGGTAGATGTTCCAGGTGTCTGCTCCCAAAGACGCAGCGACGACCCGGCGACCCTCGAGAGCTGACAGATCAGCTCCCACATAGGTGAGGTAGGACCCCGTCCCCGGGTGATCCGACGGCGTCCCGATCGGGACCCACGGCTCCGATGGCGCCACCAACGGGCACGGCCCGCCCCCGCACGCCGCTTCCCCTACCGGGGCGTAGGCCACCTCCAGGCCCAACCCGTACTCCCACACCTCATCGGTCCACTCGATCGCCTGATCCAGCACGACCGGGAACTCGACCTCATCAAATCCGTCCAGGTTCAAGGACAGGTCGAGGCGGTGGTCCGGGCCCTGGCCTGCGGGGCGCCCCGTTTCCGAGACCACCTCAGCCCCAGGTGCCGGGCCCGACGCCCACGCGCTCGGGGCCGAGATGCGCAGGCCGGTACCGAAAGCGACGTGCCCGTCGAAGGACAGGCCTCCCGCCTCGTCCTCCACGGCCTCGCCCAGGACACCGTCGACATCATCCAGGACGAACTCGAAATCACGTCGAGCATCCGGGCCAGCCAAAGCCACCTGGACCCCCAGCCGCCCGGTGGCAGTGCTGAACGTCAGATCCACGCCCGGGTAGACCTCGGAGTACGTCACGGTCGATCCGGTCTCACCCAGGGTCGGAGCCGAGACGGCGGCGTCCGGCAGCCCAAGGCTCACAGACCCCTCAAGGGTCTCGATGGTCACCAGTGCCGAAGCAGACGTGCCGAACCGGACCGGATTGACCAGACCGGGAGCCTCGAACGGGTACTCACCACTGCCTGCCTCGATCGTCGCGTCGACCTCCACCCAACCGTCCTCGCCCAACCGGAAGGCCGGTTGAGCGAAGATCTCGGTGGTCGTGGTCTCCCCATCACTGGACACCCGAACTGACGGCGTCCACGACTCAGTGACAGGAAGCTCAACCGCCTCGCGCTGCTCCCCGCCCAACTCCGCATCGGAGTCCGAGCCGTCGGTCGCATCCTGCGCGACCGACGCGTCGGGGGCTGCAGCAGAGGCCGGAAGAGGTAGACCCCCGCCCAGCAGCAGAGCGACAAGTGCCGCCCCAGCGGTGAACCGACCGGACCTGCGCACGACCCTCGACACCAGCTCGCCCCCGTAGCCTCGGGGCGTGCATCGTCGACCGCCCCCGCGATCGACCGCCCCCGCGGCCCAACCGTGGCACAGTCACAGACCCGACGGAACTTCCCAGCACAAGATCACCCGATCGGACCAGTCCGCTACCTCCGGGGCTTCCCGCGCTCAGCTGGTGTGAGCCTCGGCCCGCCAGCGCATCCCGGTCAGCCCGTGACCGCGAAGGCGGCGCGCAGCTGGTCCTGCGTGCGGGAGGACCGTCCGACGCGGAGCTCGAAGTCCCCGGGTTCGACGGCCCGCACCCCCGAGGCGTCCACGACGGTGCACTCGGCCACCGGGACCGTGACCCGCACCCGACGCTCCTCCCCCGGGGCCAGGTCGACGTGGACGAAGGCCTTGAGCTCCTGGTCCGTCCAGCTGACCGACGTCACGAGGTCGCTCACGTAGGCCTGGACGGTCTCGCGGGCCGGCCGTGCGCCGGTGTTGACCACCGTGACCTCGGCCTCGAGCACGTCACCCGGGCTGAGGTCGGGCGTCAGGACGCGCAGGTCCCGGTACTCGACCGTCGTGTACGACAGGCCCTCACCGAACGCGAAGGCCGGTCGCTGGGTCAGGTCGGCGTACCGGTCGCCGTGCTGGCCGCGCACCTGGTTGTAGTAGGTAGGTTGCTGGCCCACGTGCCGCGCGAACGAGACCGGGAGCCGGCCCGAGGGCTCGACCATGCCCAGCAGGACCTCAGCCACCGCGCGCCCACCCTGCATGCCGGGGTTCGCGACCCACAGCAGCCCGGCGGCGTCCAGGGCTGAGGGCGGCAGGACGAGCGGCTTGGAGGCGAGCAGCACCACGACCACCGGTGTGCCGGTCTCGGCGAGGGCGTCGAGCAGGGCGACCTGGCCGCCCAGCAGTTCCAGGGTCGCCGTCGAGCGTCCCTCGCCCACGACCTCGATGCGGTCCCCGACGACGGCCACCACGTAGTCGGCGTCGCGTGCCGCCGCGACGGCGCGCTCGATCGCGTCGGCGTCCACCGGAGCCGGGGCGACGACGGGCGGGCGCGGCTGCCCGTCGGGGAAGCGCTCACCGTCCGGGTGGGGTTCGAGGGTGAGGATCTGCGCCCCCTGCTCGTGGGTGACCGACCAGTCGGCAGGCACGTGCGCACGCAACCCGTCGAGCACCGTGGTGATCATCGAGCGTGGGTGGCCGTCGGTGATCCACCCGGCCTGACCGGAGCTGCCGGCCCAGTCCCCCAGCTGGGTCTGCGCGTCGTCGGCGAGCGGTCCGACGACCGCCACCCGTGCGGCCCGGCCACCCGGGCCGGCCTGGGCGCGACCCCCGGCGTCGGCCCCGAACCCACCGGCGAACGGGAGCACACCGTCGTTCCGGAGCAGCACCACAGACCGTCGGGCGACGTCGAGGTTGAGGTCGCCGTGGCTGCCCACCACCGCCTCGATGCGCTCCGGCGAGGGCCGGCGCGGGTCCTCGAACAAGCCGAGCTCGACCTTGAGCGTCAGGATGCGACGCACCGCCGGGTCGAACGCGTCCTCACCGAGCATGCCGCGCTCGACTGCCTCCAACGCGCCCTCGTAGAAGCCCGGCGTCGTCATGATCATGTCGTTGCCCGCGCGCACGGCCGCCGCCGCGGCATGGGCGTAGTCGGGCTGCACCCGCTGCTCCCAGACCATGCGACCGACGTTGTCCCAGTCGGTGACCAGGGTGCCGGTGTACCTCCACTCCCCGCGCAGCACGTCGTTGAGCAACCAGTCGTTGACGGTGATCGGCACCCCGTCCATCGACTGGTAGCCGAGCATGAATGTGCGGCAGCCCTCCCGCGCGACCCGCTCGAACGGGGGCAGGAACCAGGCGCGCAGCTTGCGTCGGCTGATGTCGGCCTCGGACGCGTCGCGTCCACCCTGCGTCTCGGAGTACCCGGCGAAGTGCTTGGCGCTGGCGAGGACGGCAGTCGGGTCACCCAGCCCCCGACCCTGGTACCCGCGCACCATGGCCGAGGCCAGCTCGCCGATCAGGTGCGGGTCCTCGCCGAACGTCTCGTTCACCCGCCCCCACCGCAGGTCACGGCTGATGCACAGCACGGGCGAGAACGTCCAGTGGATCCCCGTCGCCGCGGCCTCCACGGCAGTGGCCCGCGCCACCTGCTCGAGCAGGTCCGCGTCCCACGTGGCCGCCATGCCGAGCTGGGTGGGGAAGATCGTCGCGCCCTCGAAGAAGGAGTGCCCGTGGATGCAGTCCTCGGCGATCAGCAGCGGGACACCCAGGCGGGTGCGTGCGGTGAGCTCGTGGGCCCGGCGCACCCGCTCGGGGGACGTGTGCAGCACCGACCCGACGTTCCGCCCCAGGACGTGGTCGTCCAGGTCGTCGCGCGCGTCGAGCTGGAGCATCTGGCCGACCTTCTCGGCCAGGGTCATGCGCCCGAGCAGGTCCTCGACCCGTTCGGCGACGCCGAGGGTCCGGTCCCGGTACGGCAACGGTGCGGTGGTGGTCATCGGGGTCCCTCCGTCGTGGTGGTCGTCCCGGCAGTCGCGGGCGTCGCCTGCTGCCCGGTGGTCTGGACGGCGGTCACGGGGTCGTTGGCGTCCAAGCCCCCTCATCATGGCGCGCGGCCCGTGGGCGTGCGTGCCCGCCCACGGGCGAACACACTGGGGCGATGGACCTGCCGGTGATGCCGCCCGTGGACCCGATGCTGGCGCGCGCGGTGCCGACCATCCCACCGGGGCACCACTACGAGCCCAAGTGGGACGGGTTCCGGGCGATCGTGTTCCGCGACGGGGACGAGGTGCAGATCGGCAGCCGGTCCGCCAAGCCCTTCACCAGGTACTTCCCCGAGGTGGTGACCGCGGCGCTGCGCGAGCTGCCGGACCGGTGCGTGGTGGACGGGGAGCTGGTGATCGCCGACCCGTCGACCACCGGCCTGGACTTCGAGGCCCTGCTGGCGCGCATCCACCCCGCCGACTCCAGGGTGCAGCAGCTGGCGCGCGAGACCCCGGCCGTCCTGGTCGCGTTCGACGTCCTGGCCCTGGGCGACGACGACCTCACCGGACGCCCGCTGACCGAGCGCCGGGCCGTCCTCCAGGACGCCGTGGGCGGTGGTGGGCCCGGGGTGTACGTCACCCGGGGCACCACGGACCTGGACGAGGCGACCGAGTGGTTCGAGGTGTTCGAGGGGGCGGGCCTGGACGGCGTGGTCGCCAAGCGGCCCGACCTCACCTACCAACCCGGCAAACGGGCCATGAGCAAGATCAAGCACGAGCGGACCGTGGACTGCGTGGTCGCCGGGTACCGCACCCACAAGTCGGACGACCAGGCCGTGGGGTCCCTGCTCCTGGGCCTGCACGACGACGACGGCCGGTTGGCGTCCGTGGGTGTGGCCAGCGCGTTCTCCATGGCCCGCCGACGGGAGCTGTGGGCCGAGCTGCAGCCCCTGGTCACCGACGCCGCGGACCACCCGTGGACCGAGCAGGCCCAGGCCACCGGCACCCGCACGCCCCGCGAGGCCCAGGCGAGCCGCTGGAACTCCGGCAAGGACCTGTCCTTCGTGCCCCTGCGGCCCGAGCGGGTCGTGGAGGTCCGCTACGACCACATGGAAGGGGCCCGGTTCCGGCACACCGCCCAGTTCTCGCGCTGGCGACCGGACCGGGACCCCTCCACCTGCACCTACGCCCAGCTGGACCGACCCGTCCGCTACGACCTGGCCGAGGTGCTCTCCGGCTGACAGCGGCTCAGACGCTGCGGCGCATCATCCTGACCCCGACGACCAGCCCGAGGGTCGCCACACCGACCGCCGCCAGGGCGCCCTGCCACACGGTGGGGTCGGTGAGCAGCCCGTTGAAGAGGGCACGTTCGGCCCCCACCAGGTAGGTGAGCGGGTTGACCGAGGACAGGACCTGCAACCAGCGCGGGGCGGACTCCAGGGGCAGGAGCATCCCGGACAGGATCATCAGCGGGAAGAGCAGCCCCTGCTGCACCGCCCAGAACATCCAGTCACGGTTGCGGGAGGCGATCCCGAGGGAGTAGCTCAGGGCACCGAGCCCGATGCCGAACACCGCCAGGAGCACCAGGCCGAGGGCCATCCCGGGAGGGTGCGGGCGGAACCCGAACACGGCCGCGACCCCGGTCAGGACCACGGCCTGCACGCTCAGCGGGACCATCTCCTTGAGCGCGCGGCCGATCATCAGCGCCGACCGCGAGACCGGTGTGACGAGCATCCGCTCGTGGGAGCCCGACTGCATCTCGGCCAGCAGGTTCGACCCGGCCATCGCCGTCCCGAACAGGGTGCTCATCACGATGATGCCGGGGACGAACCACTGCAGCTGGTCCCCCAACGGTGCGCCCGTCATCCCGGCGAGCAAGGGGGTGAAGAACGCGAGGAACACCAGGGGCTGCAGGAGCGAGAACACCACGCTGAACGGGTCGCGGAGCACCGGCCAGAGCTCACGGACCAGGACGGCGCGGGTGTCGCGCAGCACGGCGGACGGGCGGGTGCTGGGGGCGTCGGGGCTGGTCACGGGGTGACTCCGGGGACGGTGGTGGGTGCGGGCTGGTCGGGGCCGGTGGGTTCGGTGGGCTCCTCGCGGAGGCTGCGGCCCGTGAGCCCCAGGAACACGTCGTCCAGGCTGGGCCGGCGGACCTCGGCGGCGAGCACCTGCTGCCCGCGTCCGGCGAGGTGGGCGAGGAGCGCGGGCAGTGCCCGGTCACCGCGGTCCAGGGTCACCGAGTACCGGACGGCCGCCACGTCGGTGTCGGGCGCCGACCCGTGCTCGACGGTGGCGTCCCGACCCTGGGCCGCGGCACGCAGCGCGTCGACGACCGTGGGGTGGTCGGGGTCGACGACGGTGACGGTGAGACGGTCACCGGCGAGGTCGGACTTGAGGCGCGCGGCGGTGTCGTCTGCGATGATCCGTCCCCCGTCGACGACCATGACGCGCTCGGCGAACTGGTCGGCCTCCTCCAGGTAGTGGGTGGTCAGGAACAGGGTGATGCCGAGGCGTTCGCGCAGGCCCAGCAGGTGATCCCACAGCTGTGACCGGGACTGGGGGTCCAGCCCGGTGGACGGCTCGTCGAGGAACAGCAGGCGTGGTGCGGGGACCAGACCGAGGGCGATGTCCACACGTCGGCGCTGACCCCCGGACAGGTTCATGGTGGGCCGGTCGACCACCCCACCCAGGTCCAGGGCGTCGATCAGCTCGTCCGCGCGGCGACGTCGCTCGGCCCGTCCCAGGCCGTAGAACGCGCCCTGGGACACGAGCTCGTCGCGCACCCGGTAGTACTGACCGGCGCCGTTCTTCTGCCCGATGTACCCGATGGCGGACCGCACCGCCCCGGGCTCGGTGGTGACGTCGTGCCCGCACACCGTGGCCGTGCCGGCCGTCGGTCGCAGGAGCGTGGTGAGCATGCGCAAGGAGGTGGACTTCCCTGCGCCGTTGGGGCCGAGGAAGGCCGTGAGGGAGCCGGCCTCGACGTCCATGGTGAGGTCGGCCACCGCGGTCACGGTCCCACCCCCCGGTCCACGGAACGTCTTGGACAGCCCGCGTGAGCTGATGATCGGTGTCATGGCGCCGACGCTAGGAGCCGTTGCGGCCACATCCTGACCGCATACGGACGTAGGTTCGGGGCATGGCTGATCCCACCGCCCGTGCGTTGAGGTTGCTGTCGTTCCTGCAGGCCCACCGCTCCTGGAGCGGCCGCGAGCTCAGCGACCGGCTCGGCGTCAGCGCACGCACCCTGCGCCGCGACGTCGACCGCCTGCGTGAGCTCGGGTACGACGTCACGGCCAGCCCGGGCACCGACGGCGGGTACCGCCTGCAGGACGGTGGACGCCTGCCCCCGCTGCTCCTGGAGGACGAGGAGGCCGTGGCGATCGCGGTCGCCCTGCGGGTCGCGGCGGTGGCCCTGGGTGAGCAGACCGCGCTCAGTGCCCTGGTGAAGCTCGAGCAGATGCTCGCCCCGCACCTGCGTCGACGGGTCTCGGCGCTGCAGGAGCACGCCGTCCCCGCCGGGGGTCGTGGCCTCCACGTCGACGCCGACACCGTGGCCGAGCTGGCCCTGGCGTGCCGTGACCGCGAGCGCGTGCGGTTCGGGTACGTCTCGGCCCTGGAGGTCCAGACCTCGCGGCACGTGGAGCCGCACACCCTGGTGTCGTTCCAGGGGCGCTGGTACCTGGTGTGCTGGGACGTGGACCGGGCCGACTGGCGGACGTTCCGGGCGGACCGCATGTCGGGTCTGCTGCGCACCGGTGTGCGGGTGCCGGCGCGGGACCTACCGGTGGCGGACCCGACCGAGATGGTGATGGCGACGGACACCGACTCCTCGCACCCGTTGGAGGCGGTGGTGCACCTGGGGGTGCCGTTGGCGGAGGCCCGCCGGGTGTTCGGGGTGTGGGCCACGGGCGCGTCGGCGAACGCCGAGGGCGGCACGGACTGGCCGATCGGCGGGTCGACGGTCGCGGACCTGGTGTACGCCACGGCGTGGATCCCCCCGGAGATCCCGTGGTCACTCACGGCAGCGCCGGAGGTCCGGGAGGTGCTGGCCGTCCTGGGGCACCGTCTGGCCGCGGCGTCGGGCGGAGGTGCCGAAACCCACGGCCCGACTCAGCCATAGCGTTCGTCCTGGCCCACGCACGGGCGCGACACCACTGGACCCGGGACGCCATGGTCGTGAGGATCGGGGTGTGGCGGTCGAGGAGGTCCCTCTCACGGGCGGGAACGTGACCGGTGGTGTCGTGCGGGTCGGTCGGACCGTGCGTCGGCCGGCGGGCCCGCAGACACCTGCCGTGCACGCGGTGCTGACGCACCTGCAGGAGGTGGGGTTCGCGCACGCACCGCGCAGCCACGGGATCGACGAGCGGGGGCGGCACGTCCTGGACTTCGTCCCGGGCGTGATGGCCCACCCGACGGGGCCTGGCGTCCCGCCGGTGGATGCCGGTGCGGTGGGTCGTCTGCTGCGGGACCTGCACGACGCGCTCCAGGGGTGGGTGCCACCCGCAGACGCGGTGTGGGCGTGCCCCATCCCCACCGACGGGCAGGACCTCGTGGTCCACAACGACGTGGCCCCGTGGAACCTGGTGGTGGCGGCCGACCGGTTGGTGCTCATCGACTGGGACGGGTGCGCACCGGGCACCCGCACGTGGGACCTGGCGTACGCCGCGCACGGCGTCGTCCCCCTGGAACCGGCCACCGGGTGGGGGGACGTGGTCGGCCGGTTGCGTGGCCTGGCCGACGGGTACGGGTTGGACGAGGCCGGTCGCCACCGGTTGGTCGACACCCTGCCCGCGCGGACGTGGTCCATGCACGCCCTGCTGCAGGAGGGGCACCGCACCGGCACCCAGCCGTGGGCGCGCCTGTGGGACGAGGGCCACGGGCTGATCTGGCGCCGGGACGCGACGTGGACCGAGGAGCACCAGGAGCGGTTGCGGGCGGCGCTGCTCACCTGACAGACCGGTCCGCAGACCGGCGCGACCCGCAGTCTGGCCCGCCATGCGGCCCACTCCTTGCTGGACCGAGCCGGAGTCCCGCCGTCACCCGTCGACGGGGACGTCCAGGTGCCACGACTCGGTCACGTAGGAGGTCGTGAACCCGAGGGAGGTGTACAGGTCGACCGCACCGGTGGGTGAGTCCGCGTCGACCTCGAGGCCCACACGGTCCCGCCCGCGGGTGGCGGCGTCGGTGATCGCGGTGTGCAGGAGGGTGGTGGCCACGCCCCGGCCGCGGGCGGTGCGCAGGACTCCCAGGTACTCCAGGTACGAGCCGTCCGGCTGGCCGTCCCGACCCGGGTTGACCGCCCCGACGAGCGCCCCCGCGGGCCGGACCGCGTCGCCCTCGGCGAGCTCGGCGATCCACCAGTGGTCCCACCGGTGGCCGGGGTCCTCGCGCAGGCGGGTGAGGAACTCCTCGAGCGTCTCCTCACGGTGGTTGAAGTGGTCGGTGAACGCCTCCTCGAGCACATCGTGCACCGTCGTGAGGTCGTGGGGCTCGGGCATGCCGTCGGTGGCGCGGCGCACCCGACGGACCCGCACCTGCGGGTGAGGTGCGGGGAACGCCCCCTCGAGGGCGTCGGCGGGTGTCACGGGTCTGCTCATCTGCAGCCACGTGCGCGCGTGGGTCAGGCCGGCCGACCGGTACCACCGGCCCTGCCGCTCGTCACCCGCGTACCGGCCGGTGTCGAGCTGGGTGGTCGCCACACCGCGCGCCCGGCCCAGGACCTGCGCGTCCGCCACGGCCCAGTCCAGCAGCGTCGCGGCCAGGGGGTCGGCCACCTCGTCGGGAAGCCCAGGGTCGAGGACGAGGGCGAGGACGGCCCTGCCCGCGGCCCGGTCGTGCATGGTCGCCCACGCCCGAACGGCCCCGTCGGCGTCACGGACGACCAGGTGGTGACGGAACGGGCCCTCAGGTACGGCCACGACGGCCTCGACCTGCTCGAGGAGTGTCGCCGCGCTGCCGTGGGCGACCTGCTCGTGCGCGGTCAGCAGTACATGCAGCGGGGCGGCGTCGCCGGGCTCCGCGGGAGCCACCGTCCACCCGTCGGGCAGACGTGAGGGGTCCAGGGGGGCGGCCAGGGGTGTGGGCACGCTGTGATCGAGGGGCATCGGATCATCCTCTCGCGGCCGACCCCCAGGGCTCGAACGGCGACCGGCCCGGCGGACAGCCCGGCCCCGTCGCTCCCGTGACACTGGCGGTCGCGGTGAAGGCCTGGCATCGTTCAGTCATGGATATGACAACGGGCACGACTCAGTCAGCGTCACGCAAAGTGCGCAGGTCGATGGCGACGCCCGTCGTCCTCACGATCGCCCTGGCGCTGACCGGCTGCACGGGCGACGAACCAGGCTCGGCGGCGACCGACGACGCCAGGGCCCCGGACGACCAGGTCTCGCGCCAGCTCGACGCAGCCCGCCAGCAGGGCGCCAGCGAGGAGCAGCTGCAGATCATCGAGAGTGGCGAGGTCACGTTCGACGCCTACGAGGCCGCCGTGCTGCGGACCATCGAGTGCCTGCAGGACGAGGGCTTCGACGTCGACGGACCGGAGGTCGTCGAGCTCAGCGGCTTCCCCGAGGTCACGTACACCTACCCGGTCTGGACCGAGGGTCGCACCGATGAGGAGGCCGGGCAGGTCGCGCGAGCGTGCGAGGACGAGCACTCGTCCGCGGTCCAGGGCCTGTACCGGAACTCACCCGAGGCGCAGCAGGCCCAGGCCGCACTCGTCGCCGAGCACCGGCCCGCCGTCGTGACGTGCCTGCAGGACCAAGGGGTGGAGGCGACCGGCGACGAGGAGCTCGACGCGCTCGACACCCTCGTCGCGCAGGGCGAAGAGGCCACAGGGACGAACTGCTACCTGGAGCAGGGGATCTTCAGGGTCGCGGTTCTCACTCCTTGAGCACCTGAAGCGTTTCGGTAATACCGGGACATAGCACCCACTGGCTCGGGACACCGGCGGTCTGCCATGGTGGCCGCCATGACCCGTCTCACCACGACCGCCCGCCCCCGCCGCAGCGCACGCACCGTCGCGTCGTTGACCTTCGTCGCCGCTCTGGCGCTGGCAGGGTGCGGAGGTGAGGACGCGGCCGAGCCCGACACCAACGACACCGACGCCGACGCCGACGTCGCGCAGGAGACCGACGACCAGCCCGCCGAGGCCAGCGGCTGGGAGTCCGCCGTCGCGGAGGCCATGGAGCGGGCCCGTGAGGACGGCGCGGACGACGAGCAGCTGGAGATCCTCGAACGCGGCGAGGTCACGTTCGAGGAGTACGAGGCGGCCGTCGGACGCACCATCGCCTGCCTGCGCGAGGAAGGCATCGAGGTCGTCGACGACGAGGTCGTGGACCTGCGCGGGTTCCCGGAGATCTACTACTCCTACGCCGACGCCACCGACGGGCGCAGCGACGAGGAGACCGACGAGATCTCCCAGGCGTGCCTGCGTCGCCACTCCCTGCACGTGGAGTCGCTGTACCGGACCTCACCCCAGGCCGAGGCGGCCCAGGACGAGCAGTTCGCGCCCCGACGCGACGCCGTGCTGGAGTGCCTGCGGGACAACGGGGTGACCATCGAGGGCGACGTCTCCCGGCAGGAGCTCGAGAGCATCAGCGCCGGCTCGATGTCCGAGACGGGCGTCAACTGCCTCGAGGAGGCAGAGGCCGGCGACTGAGGCCGGGCCCACCGAAGCGGTACCGGTTCAGCGCACGTGCCAGGGGCGTTCGGGATCGGTGGGACGGGCCGTGGCGCACACCTGCACGGCGTAGGTGGCCCGGTCCCCACCGGTCACCGGGCCCAGGTACCGGTGACCGGTCATCTCGCACCACACCGGCAGGTCGATGGGCGCGACGGGGTCCGTGGTCGTCAGGTGCACGACCTCCCCCGCACCCAGCCCCGCGACCACGTCGCGCAGCAGCACCAGCAGGCGCGCGCACCCCAGGTCGCCCCCGTCCAGGTGGTGGGTGCCGTCCGGGGTGCGGGTGAGCATCGCCTCCTGCGCCATGAGGCCCGAGGCTACGGGATCCACCACACCCACGGCGGGCGTCAGGCCCGTTCAGCCGTTGGAGGAGCCGGTGGCGAGGTAGGTCTGGTTCACGAGCACCCGGAGCCCGGACAGCCACAACCAGGCCCATGGCCGGTCCACGCGCCCGGCGTCCTCGGCCGGGGTGCTGGAGCGCTCGCTCGCGCGGGAGGCGGCCGTGGGGCTCGGTTGGGGTTCCGGTGCAGCCTCGGACGACCCGCCCGCAGAACCCGTCCCGCCCAGGCGCACACCGGTGGGCTGCGTCACCTCAGGGCGCAACGCCACCCCGTCGATGACCGCTGATGCGCCGTGGACGTCGGTGACCCGCAACGTGAACGGGCCGGGGCCCGCGCCGTCGGCCCGTTCCCAGAAGTTGTAGGGCTGACGTTCCAGCGCGACCCACCGCCCGGACTGGTCCTGGACCTCGACCGACGCCAGCGGCGTGCCGTGGTTCATGACCAGCACCGAGAACCACCACTGGGACGACCCCTCCTTGAGTCGCACGGCGATCGGGTCCGTCGGGCGGGCGTCGCGGGCCGTGGAGTAGGTGACGTCCACGACACCGGCCTGCAGGTCGGCGATCTGCGAGAACGCCGCACGGCTCAGGTCCACGTGGCCGGGGCCGCACTCCGGGCACCGGTCCACCACCAGGACGCGGACCGAACCGCGCGGGCCCTGCACGTCCAGGTGCGCGCCGCACCCCCCGGCCGCCGCGTAGTCACGGTCGCCGAGGGCCACGTACAGGTCACCGAACGACCCCGGCGGGAACGAGCAGTTGCCCAGCCCCCCTGCGAGGTCGTAGTGCGTGGCCTTGCCCCGCACCGTCTCACCGGCGTCCGGCACACCCGGTGCGGGCGCCGCCACCGTCATGGCCAGCACCGCGGCGAGTGCCCCCGCCCACGCGCCTGTGGTCCTGCTGCGCATCCGTCCCCCAGATCGTCCCCGCACCCGACGGGCGCCGATGACCGCTTTGTCCGGTTGCCACCCTACTGCTGCAGGTCCCGGCGCGGGCAGGTTCGCCGACGAGGGCTCCCGGGCGCGGGTCAGCGGCCGGCGGACTTCTCCGGGACGGGGTCCTGACCGCTGGCCCGCAACCGCCGGTAGTGGTCCCGCGCCTCGTCCTGGCGACGCTCCTCGGACCCGTCGGCGATCGAGGCGCGCACGTGCTCCGGGGCGTACCCGAACGCGTCGACCAGGTCCTGGGCGTGCGGACGCAACCGGGTCAGGAGGCGGTCCACGTAGGAGGTCACGGTCCGGGCCCTGCCGCCGGACAGCCGGCCACGGATCAGGTACCAGGCCAGGTTCCGTTCGATGACCGTCAACCCGAACACGTCCCGCAACCACGTCAGGACGGTCCGGGTGCCCTCGTCCTCCACGGTCGCCAGGCCCGCGGTGAACGCCTCCCACAGCAGCAGGTCGGCGTGCGCCCGGGCGCACTCGATGAGCGCGTGCTGGTGGGTGTTCAGCAGCTCGGCGGCCTCCTCACGCGGGGCCTTCATCGCCGGTCGCAGGGCCTGCGCGACCTCGGCGACCATCGTCTCGACCCGGTCGGTGAGCAGCTCGCGCTGGGTCTCGGTGTCACGCAGGTGCCCCGCCGAGCGGCGCACGTCCCCACCGTCGGCCAACGTCTGGACCACCCGCAGCAGCGGGGTGCGGTGCAGCGCGGCGTCCGCGGCCCGCTCGGCGACGTACCGGGCGACCGCACCGGCGTCCAGGTCGGCGAACTCCTTCGCGTGATCGGCCAGCAGCCGCTTGGCGACCAGCTGCAGCAGCACCGTGTTGTCGCCCTCGAACGTCGCGTACACGTCCAGGTCCGCCCGCAGGCCCACGATGCGGTTCTCGGCCAGGAACCCGGCCCCGCCGCACGCCTCACGGCACGTCTGCAACGTGTCCAGGGCGTGCCACGTGGTCGTGGACTTCAGGGCCGCGGCGATCGTCTCCAGGTCCTGACGGTCGGTGTCGGTGTCGGCGCGACCCGAGAACACGGCGTCGAACTGGCGCAGCATCCGCTCGTGGGCGAAGGTCGCCGCGTACGTCTGGGCCAGGCGCGGCAGCAGGCGTCGCTGGTGCTCGGCGTAGTCCAGCAGCAGGACCTCGTCCTGCGTCCCGCCCCGGAACTGGCGCCGCTGGTTGCCGTACGTGACGGCCACGACCAGACCGAGCTTGGCGGCGTTCAACGACGCCCCGTGCAACGAGACCCGCCCCTGGACCAGCGTCCCCAGCATGGTGAAGAACCGGCGCCCAGGGCTCGCGACCGGCGAGCTGTACGTCCCGTCCGCGGCGACCGCCCCGTACCGGTTCAGCAGGTCCCGGCGCGGGACGCGGACGTGCGTGAAGTGCAGGCGCCCGTTGTCGATGCCGTTCAGGCCGCCCTTCAGCCCGTCGTCCTCACCCCCCACACCCGGCAGGAACTCCCCCGTGCCCTCGTCGCGGATCGGCACGTAGAAGGCGTGCACCCCGTGGTTGACGCCCCCGGTCACCAGCTGGGCGAACACCACGGCCGCCGTGCCGTGCAGGGCGGCGTTGCCGAGGTAGTCCTTCCATGCGGCCCGGAACGGGGTGTGGAGGTCGAACTCCTCGGTGGCGGGGTCGTAGGTGGCGGTGGTGCCGATGCTCGCCACGTCCGAGCCGTGCCCGGTCTCCGTCATCGCGAACGCACCGGGGACGTCCACGCTCATGGCCCCCGGGAGCAGACGCTCGTGGTGGTCCTCGGTGCCCAGGTGCAGGATCGCCGAGGCGAACAGACCCCACTGGACACCGGCCTTGATCTGCAGGGACGGGTCGGCGACCAGCACCTCCTCGAACCGGGCCAGGCTGCCCCCGTGGTCGTCGGCGCCACCCAGCGCGGTCGGGAACGCCCGCAGGACGTCGCCCTCCTGGGCGAGGAGCCGCAGCTGGGCCAGGACCGTCTCGCGGTGCTCGGCCATGGTCTGGCCCTCGACCCGGTGCAGCCGCTCGTCCTTCAGCAAGGCGCGGACCTCCCGCCGGGCGTCGGCCCACCGGCCCAGGAGCACCCCCTCCAGGGCCGGCACGTCGATCCGTGGCTCGGCGTCGGTGCGGGTGGCGCGCGGCTTGTCGCTCAGGACGGTCATGGCTGCTCCTCGTCGTCGAGGCTCGGTGGGGTGGTGCGGTCACGGCGGGTGAACGAGCTGACGGGGCCCGCCCACAACCAGGTGGTGAGGCGTTCGGCCAGCTCGGTACGGGTGGGGGCGTCGGGTTCGTCGTGGTGGTCCAGCCACCAGTCGCCCGCGCCGCGGACGAAGCCCACGGCGCCCGCCGCCCACACCTCGGCGCCCATGGGGTGCGCGGGGCCGGTGCCCAGGACGCGGGCCACGGGTTCGGCGATCAGCCCGGCGACCGCGTCCAGGAAGTGCCCCAGCGGGACCGAGGCGTCCTGCGACACGGGGCTGGTGACGAAGTGGTAGACGTGCGGGGAGTGCTCCACCATCCCCAGGTAGACGTCGATCATGGAGCGCAGGGCGTCGCGGGGCGTCCCCGCCGCGCGCACCGCACGGTCGAGCTCGTCGTGCATCTGCGCCACGACCAGCTCACCCACCGCCCGCTGCAGGCCCGCCTTGTCGGTGAAGTAGCGGTAGACGATCGACTTGGACGTGCCGGCGGTCGCGGCGATCTCGTCCATGGAGACCTCGGGGCCGTGACGGTGCACGGCCTTGCGGGCGGCGCGGGCCAGGTCCGTGCGTCGCCGGTTGCGGTGCGCGTCCCACCGGGCCGAGCGCCCGTCGGGCGTCGGGACGGCATCCTGGTCCGGCTCCGTCGCCGGTGTGACCTGACTCACGAAACTGACGGTATCAGGTACTGTGGGTGTCAGGCACTACCACCGACGGGGTGAAGGCCCCTGGGACCCAGGTCCCGCTGGCCTCCCCGATCCCCTGGGGGAGACCATCGGTGGACACCCGCATCAACGACGACGCGAGAGGACCCGCCATGGCCGCACCCCGCACACCCCGACCCGGCGACACCCAGGACGGCCCACCACGGCGCGCCGTCGTCGTCGGAGGCAACCGCATCCCCTTCGCCCGTGCCGGGGGCCCCTACGTGCGGGCCACCAACCAGGACATGCTCACCGCCGCCATGGACGGACTGGTCGCCCGGTACGGGCTCGCCGGGCAGCGCGTCGGCGAGGTCGCCGCCGGTGCGGTGCTCAAGCACTCCAAGGACTTCAACCTCACCCGTGAAGCCGTCCTCGGCTCCGCCCTGTCGCCCGAGACCCCCGCCTACGACGTGCAGCAGGCCTGCGCCACCGGCATGGAGAGCGTCGTCGGGCTCAGCAACAAGATCCGCCTGGGCCAGATCGACTCCGCGATCGCCGGTGGGGTCGACTCCACCTCGGACGCGCCCATCGCCGTCGGCGACGAGCTGCGCACCATCCTGCTGGACCTGTCCCGCGCCCGCACCGTCCAGCAACGGCTCAAGGCCGTCAGCCGCATCCGCCCCCAGCACCTGGCACCTGCCGCGCCCACCACCGGCGAGCCCCGCACCGGCCTGTCCATGGGCGAGCACCAGGCACTCACCACCGCCGCGATGGGCATCACCCGCGAGGCGCAGGACGAGCTCGCCGCCGCCAGCCACCACAACCTGGCCGCCGCCTACGACGCCGGGTTCTTCGACGACCTCATGACCCCCTACCGGCGCCTGACCCGCGACGCGAACCTGCGCCCGGACACCTCCGTCGACAAGCTCGCCGGCCTCAAGCCCGTCTTCGGCACGCACCTGTCCACCCCCGCCACCATGACCGCCGGGAACTCCACCCCGTTGTCCGACGGCGCCTCGACCGTGCTGCTCGCCAGCGACGAGTGGGCCGCCGAACGGGGCCTGCCCGTCCTGGCCACCCTCGTCGACGCCGAGGCCGGGGCGGTGGACTTCGTCCACGGGCGCGACGGGCTCCTCATGGCCGGCGCCCACGCCGTCCCCCGCCTGCTGACCCGCAACGGCCTGACCCTGCAGGACTTCGACTTCTACGAGATCCACGAGGCGTTCGCCGCCACCGTCCTGTGCAACCTCGCCGCATGGGAGGACGAGGACTACTGCCGCGACCGGCTCGGCCTGGACGGCGCCCTGGGGTCGGTCGACCGCTCCCGGCTGAACGTCCACGGCTCGTCCCTGGCCGCGGGCCACCCGTTCGCCGCCACCGGGGGGCGCATCGTCGCGACCCTCGCCAAGCTCCTCGCCCAGAAGGGCCCCGGCAGCCGGGGCCTGATCTCCGTGTGCGCTGCCGGTGGGCAGGGCGTCGTCGCGATCCTGGAGGCAGCATGACCGACACGTACACGAACCTCGTGAACTCGGGGTTCACCAAGACCCTCGCCAAGCGGCTGGGCCTGCCCCGCCCCGCCGTCCTGCGCCGTCACCGGCCCGGCGCACCCCTGGTGCCCGGCCCCGTGCTCGTGGTCAACGACGACGCGTCCGGTCCCGACGCCGACGCCCTCGCCGAGCAGCTGCTCGGGTGGGACCTGGACGTCCACCGCCACGCCGGGCACGAGACCCGGTTCGGTGCCGTCGTCGTGGTCCTCACCGAGGCGGCCGACCCGCAGGCCCTCGGCGAGCCGCTGCTCACCGCAGGGTCGGTGCTGCGCGG
>NZ_AXCZ01000269.1 GCF_000767165.1 Cellulomonas bogoriensis 69B4 = DSM 16987
CCGTCCTCAACGTGGTGCTCGCCGTCTTCTGGTGACCGGGCCGGACGGGTGGCGCGCGGCGCCGTCGGCCCTCCCGGCCGGTAGCCTGGTGCCGTCAGTGCTCCGACCAGACAACAGGGGTTCCAGTGCCCACCGGCAAGGTCAAGTGGTTCGACACCGAGCGTGGCTTCGGTTTCATCGCCGGCGATGACGGCGGTGAGGTGTTCCTGCACGCCTCGGCCCTGCCTGCGGGGGCGCCCGCGCCCAAGCCCGGCGCCAAGGTCGACTTCGGCGTGGCCGACGGGCGCCGCGGGCCGCAGGCGCTGTCCGTGCGCCTGCTGGACCCGGTCCCCTCGGTCGCCAAGGCCCAGCGCAAGCCCGCCGACGACATGGCGGTGATCGTCGAGGACCTCATCAAGCTCCTCGACGTGGTCGGCAACGGCCTGCGCCGAGGCCGCTACCCGGAGAAGGCCCGGGCCACCCAGGTCGCCACGGTGCTCCGGGCCGTCGCGGACGACCTCGAGGCCTGATGCCTGCCGCGACGAAGGACACGGTCCTGGCCTCGGCCGTGGACCTCGCCCGGCGTGCCGCCGAGGAGGTCGCCGGCCAGGCCGACCTGGTCGGCGAGCACCTCGGCCTGGTGGTCGAGGGTGAGCGGCTGGTCTCGCACCGGTTTGCGACCACCCAGAAGGGCTACCGCGGCTGGCGGTGGACCGTCACGGTCGCGCGGCCCCCGCGTGGGCGCAAGCCCAGCGTGTGCGAGGTCGAGCTGCTTCCCGGCGACGACGCGGTGCTGGCTCCGGCGTGGGTGCCGTGGGCGGACCGGGTCAAGCCCGGTGACCTCGGCCCGGGCGACGTGCTGCCGTACCAGGTGGACGACGAGCGTCTGGAGCATGGGTACGAGGCGACCGGCGACGCGGACTCCGACGCGGTGGCCATGTTCGAGCTGGGCCTGGGGCGTGAGCGCGTCCTGTCCCGCCGCGGCCGGTCGATGGCTGCCGAGCGCTGGTACACCGGCGACCACGGGCCCACCGCCCCGCACGCCGTCGCCGCCAGCGCCCCGTGCTCCAGCTGCGCCTTCCTGCTGCTGATGGCCGGCTCGCTGCGCACCGAGTTCGGGGTGTGCGCCAACGAGTGGTCGCCCGACGACGGCCGTGTGGTCTCCATGGACCACGGCTGCGGCGCCCACTCCCAGACCGACGTCGAGGCCCAGCCCTCGGAGTGGCCCGCCCCACCGCCCGGGGACGAGCTCGAGGTCGTTCAGGAGCCGACCGCCGAGGAGCCGACCGCCGAGGAGCCCGCGGCGCAGGAGCCCGCCGCCGAGGATCCCGCCGCCCAGGTCCCGGCCGGGGAGTGACGACGGCCGACCCCTTCGGCACCGCGCACCTGCGCCGCGCGACGCTCGCCGCATGGGTCGACAACCCCGCACGGTTCCGTGAGGACGCCAACGGCGAGGAGGACCACGCCCGGCGCCACTACCGGGACCGCGTCGTGGTCGAGCTCGCCCAGAACGCCGCCGACGCCGCGACCCGCCGCGGGTCCCCAGGCACGCTGACCCTGGACCTGCAGGACGGCTCCGGCGGCGCCCTGCTCGTCGCCACCAGCACCGGTGAACCCCTGGACGCGGCCGGTGTGGCGTCCCTGGCGTCCTTGCGGGCCTCGGCCAAGCGCGCCCGTGGCACCGTCGGACGGTTCGGGGTCGGGTTCGCCGCGACCAGGGCCGTCAGCGACCGCATCACCGCGTCCACCGCGCTCGGCGGCGTCGAGTTCTCCGTCGACCGCACCCGCGCGGCCCTCGAGCCGCTGCTCACCGACCACCCCGCCCTGGCCCGCGAGGTCCACGCCCGGGGCAGCTCCCTGCCGGTGCTGCGCCTGCCGTTCGCGACCGAGCCCGACCCAGCGGCCGTCCGCGACCACGAGCCTGTCACCGTGGTGGTCCTCCACCTGCGTGACCAGGACGCCGCGGACGCCGTCCGGGCCCAGCTCGACGCCGTCGACGACGCCCTGCTCCTCGCCCTGCCCGCACTGGCCCGCGTGGTGATCCGCACCCCGCACGGGTCCCGCACCCTCGCCGACGTGGAGGACCGCTGGGTGGTGGCCCGCCGGGACGGCCCCGTCCCCGTAGCGGTCCTGGCCGACCGTCCCGTCGAGGACCGCAACCGTGACACCTGGCAGGTGACCTGGGCCGCGCCCCGGCCCGGCACCCACCCGTCATCCACCGCCACCCCCGGTGTCCCCGCGGCCGGTGTCGTGCACGCCCCCACGCCCACCGACGAGCCGTCGACCGCACCGGGCCTGCTGGTCGCCACCTTCCCCCTGGACCCCGGCCGGCGGCACGTGGAGACCGGGCCCCTGACCGACCTGGTCGTCGAGGAGGCCGCCCGCACGTGGGCCGCCCTGGTGACCCGGTG
>NZ_AXCZ01000342.1 GCF_000767165.1 Cellulomonas bogoriensis 69B4 = DSM 16987
TGGGTCCAGGGGCGCGACGCGCCTCGGGGCTCCCCAGCGCGATCAGGCGGGCCGTGAGATCGGGGGCGGCGGTGACGTCCATGGCCTGCGCGAGGGCCCGGTGGGCGGCGCGGGCCGCTTCGAGCTCCGCGGCGCACTCCGGGCACCCCACGACGTGGGCGAGCGCCTGCTCGGTCTCAGCCGGGCTCAGCTGGCCGTCGGCCAGGGCGCTGACCTGTGATCCCAGGTGCATCACACCTCCACCCCGACCTCACCGCCGCGGGGCGCGAGGGTCGCGGGAGCCTCGACGTCGACGGAGGTGCGAGGAGCACGGTGGGCGAGGGAGGTCCGTAGCTGGGCACGAGCCCGGTGGATCCGGGACCGGACGGTCCCCAGCTTGATGCCGAGGGTCACGGCGATCTCCTCGTACGACAGACCCTCGATGTCGCAGAGGACGACCGCGGCCCGGTACTCCGGGCTCAACGCGTCCAGTGCCCGCTGCACGTCGTGGTCGAGGTTGGCGTGCTCGAAACCACGTTCCGGGGCACCCGGACCGTTCACACCGGGCACCGCGTCCGCGTCGTCCCCGAGGGGGTCCATGCGGATGCGTCGCCGACGTCGCGCCTGGTCCAGGAAGAGATTCGTCGTGATCCGGTGCAACCAGCCCTCGAACGTGCCCGGGGTGTAGGACGACAGGGACCGGAACACCCGGATGAACGTCTCCTGGGTGAGGTCCTCGGCGTCGTGCTGGTTGCCCGCCAGGCGGTACGCCAACCGGTACACCCGTGCGGAGTGCTCGGTGACGATCTGCTCCCAACCCTCAGGGGTGTCGAGGACCTGGGGGTGGCTGACGGCGGGCGGCGCCTGCGGCGCCGACGCTCGCCGCACCCGAAGTGGTCGCACCGGTCCTCCTCGCTGGTGCCGGGGACCGTTCGTGGTCCCCGGTGATGGCATCGTCCCAGAAAGGACAACGCATGACGCACCGGTGGTGTTCCGGAACGGGACGGGGGGCGACGGTAGCATCGGGGCACCGGGCTCTTGGCCCGGGCCGACGACACCGCCCGGGAGGGACATCATCTCCGCCGACAAGGCCGCATCCTGGGCCTACACCGAGGACTTCGTCCCACTGGACGACGTCCTGCTGCGCGCGGTCGACCGCGCGGCGCACCTGGGGTGCACGCCTGTCTCGTCCGGGACGGGT
>NZ_AXCZ01000308.1 GCF_000767165.1 Cellulomonas bogoriensis 69B4 = DSM 16987
CGCACTGCGAGCCACGGCCGTGGTGGAGGTGGGCACCGGTACCGGGGTCTCGGGGCTGTGGTTGCTGCGGGGGATGGCACCGGACGGTGTCCTGACGACCATCGACACCGAGGCCGAGCACCAGCGCGCCGCACGCCAGGCGTTCGCCGAGGAAGGTGTGCGCCCGACGCGGGTGCGGACCATCACCGGTCGAGCGCTGGACGTCCTGCCGCGCCTGGCCGACGGGGCCTACGACCTGGTCCTGGCCGACTGCGACCCCGTGGAGCTGCCCGAGCACGTGGACGCCGGGCTGCGGCTGCTGCGCCCCGGGGGCGTGCTGGCGGTGGCGCACGCCCTGCACCACGACCGGCTGCCGGACCCTGCACGGCGCGACGAGGTGACCACGACGATGCGCGAGGTCACCCGTGCCATCAGGGACGACGACCGGGTGGTCCCGGCGTTCCTGGCCAGCGGGGACGGGCTGCTGCTCGCCTCCCGGCGCTGAGCGTCAGCGCAGTCGGTCCAGCCAGGCCAGGAGCACCCTCGCCCCGAACCCGGTGGCGCCCTCAGGCACCTCGTGGGCGGCCGAGCCGGCCCGGGCGGGCCCGGCGATGTCGAGGTGGGCCCACCGGCGGCGCCCCACGAACGCCCTGAGGAACAACGCCGCGGTGATGGAGCCACCGCCCTTGACCTCGGCCGGCACGTGCCGCAGGTCGGCGACCAGGGAGTCCAGGGCGGGGAGGTAGTCCTCGACCAGCGGCATGCGCCACAGGCGCTCGCCCGCCTCCTCACCAGCGGCGGTGAGCGACCCGGCCAAGGCGTCATCGCCGGTGTAGAGCGCGCCGTGCTGACGGCCCAGACCCAAGGTCGCGGCACCCGTGAGGGTCGCGACGTCGATGAGGACGTCGGGATCCAGGTCCCGGTCGGCGTGGGCGAGAGCGTCGGCCAGCACGATGCGTCCCTCCGCATCGGTGTTGGCGATCTCGACGGAGGTCCCGCCGTAGGTGTGCAGCACGTCCCCGGGACGGTAGGAGGACGCCCCGACGGCGTTCTCCGCCAGCGGGAGCACGGCGGTCACCCGGTGGGGCACCTTGGCCTGCGCGGCACCCACCACCGTCGCGAGGGCGACCGCGGCCCCGGCCATGTCGGTCTTCATCGACGTCATCGACTCGCGCGGCTTGATCGACAGCCCACCGGTGTCGTACGTGATGCCCTTGCCGACCACCACCACGTGCCGGGGCAGGGTCGCACCCGAGGGCTCGTACCGCAGGGTCACCAGGCAGGGGGGCGTGGCCGAGCCGCCACCGACCGCGAGGATGCCCCCGAACCCGAGCTCGGCGAGCCGTGCGGCCTCGACGCGTTCCACGACCAGCCCGGCTGCCTCACCGAGCTCCTGGGCGCGGTCGGCGAGCCAGGTGGGGCTCTTGACGTCGGACGGAGTGACGGTGAGGACCCTGGCGGTCCAGGTCGCCAGCGCGGCTCGGGTGGCGCGGTCCACCGCGTCCTGGTCGTGCCGACCGAGCAGCATGAGGGTCTCGGCGGGTCCGGGGGCGGGGTCGGTGGTCCGCGCGGAGGGATGACGGTAGGCGCCCAGGAGGTAGCCCTCGGTCAGGGCCTGGACCCCTGCGGGGCCCGCGTCGGTCGCGACCGGCGTCAGGACGGTGCCCAGGCCCCTCGTGGCGCGCGCGATCGCGGCGCCGACGCGACGGT
>NZ_AXCZ01000397.1 GCF_000767165.1 Cellulomonas bogoriensis 69B4 = DSM 16987
GTTCGTCGGCCTGGCGGTCCCGCACGCCGTCCGCGCCCTCACCGGCCCCGACGACCGCTGGGTGCTGCCCCTCAGCGTCCTCGCGGCCCCCGTCCTGCTGCTCCTCGCCGACGTGCTCGGGCGGGTGCTCGTCGCCCCCGGCGAGCTGCAGGTCGGGGTGGTGACCGCGTTCCTCGGGGCACCGGTCCTCATCGCACTGGTGAGCAGGCGACGGGTCGCGGCCCTGTGACCGGCCACCGGGTGCTCCGCACCCGACACCCGCAGACCTCCGTGCGGTGGCGGCCCCGCGCCCTGGCCCTCGCCCTCGCACTCGTCACGGTCGCCGCCGTCCTCGCCCTCGCCGGGCTCAGCACCGGTGACCTGGGCCTGACCCCCGCCCAGACGTGGGCGGCGCTCGTCACCGGCGACGGCACCGGCGGCGTCGTCGTCCGTGAGTTCCGTCTGCCCCGGGTGCTGGCCGCGCTGGGCGCCGGCGCCGCGCTCGGCCTCAGCGGGGCCCTGTTCCAGACCCTCGTCCGCAACCCCCTCGGCAGCCCCGAGCTCATCGGCTTCACCCAGGGGGCCTCCGCCGGTGCCGTCGCCGGGATCGTCCTGGTCGGTGCCACCGGGTGGGCCCTCGTCGGCGCCGCGACCGCCGGGGGAGCGGTCACCGCGCTCGCGGTGTACGTGCTGGCGTTCCGGCGCGGGGTCCTCGGGCCACGGTTGGTCCTGGTGGGCATCGGGATCGGGGCGATGCTCAACGCCGTCACCTGGTGGTTGCTGACCCGTGCCGAGCTGAACA
>NZ_AXCZ01000287.1 GCF_000767165.1 Cellulomonas bogoriensis 69B4 = DSM 16987
TTGGTCGGGTCCCTCAACGCACGGTCCTGGACGCACGTCACGGTCCTGGCGGTGACCCTGCTCGCACTCACCCCGGTGCTGGTGACGGGGGTGCGGTGGTTGCGGTTGCTGGAGCTCGGGGACGACGCGGCCCGGGCCCTGGGGCTGCCCGTGCACCGGGCCCAGCTGGTGCTGCTGGTGCTGGCGGTCGCACTGTGCGCGGTCGCGGTGGCCACCGCGGGCCCTGTGCCGTTCGTGGCCCTCGTCGCCCCCCAGGTCGCGCGCCGGCTGTCCCCGGGCGCGGGCATCCCCCTGCTGATCACGGCGCTCGTCGGTGCTGCGTTGATGCTGGCCGCGGACCTCACGGCACAACGACTCCTCGCCCCCACGACCCTCCCGGTGGGGGTCGCGACGGGTGTGCTGGGCGGGGTGTACCTCGCCTGGCTGCTCACCAGGGAAGGACGACGGATCGCATGACCACCCCTGACCGCACACCCCCGGTGCCCTCGCTGCGCGCCGAGGACGTGACCCTCGCCTACGAGCGGCGCGTCGTGGTGGACCACCTGACCTTGCCGGTCCCGGAGGGGTCCTTCACGGTGGTGGTGGGCCCCAACGCGTGCGGCAAGTCCACGCTCCTGCGCGGGCTCGCGCGCCTGCTGCAGCCACGCTCGGGGGCGGTGCTCCTGGACGGGCGGGCCGTCCACTCGCTGCCCACCAAGGAGGTCGCGCGTCGCATCGGGCTGCTGCCGCAGTCGGCCGTCGCCCCCGACGGCATCACCGTCGCCGACCTCGTCTCGCGCGGCCGGTACCCCCACCAGGGGCTGCTGCGGCAGTGGTCGCCCGCCGACGAGGCGGCCGTCACCGCGGCGATGGCCGCGACGGACGTCACCGGCCTGGCCGAACGCCCCGTCGACGAGCTGTCCGGGGGTCAGCGCCAACGGGTGTGGCTGGCGATGGTCCTCGCCCAGCAGACCCCCGTGCTGCTGCTCGACGAACCGACGACGTTCCTGGACATCTCCCACCAGTACGAGGTCCTGGACCTGTGCGCCGACCTGCACGAGCAGGGCCGCACGCTGGTGGCGGTGCTCCACGACCTCAACCAGGCCGCCCGGTACGCCACCCACCTGGTCGTGATGAAGGACGGTGAGGTCGTGGCCCAGGGCGAACCCGGTCAGGTGGTGACCTCCCAGCTGGTCGAGGACGTCTTCGGTCTGCCGTGCCGCGTCGTTCCCGACCCCGAGTGCGGCACCCCCATGGTCGTCCCGGCCCGGCGGGCCACGCGGGTGACGCCCACCTGAGCGCCGGGGGCCAGGACCGGGCCCATGCACCAGGATGGGCGGGTGGGCACCATGCGCGCTGTCAGGTTCGACCGCTTCGGCGGGCCGCTCGAGGTCGCCCTGGTCCCTGAACCCGAGTGCCCCGACGACGGGGCAGTGGTCCGGGTCGAGGCCACCGGCGTGTGCCGGTCGGACTGGCACGCGTGGCAGGGCCACGACCCCGACGTGACCCTGCCGCACGTCCCCGGTCACGAGATGGCCGGGACGGTCCTCCAGGTCGGGACGGACGTGCGCCGGTGGCGACCGGGTGACCGCGTCACCGTCCCCTTCGTGCAGGCCTGCGGGACGTGCGGGACGTGCCGGGCGGGCGAGCACCAGGTGTGCCCGGCCCAGACCCAACCCGGCTTCACCCACGACGGGACCTTCGCCGAGAAGGTCGCCCTGCACCACGCCGACGTGAACCTGGTGGCCCTCCCCGAGGCGATGACCGCCGTCACCGCGGCCGCCCTCGGGTGCAGGTTCGCGACCGCCTACCGGGCGCTCATGGCCCACGGCCGGGTCCTGGCCGGTGAGTGGGTGGTCGTCCACGGGTGCGGTGGCCTCGGACTGTCCCTGGTGATGATCGCCGCGGCGGGCGGGGCGAACGTCCTGGCGATCGACGTCTCACCGGCGGCGCTGACCGCGGCGCGGGACGCCGGGGCGACGCAGGTCCTGGACGCGACCGGCATGACGCCGGAGGTCGTCGGGACCCACGTGGCCGACCTCACCGACGGGGGCGGCCACGTGTCGGTCGACGCGTGCGGCAGCGCCGCCACCGCGGTC
>NZ_AXCZ01000254.1 GCF_000767165.1 Cellulomonas bogoriensis 69B4 = DSM 16987
ATCGATACGGCCACCGCCCGAGTGTTCATCACCGCCGACGATCCCGCCCAGGTCACCGTGCTGCACTACCGGATCCCCTCACGATGACGACGTCGCCGAGACCCACATGACGTCCCCTCCGCCGAGGCCCTCATCCCCTGAGCACAGCGCTCGCAGGCTCGATGACGGCCCGTGGCGTCGCCAGCGGCTACGACGGTGCAGACACCTGCAGTCACGCGGGTTCTTCGACTCTGCTGGCGACTGGAACCTTGAGAACTTCCGCCTGAACCGTCCGACACATTTGCCCTACGGAGTGGGGAATCACCGTTGCAACTGGACCACCGCGAATGGCCTGTGAGCATCCTGCACGTGCCGCAACTATGCCTTCAGAAGGATGGGTCCTGATGCCTGATACCCGCGTAGCCCTCTGGCCTCGCCTGGTGTTCTGGACGGGGCTGATCCTGTCCATCCTCACACCCGTCGTGCTTGTCGTGCTCTTCCTGCAGCCATGGGTCTCCTGCGCCGAGGATGACAGCTCAGCAGGGTGTCCCGTCGGGCCGGTCCAGGCAGCCGTCCAGCTGGGGGTCGCGGCTCTGCTGCCGATCAGCATCGCCATGGTCGCCGTCGGAGCCCTGGCTCGTCAGAGGAGGGGGCGCTGATGCCCGGTTGACCGAGGCCGGTGGGGCCAGCCGTGACCCCGGTCCCCGTGGGGAGCGTTCGGTGCGAATGGCGCACCGAACGCTCCCCAGGGTCTCAGTCGTCGAGGCCGCGGGCCTGGAGGGCCTCGCCGAGGGCGTCGGCCTGGCGCAGGGCCCCCACGACCAGGGGGACGGCGAACGCGCGGACGTCGCGTTCGCACCCGCGGGCGCGCTGCGCCTCCCGCACCCGGCCCGCGAGCGCTGCCAGGACGGGGATGCTGCGGACCGTCAACGACAGGACCAGGGCGATGCGCGCCGGGTCGACCCCGACCAGGCGCAGCGGGGTGAGGGCACGTTCGACGGCGGCCATGAGGGCGCTGGTGCGGGTGGTGAGGGTGACGAGGCCGGCGAGGGCCACCAGCACCACGATGCGGGTGCTCAACCCCACGGCCGCGTCCAGGCCCAGGACCAGCCACTGGACGGTGAACACCACGGGCACGAACCACCGCAGGGGCCGCACCTGCGCCCACGCGGTGCGGGGCCCCACCCGGCCCAGCGCGTACAGGCCGGTGACCACCACCACGGCCACCCCACCGGTGATCGGGTCGCGGACGGTCAGCAGCCCGACGGACAGGACCAGCAGCACCACGAGCTTGAGCCCGGCGGGGGCCCGGTGCAGGGGTGTGTCGCGGTCGACGTAGGTGCCGGTGAGCATCAGGCCATCAACCGGCGGTAGTGGTCCAGGGCGGGTGCCGGGGCGTCGTCGGCCACGACCCGGCCCTGGTCCACGACCAGGACCCGGTCGAACTCCTCGACCAGGTGCAGGTCGTGGGTGACGAGCACGACCTGCTGGGGCAGGGCCGCGAGCAGGGCGGCGACCTGCCGGGTGTTGCGCAGGTCCAGCAGGGTGGTGGGCTCGTCCGCGACCAGCACCGACGGTTCGGTGATGAGGACGGCTGTCAGGGCCAGGAGCTGCTTCTGGCCACCGGACAGCAGGTGGGCGGGGTGGTCGGCGTGGTCGGCCAGGCTCCGGGCGGCCAGCGCGGCGTGCACACGCCGGTCCCGTTCGGCGGGGTCCAGGCGCAGGCGACGCAGGGAGAACGCAAGGTCCTCGGCGACGGTCGGCATGACGATCTGGGCGTCGGGGTCGGTGAACACGAACCCCACGGTGCGGCGCACCTTGGCGCCCTGCCGGGCGGTGTCCAGGCCGTCGACGGTCACGGTGCCGCGGGTCGGCAGCACCAGGCCGTTGAGGAGCCGGGCGAGGGTGCTCTTGCCCGACCCGTTGGCCCCCACCACCCCGATGCGCCGCTCGGTGAGGGTCAGGTCCACACCGTGCAGGACGTCCCGCTCACCCAGGCGCACGTGCACACCGTCCAGGACGATCACGTCGACCCCCTCACCGAACCACCCTCACCAGCAGTGCCACACCCATGCCTCCGCCGACGGCCGCCGTCGCCAGCCCCAGCGTCCCGGCCGCGGCGCCGCCCCGCACCAGCCGGGTGAACAACCGGACCACGAGCACCGCGCCGGTCGCCCCCCACGGGTGACCCAGGGCGATCGCACCACCGTCGGGGCACACCCGGTGGGCGTCGGTGCCCGTGGCGTCCAGGCCCAGGGCGTCGGTCACCGCCAGGACCTGCCCGGCGAACGCCTCCACCACCTCCACCACGGCCACGTCGTCCAGGCCCGCACCGGCCCGCTCCAGGACCGCCCGGACAGCGGGCACAGGGCCCCACCCCGGGGACGCCGGGTCACACCCCACCACCGCCGACGCCACCACCGCCAGGCCCGGCAGCCCGGCGGCCCGGCGCACGTGCTCGGGGACGACGGCCGTCATCGCGGCCCCGTCGCTGACCGGGCACGCGTTCGCGACGGTCACCGTCCCCCCGGGGGTGAACGCCGGGCGCAACCGGGCCATGACGTCCGCGCGCAGGACCCGCGGGTGCTGGTCGTCGACGACCCCGCCCACCGGGACCACCTCGGCGGTGAGACGACCCTCGGCCCGGGCAGCCAGGGCCTTGGTGTGGGAGGTGCGGG
>NZ_AXCZ01000510.1 GCF_000767165.1 Cellulomonas bogoriensis 69B4 = DSM 16987
CCCGGCCGGGCGTGCGGGCTCGGGCCTGCACGACCTGTGGGCGCAGGTCCGGGCCGAGGCGTCCGACCTGTGCGACCCGCACGGCCGTCACAGGCTCGTCGAGGTCGCGGCCGACCAGGAGCTCGCCGACGCGCTCCGGGCCCTGCCGCTGCGGCTCAGCACCATGGGCCGGGACCTGGACGAGGACCCGGGGGCGTTCCTCGCGTCAGCCGTCGCCGGCGTGCACGCGGTCGACCTGCTGGCCCGGTGAGGGCCTGGTCACAGCCGGCACGCGTGGATCGAGGT
>NZ_AXCZ01000260.1 GCF_000767165.1 Cellulomonas bogoriensis 69B4 = DSM 16987
CGTCGTACAGGGCGTCCATCACCCGGTTGGTGTCCTCACGTCGCACCATGGCCCGGACGGCCGCCCAGTCACGGTTGTGCAGCGGTGAGACCGTCGGCGACTCCAGGCCGGGTGTGATCGCGACCGCGTCGTCGACCAGGTCCAGGGGCACGTCGTAGTCGATGAGCACGTACTGCCGTGCCGTGAGCACGCCCTTGAGGCGCCGCGTCAGGACCTCTAGCCCGGCCGGCTCGGGCTCCTGCGCGCGCCGGATCAGCACCGCCTCGGACCGCAGCAGCGGGTCACCGAACACCTCGAGCCCGGCGGCCCGCAGGGTCGAGCCCGTCTCGACGACGTCGGCGATGACGTCCGCGACGCCCAGACGGATGGCGGTCTCGACCGCACCGTCCAGCCTCACGACGCCGGCAGGTTCCACCCCCTGGGAGCGCAGGTGGTCGGACACGAGCAGCGGGTACGACGTGGCGACCCTCCTGCCCTGGATCTCACCGACGTCCTGGAGCGTGCCCGCCGGTGCGGCGAACCGGAACGTGGACCGCGCGAACCCCAGAGGGAGGTGCTCCATCGCTTCCGCGCCGGAGTCCAGCAGAAGGTCCCGGCCGGTGATGCCGACGTCCACAGTGCCCGCACCGACGTAGACGGCGACGTCCCGGGGCCTCAGGAAGAAGAACTCGACGTCGTTGCCGGGGTCGGCCAGGACCAGCTCCCGGGTGTCGCGACGCTGCCGGTAGCCGGCCTCCCGGAGCATGCCCGAGGCAGGCTCGGACAACGATCCCTTGTTCGGTACAGCGATCCTCAGCACGGATCCTCACGGTCTGTCGGGTCCGGGTGGCCGGACGGCGGGCGGCACCGGTCGGACCGGTGCCTGACGGTTCGGGCTGCGACGGGGCGTCGCGGACGGTCACAGGTGGGCGTAGACGTCCTCCAACGACAACCCGCGCGCCAGCATCAGCACCTGCAGGTGGTACAGCAGCTGGGAGATCTCCTCGGCGGTGCGCACCTGCCCCTCGTGCTCGGCCGCCATCCACACCTCGGCGGCCTCCTCCACGATCTTCTTGCCGATCGCGTGGACACCGGCGTCGAGCTCGGCGACCGTGCCGGACCCCTCGGGTCGGGTCGCGGCCTTGTGGGCGAGCTCGGCGAACAACGAGTCGAAGGTCTTCACGTCCCCAGAGCCTAGACGCCCCGCGCGCGCCTGCGGGGCGGTGTCCACGTCCTCGTCGACCAGGGGCACCGCTGCCTCAGACCTCACGCAGCGCCAGGACGGTGGCGACCGCGGCCTGGGCGGCCTCGGCGCCCTTGTCCTCCCGCGAGCCCTCCAGCCCCGCACGGTCGATCGCCTGCTGCTCGTCGTCGCAGGTCAGAAGACCGAAGCCGACGGGCACCCCGGTGCGGACGGCCACATCGGTCAGGCCCTGGGTCGCCGCGGCGCACACGTACTCGAAGTGCGGGGTGCCCCCACGGATCACCACCCCGAGGGCCACGACGGCGTCCGCACCGGACCCGGCGACCCGCGCGGCGGCGACCGGCAGCTCGAACGACCCCGGCACGGTCACGACCTGCACGTCCGTGACCCGGGCCTCGTCGAGGGCGCGCCGCGCGCCGTCGAGCAGTCCCTGCATGACGGTCGTGTGCCAGCTCGCCGCGACGATCGTCACGCGCAACCCGGTCCCGTCCAGCTCCATCGTCGGTGCACCCGCACCACTCATGCCTGCTCCTCCTCGATCGTGAGCGTGTGGCCCATCGCCACCGCCTTCGTGCGCAGGTACCCGGCGTTCTCCGGTGTGCGGCCCACCTCGAGCGGCAGCACCGAGTCGACCTCGACGCCGTGGGCGGCCAGTCCCGTGACCTTGGCCGGGTTGTTGGTCAGCAGGCGGATCTCCGTCAGCCCGAGGTCGTGCAGGACGGCGGCCGCGGCGCCGTACTCCCGACGGTCGGCGGGCAGGCCCAGCTCCAGGTTCGCCTCGACCGTGTCACGGCCGCCGTCCTGCAGGGCGTAGGCGTCGATCTTGGCGAGCAGCCCGATGCCCCGGCCCTCGTGCTTGCGCAGGTACACCACGGCGCCCCCGTCTCTGGCGACGAGCTCCATGGCGGCCTCGAGCTGGGGACCGCAGTCGCACCGCGTCGACCCGAACGCGTCCCCGGTCAGGCACTCCGAGTGCACCCGCACCACCGGCAGGTGCCCGGGCGCGGGCTCCCTCGTGGCGACGAGGGCCACGTGACCGGCACCCGTGCGCAGGTCGCGGTACCCGTGGACGGTGAAGTCCCCGTGGCGGGTCGGCAGGGCCGCGGTGCCGGTGCGGTGCACCCTGGGCTCCGGCGCGTGGTCCGACGGGAGCACCGCCGGGTCGTGCACGCGCCGCCAGGTGACGAGATCCTCGATCGTGAGCAGGACGAGGTCGTGGCCGGTGGCGAGCGCGGCCGCGGCGTCCAGACGCATCATCGACCCGTCGTCGTGGACGAGCTCGGCGATGCCGGCCACCGGCTCCAGCCCGGCCAGCCGGCACAGGTCCACGGCGGCCTCGGTGTGGCCCGCCCGGTGCAGCACACCGCCCGCGGCC
>NZ_AXCZ01000247.1 GCF_000767165.1 Cellulomonas bogoriensis 69B4 = DSM 16987
GCCCCGCCGACCCTGCCCGCCCCCGCCGTGCATGAAGTGGGACCGATCTGTTGCGAAATCCGCAACAGATCGGTCCCACTCACGGCGCCGGTGTGGCCCGGCGGACAGGTGCGTGATCAGCATCAGCGGCGCAACGGCGGCGGGCGGACGTCGGTGCGGCCGGCAGGACCTGGTCGCGCTCCAGGAGGCCCTGAGCTGCTGCAGAGTTGACCCGCATCCCGCACCGATGGACGGTTCTGGGGCTCCCGTGGTCGTGGGTGGGGGGATCCGGGTGCTGGAGGTGGAGTGCCTTGGTGGTGGCACTGCCCGCAGGTGGGAGGCCATCGAGGAGCGGTTGCGGGAGGCGTCTGACCGGTGGGGCGGTCACCTCGTCGCGGTCGGTCCCCACGACTGGCCCGAGCCGTGACCTTCGGGGCTCAGCGGCGCCGGGCGGTCAGGGTGAAGGTCGCGGGCAATCGTTCCGGGCGGTCGCGCAGGCGGTACTCGTTGACGTCCTCGTCGAGGGCCATGAGGCCGGGCAGGGCGTCCCAGGGGACGCTGTCGTGCTCGATCAGTGAGGTGAGATCGAGGCCGGCGTCGATGACGGCGGTGACGATCTCGCCCAGGCCGTGGTTCCACTCCATCGAGCGGGGCTGGGTGACCTTCTCGGTGCCGGCGTAGGTGTTCTCGTCGTCCCAGACGAGGCCGTCGGGCTGCTCGAAGTACGGGAGCTCCAACGCGACGGTCAGGTCGCCGGTACCCGTGATCCAGGGTTGCTGCCGGCGGTCGTCGTGCTCGGCCCCCACGGTCATCGCGAGGGCCGAGAGCAGCACAGGATGGCCGTCGCGGATGAAGAGCCGCCCGCCGGGACGGAGCAGACTCGCGACGGTCCGGGCCCACCGGCGGATGTCGGGCAGCCAGCAGATCGCGCCGATCCCGGTGTAGACGAGGTCGAAGCGCCGCCCGTCGAGCGCGTTCGGTGCCGTGTACACGTCGGACTCGACGTACTCGATGTCCGCCCCGGCGCGTGCAGCCAGGTCCCGTGCCACCTCGAGGGACCCACCGGACAGGTCCACGCCTGTGACCTGGGCACCCAACCGGGCCAGGCTCAGGGTGTCGGTGCCGATGTGGCACTGGAGGTGCACCACGTCCAGGCCGGCGACGTCCCCGAGGCGCGGCACGTCGAACGTCACGACGTCCGACAGTCGCCGCGGGTCCTGGAGCAGGGCGTCGATCCCGTAGCTCTGGGCGTGGACGGTCGCGCGACTGTCCCAGTTGGTGCGGTTGAGCTCCAGGTACTCCTCGGCGGACATGCGCCGGACGCTACCCGACTGCCCCCGCGGCACACCTCAGGTTTTCGTCACCACCGGACGCCGGGCGCCCGCGTCGCCCAGGGCAACGGCTCGACCGAGGGGACGGGGTCGGTCGCCAGACGTGCATGGGTCTCGACGTCGAAGCGCTCGGAGCCGTACCGGAGCTTGGCGCGCTGAAGCCCCTCGGGTCTGAACCCCGCGCTGGTCGCGACCCGGCAGGAGGCAGGGTTGTTCACCCGGTGCCCGAGCTCGAGCCGGAACAGCCCGCGTTCGGTCAACGCCCACGTCGACAGGGCCGCCAGGCCCCGGGCAGCCCACCCGCGGCCACGGTGCCCGGCCGCGAGCCAGTAGTACGTCCAGGCTGTCTGGTG
This sequence comes from Cellulomonas bogoriensis 69B4 = DSM 16987, assembly GCF_000767165.1. Lineage (GTDB taxonomy): Bacteria > Actinomycetota > Actinomycetes > Actinomycetales > Cellulomonadaceae > Actinotalea > Actinotalea bogoriensis. The sequence goes on from NZ_AXCZ01000247.1 coordinate 1,664, forward strand.
GACCTCGTCGAGGCGGTTGATCCCCACGTTCCCCACAGCCACACCGTCGACGCTGAACGCGAAGTCGTGGCGGCCGTCACCGGGCAGCAGGTGAGCGCCGATGAACTCCTCGGCCTCACCCCGGGTCCTGAGGGTCGCGCCACCCAGCTGCTTGTACAGATCAGGGCTGCCCGACGACGCGGACACCAGCGCGTCGGCGTCCAGCAGGGACCAGGGGCGCAGCTCGACCGGCACGTCCCGATGGTGGCACAGCGGCCGCGTCGCCACGCGGCACTCAGGCGACCGGAACGCCTGTCACCGCACTGGAGATCGCGTAGTACAGCGGGATCCCCAGGGCGAGATTGAACGGGAAGGTGATGGCCAGCGACGCCGTCAGGGCGTGACCCAGGTTCGCCTCGGGCAGGGAGATGCCCACCGCTGCCGGCGCGGCGATGTAGGACGCGCTCGCGGCCATGGCGCCGAACACCGCCGCCCCACCGGCCGAGAGCCCGACGAAGGTGCCGACGACGGCACCGGCGGCACCGGCGACCAGGGGCATGACGATCGCGAAGGCCAGGAGGAAGGGGCCCGCGGACCGGATCTCCCGCAGACGTCCGCCCACCACGGTGCCCAGGTGCAGCAGGAACAGGACCAGCACCCCGGCGAAGGGGGTGACGAACACCGGCTCGACGAGCGCCCGCCCGGCGGGCCCGGCGATCACACCGATGACGAGGCCGCCGACGAGGAGGAGGACGCTCGAACCGGTCATCACCTCGTGGATGCCCTGACGCATGGACCCGCCGGGGCGCGCCCGGTGCGCCAGGGCCAGGGCGATGAGGATGCCGGGCACCTCCAGGACGGCGACGAGCGCCGGGAGGAACGCCTCAGGCTCGGCGCCCGCAGTGGTGGTGAAGGCCACCGCCGCGGCGAACGTCACCACCGAGACCGACCCGTAGTGGGCGGCGATACCGGCGGCGTCCGGCACGGAGAAGCGGCCGAACCGGCGCAGCGCGCCGTAGGCGACCAGCGGCATCAGGGCGCCAGCCAGCAGTGTCGCCACCAAGGGGCCCGCGAGTTCGGACGGGGAGGCGGTGACCAGTGCGGCGCCGCCCTTGAGGCCGATGGCCAGCAGCAGGTAGGAGGAGATCAGCTTCGCGGCACCGGAAGGGATCTTCAGGTCGCTGCGCAGCACCACGGCCAGC
>NZ_AXCZ01000222.1 GCF_000767165.1 Cellulomonas bogoriensis 69B4 = DSM 16987
CACGAACGCCCCCACCGCGAGCGCCGCACCGACCCACGCGCCGACCGCGGCGAGCACCCTGCTGCGGACCCGCAGGCCGGTCCAGCAGGCGGCCACCCCCACGACGACCAGGGCCGCCGAGAGGGCCCACGGCTGACGCAGACCGAGGCGCCAGGGGTCGGGCCCGAGCAGGGCGTCCGGGCCCAGGCCCAGCTGCCAGGCGGTCAGGACCGGGAGCATGAGGGCGGCCGCGAGCGCTGCGAGCAGTGCGGCCACCCCACCGACGGTGCGCAGCCGCCCGGCGACCACCGGTGGGACGGGTACCCCGCGCAGTGCGGTGGTGCGCAGGATGGCCAGGCCGGTGACCACCAGGACGCCGGCGTAGGTCAGGCCCTGGAGTGTGGTGTGCAGCACCGAGGTGACGGGGGACGTCTGGTCCAGGTCGAGGTCGGGCAGGGGTGTGGCGGTGCTCACGCTGAACGCCGTGGAGCCGGCGAACGCGTGCGCGTCGTGGGCCAGGACCCGCCAGGTCAGCACCCATGTGCCCCGGCCGAGGCCCTCGGGCACGGTGACGGTCACGGTGCGGTCCTGCGCCTCGGCCTCCAGCGTGACGGCCCTGCCGTCGGGCCCGTACAGGAGCATCCCTCCCGGGACGAGGTCCACGTCGTCGTCGAAGGTCAGGGTGACGTGGGGTGGTGCCTCCTGGAGCGTCTGCCCGTCAGGTGGGTCGACCTGCACGAGCTCCACGTGTGCCCACGCGGGGCCACCGGACAGGACCAGGAGGCCGAGCACGACCGCCCACAGCGCCGCCCACCGTCGGGGTCTGCCCCGTCCCCATCGGCCCACGTCACGCTCCTCGTCTCGGTCTCAACGGCCCTGGCGGGGTGGCCCGCTGCTGGCACGCACCACCAGCAGCGGCTCGACGGGGTCCAGCAGCACGTCCTCGTCCTCGGCGATGGCCGCCAGGAGCGCCGCCATGCACCGTTGTCCCAACGTCCGGAAGTCCTGCCGGACGGTGGTCAGGGGCGGGTGGAAGTGGTCGGAGCCGTGGATGTCGTCGAACCCCACGACTGACACGTCCTGCGGGACGCGCACCCCGGCCTCGGCGAACGCCCGGAGCAGACCCAGCGCCATGTGGTCGTTGGTGGTGAACACCGCCGAGGGCAGCCCTTCGCGGACCAGGGTGGTGCCGACCTCGTAGCCGCGGTCGGGGCTCCAGTCGCCGGGTAGCGGGTCGCCGGGGTCGAGGCCGGCGGCCTGGAGCTCCGTGCGCCATCCCTCGACGCGCGCCCGGGCGCCGGGCCAGTCCGCGGGGCCGCTCACGTGCAGCACCTGGGTGTGCCCCAGGTCGAGCAGGTGCCGGGTCGCGAGCCGTCCGCCCAGCTGCTGGTCGACCCCGATGACCATGAGGTCGGGGTGGGCGGTGGCGGCCGGGCCGAGCATGATCACCGGGACGGCCGTGTCGAAACCCACCACCGCCTCGATGGCGCGGTCGTGGTCGGCCATCACGATGACGCCCTCCACGCCCTGGGACAGGAAGTGGTCCAGGGCGCGGTCCAGCGCGGCACGCTCCCAGTGGGCCACCGACGCGACGCTCACGAAGTAGCCGGCGTCGCGCGCGGCCTCCTCGACGGCCAGCAGGGAGCTGGACGGCCCGAACAGCGAGCCGGTCGAGGTGACGACGCCGACGGTGCCCGTGCGCCGGGTGACCAGGGCCCTGGCGGCGGAGTTGCGGCGGTACCCGAGGTCGGCGATGGCCTGCAGGACCCGTTCCCGGGTCTCGGGTCGCACGCTGAGGTGCCCGTTGAGCACCCGGGAGACCGTCTGGTGCGACACCCCGGCGAGCGCGGCCACGTCGCTCATGGCCGGGGGGCGACGTGGAGGGCTCATCAGTCCTGCTCGGCGGCGAGCTCGCGGGAGCGGTCGCGGGCGGCCTCGGCGGCGGCCAGCACACCCGCCCGGACGCCGTGGACGTCCAGCTGCCGGACGGCCGCGACCGTGGTGCCTCCGGGCGACGAGACGCGCTCGCGCAGCACGACGGGGTGCTCGCCGGTCTCCTCCTGCAGGGCCACCGCGCCCCGGAACGTCGCGGTGGCGAGCTGTGTGGCCTGGTCGCGGGGCAGGCCCAGGAGCACCCCGGCCTCGGCGAGGGCGTCCAGCAGGTAGAACACGTACGCGGGCCCGGAGCCGGAGACCGCCGTCACCGCGTCCATGTGCTTCTCGGGGACGGTGAGGACCAGGCCGGTGCGCGCCAGGAGCGTGCGGACCTGCTCCAGGTGCTCCGGGGTGGCGTGGGCGCCTGCGCACACGGCGCTCGCGCCCTGCCCGACCAGCGCCGGGGTGTTCGGCATCACCCGCACCACGGGGGTGGCGTCGGCCAGGCGACGCTCGTAGAACGCGCAGGGGACGCCCGCGGCGACGCTCACCACGACGGTGCCGGGGTCCAGGGCCTCGCGCACCTCGCCCAGGACCTGGTCGAGGTCGGCGGGCTTGACCGCCAGGACCAGCACGTCGCACCGGCTCGCGACCTTGCGGGCGGAGTCCGCCGCGCGCACCCCGAACCTGCTGGAGACCTCGGTGGCCCTGGCTGCCGCAGGTTCGCACACCACCAGGTCGTCGACGTCGACCCCGGCCTCGAGCATCGCGCCGACCAGCGCCTGGCCCATCACGCCCCCGCCGATGACGCCGACGCGGCCGGGTGTGCCAGAGATCACAGGTCCTCCTGAGTGGGGCGGTCGGGGTGAGGGTGCCGGCCCGAGCCTACCGACGAGGGGCCCGCAGCGGTCCCCTCACAACGGGTAGGCGACGAACACGTCCCGGACGTCCTGCTCGGGACCCTCGACGGAGATGAGCACCGTGTCGTTGGTCCACACGACGGTGGCGCGGCCCTGACCGTCGGGCACCACCAGGTAGCGGCCGACCTCCTGGCCGTCGACCTCCACGGTTCCCTCGTCGGGGATCGCCTCGGGGGTGGTCTCGGCGTCCTCGCGCGGCTCGACGTCCTCGACGCCCGGGGACTCCTCGCCGTCCGGCTGGTCCAGCCCCTCGACCAGCTCCTCGAACGCTGCCAGGGTCGCCTCGGGCTCGGCCCACTGGCCGGCCCGCAGCGTGAGCGTGCTCTGCCCGTCGGTGTACTCCAGCCGGTAGCCCTCGAGCGCACCGGCGGCCAGCAGGTCCTGGTCCTCCTCGCTGGTGCCGACCGCGTACGCCAGCACCGTCGACGGCAGCGCCTGGTAGAAGACCGTGCCCTCCTCACGCTCGACCGGGTCGACGGTGGGCGACGGGACGGGCAGCGTCACGACCTCCGGCTCCAGGGGCGGTGGCGGCTCGGGGTCGTGCAGGGCCAGCAGGACGACGGACGTCACGATCGCGACCAGTGCGACCGCTCCGGCCACGAGCCACCACAGCCGGGCACGGCTGCGGTGCCGCGGCCCGCCCCGGCCCGGGCCGTGCCCGTCGCGCGTGCCGACGTCGCCCTCAGGTCCGCCGAACACGTCGGACGAGGCCGAGCCCTGGTCGGCGAACCAGGGCCCCGCCTCGCCGTTCCCCCTGCCGGTGCTGTGCGTCATGCGTCTCTCCT
>NZ_AXCZ01000248.1 GCF_000767165.1 Cellulomonas bogoriensis 69B4 = DSM 16987
CGCGCCGGGCCGGGGGCGCGGGGGTCGCGGTGCGGGTGGGTGCGACGGTGGTCATCGTGCGTCCTCCTGGGCCGCGCCGGACAGAGCGGTGGCGGTGTCAGCGGTGTCAGCGGTGGTGCCGGCGGCGGCGAGCTCGTCGCCGTAGTGGCGCAGGAAGAGCTCTTCGAGGGTCGGCGGCGTCGCGGTGAGGTGGGTGACGTCGTGCCCTGCCAGCGCGTCCAGCAGGGTGCCCATGCGCGTGGAGTCGACCTCGAGGTGGGCGGTGCGCCCGGCGTCGGTGACGCGCACGTCGTGCACGCCGTCGAGGTTCTCCAGGCCCTGGACCGGGCGGCCGGTGGTGACGGTCACGCTGGTCCGGGTCAGGTGCCGCAGCTGGGTCAGGGTGCCGGTCTCCACGACGCGGCCGGCGCGGATGATGGAGACCTGGTCGCACAGGGCCTCGGCCTCGGCCAGGATGTGGCTGGACAGCAGCACCGTCCCGCCGTCGGCGGTGATCTCCTGCACGACGTCCTGGAACACCGCCTCCATGAGGGGGTCGAGCCCGGACGTGGGCTCGTCGAGCAGGTAGAGCTCGACGGGGGCGGCGAGCCCGGCGACGATCGCGACCTTCTGCCGGTTGCCCTTGGAGTAGGTGCTGCACCGCTTGGACGGGTCCAGGCGGAACCGCTCGACCAGCTCGTCCCGGCGGGCGGTGTCGACGGGCCCGCGCATGGAGCCGAGCAGGTCGATGGCCTCCCCGCCGGTGAGCGTGGGCCACAGGTGGACGTCCCCGGGGACGTAGGCCAGGCGCCGGTGCAGGGGCACGGCGTCGCCCCAGGGATCACCGCCCAGGACGCGTGCGTGCCCGGAGTCCGCGCGCAGCAGGCCGAGCAGGACGCGGATGGTGGTCGACTTGCCCGCGCCGTTGGGCCCGAGGAACCCGTGCACCTCACCGCGTCGGACGGTCAGGTCGAGGCCGTCGAGCGCTCGGGTGGCGCCGAAGGTCTTGATCAGTGCACGGGTGTCGATGACGTGGTCCATCAGGGGTCCTGTTCCCCGCCGTGAGGCGGAATCTGACAGTGGCTGTCAGTTGACGGTAGATGTTGTGAGAGTTGCTGTCAACGGGTAGTCACTGTCAGGTGTGCGTCGTTAGCCTGTGCCCATGAGCGAGGTGCCCGGGCTGCGCGAACGCAAGAAGACCGCCGCGATGCTGCGGATCCAGGCCGCAGCCCTGGACCTGTTCGAGGAGCACGGGTTCACCGCCGTGACCGTCGAGCAGGTCGCGGCCGCCTCGGACGTCTCGCCGAGCAGCGTCTACCGGTACTTCGGCACCAAGGAGCAGCTCGTCCTGTGGGACGAGTTCGACCCCCAGATGGACCACCTGCTGGGGCCGGCCCTCGACGTCCCCGTCCCGCTCGACGGCTTGCGGGCCCTGTTCCGTGAGGTGCTCGAGGGCATGGGCCCCGACGCTGAGCGCCAGGTCGCCCGGCGCATCCGGATCGCGATGTCGGACCCCGCGCTGGTCGCGGCCACCGCCATGCACACCTACGCGATCACCGAGGTGTTCGGCACCTACATGGCCGAGCGGCTGGGCCGGTCCCACGACGACCTCGAGATCCAGGTGTTCTCCCACTCCCTGGTCGGCGGCCTGCTGGGCGCGATCCACCACTGGCACGGCACGGGGTTCGCCGAGCCGTTCGCCGACGTCCTGGACCGGACCTTCGTGATCTTCACCGAGGGCCTGGACGTGGTCGAAGGCCGCCCCGCCGATTAGGTTAGGCTCCCCTTGGTCGAGGGCGGCTGCGCCCGGCGTGGGGGAGGTGGGACGTGGGCTCGTTCGAGGTGCTCCGGGACGAGCACGGCATCCCGCACGTCCGTGCGGGCGACGAGCTCGCCCTCGCCCGCGGCCAGGGCTACGTCACCGCCCGTGACCGCGCCTGGCAGATCGAGGTGGACCGCTGGCGGGCCGAGGGCCGCGCCGCCGAGCACCTGGGGCCCGCCGCCCTGCCGTGGGACGTCTTCGCCCACCAGGTCCGCCTGCCCTGCACCGCCCGGCGCGCCTACGACGCCCTGGACCCCGCCGACCGCGCCTGGGTCGACGCCTACGTCGAGGGCGTCAACGCCGGCCTCGTCGACGGCCGTGACACCCCCGAGATGCGCGCCCTGGCGGGCCTGCCCGGCCCCGCGCCCGCCCACGAGCCGTGGCCGCGGTGGGCACCCCTGGGGGTGTTCCAGGTCTCGCACGTGCTGTTCTCGAACCTGCCGCACCTGCTGTGGCGCGACCACCTGGTGCAGACCCTGGGGCCCGCCCACCCCGACCTGGACCCCGTCCGCCTGCTGGAGGTGTTCGCCGCCGACGGTGGCCCCACCAGCGGCAGCAACGCCTGGGCCCTGCACGGGTCGCGCACCCGCAGCGGCCTGCCCCTGCTCGCCGGCGACCCGCACCGGGTCCTGGAGCTGCCCGGGGTCTACCAGCAGGTGCGTCTGGCCTGCCCGGAGTACGACGTCCTGGGCATGGCGTTCCCCGGGGTGCCGGGCATCTCCCACATGGCTCACGCCGGGACGGTCGCCTGGGGCATCACCAACGCGGTCGCCCACCACGTGGAGGTGTTCCGGGAGCGGCTGACGACCCTCGCGGGCCAGACGCGCGCCCAGGGCCCCAACGGCACCGAGCCCGTCACCCGCGGCACCGTCGACGTCCAGGTACGTCACGCCGACGGGGTCCGCGTGCACCGGGTGCCGTGGGCCGAGACCGCCCGCGGCCCGGTCGTGACCGGCCTGGCGGTCGGAGCCGGCCCGGACGAGACGGTCGTGCCCACAGCGCCCGACGTGCCCACGTTCTCGGTGCGGATGCCCGCC
>NZ_AXCZ01000249.1 GCF_000767165.1 Cellulomonas bogoriensis 69B4 = DSM 16987
TGGCCGTCGACGCCGACGAGGACGCGGTGGACCGCGCGAGGGCGGCGACGTTGCGGCTGACGTGCCTGGCGTCGGCGGCCGGGCTGCCGGCCCTGTCGGCGCCCCTGGGCAGGGTCGGGTCCCTACCGCTGGGGCTGTGCCTGGTGGGCGGGCCAGGCACCGACCGGGACCTGGTGCGGCTCCTGCTGACCGAGGAGGTGGCGCAGTGACGGGACGCAACGCGTGGACGTTGAGCGACACCACCGCGGACCTGCGCCGCTCCGCACGCGGCCCGGTGCCGGTGGAGGTCACGGCCGCACCGCAGGACCTCGTCCTGGACCTGGCCCGCACGGCCGTGGTGGTCGTGGACATGCAGAACGACTTCTGCCACCCCGACGGCTGGTTGGCGGGCATCGGGGTGGACGTCACCCCGGCCCGCGCCCCGATCCCGGTGCTGGCCGAGCTGGTCCCGGCCCTGCGCGGGGCGGGCGCTGCGGTGGTGTGGGTGGGGTGGGGCAACCGCCCGGACCGGGCGAACCTGCCGCCGGGGGTCCTGCACGTGTACGACCCGGCGGGCACGGGCACGGGGATCGGCTCCCTCAGCAACCGGGCGGGTGCACCGGTGCTGCAGGAGGGGTCGTGGGCGGCGGCCCTGGTCGAGGAGCTCGCCGCCGTGGTGGAGCCGGGTGACGTGCACGTGCCCAAGTTCCGGATGAGCGGGTTCGTGGACACCGTGCTGGACTCGGTGCTGCGCAACCTGCGGGTCGACACCCTGCTCCTCACCGGGGTGAACGCCGACCAGTGCGTGCTGAACACCCTCACCGACGCCGCGAACCTCGGGTACGACGTGGTGATGGTCGAGGACGCGGTGGCCACGACGTCGCCGTCGTTCTGCATGGACGCCACCGTCTACAACGTGCGCCAGTGCTACGGGTTCACGACCCGTGCGGCGAACCTCCTGCCGGCGGTGCGGCGGGCGGGCGCATGACCACCGCGCCGGAGCGGCCTCGCACCGCAAGGCGCGGACCTGGTCGGGCCCGCATCGCACGGGCGGCACGGGCCGTCGCTGCGAGGGTCGACCCGTTCCTGGCGATGCTGGTGGGTGTGGTGGCGCTCGCCTCGGTGCTGCCGGCACGCGGGGTGGTGGCCGAGCACCTGGGGTCGGTGGTCTTCGGGGCGGTCGCGTTCCTGTTCTTCCTGTACGGGGTGCGGCTGCCCACCGCCGAGGCGTGGGCGGCGGTGCGGGCCTGGCGGTTGCACACCGCGGTGCTGGCGGTGACGTACGTGGTGTTCCCGTTGCTGGGTCTGCTCGCGTACCTGCTGGCCGGGCCGGTGCTGCCGCAGGACCTGGCCCGCGGGGTCCTGTTCCTGACGTTGCTGCCCTCGACGGTGCAGTCCTCGATCGCGTTCACGTCGATCGCGCGGGGGAACGTGGCGGGTGCGGTGGTGTCGGCGTCGTTGTCGAACCTGCTGGGCATCGTGATGGCACCGGTGCTGGTGGCGTTGCTCATGGGTGGGGTGCTGGACGTGACCGGCGGGGCGTTGGGGCGCATCGCGGTGCAGCTGCTGGTGCCGTTCGTCGCGGGGCAGCTGCTGCGCCGCCACCTGGTCGGGTTGGTGACCAGGCGCCCGGCCCTGACGCGCGCGGCCGACCGTGGGGCGATCCTGCTGGTGGTGTACGCGGCGTTCAGCGACGCGGTCACGGACGGGATCTGGGCCACGGTGTCCGTACGCGACCTGCTGGTGATCACGGTGCTGGTCTCGGCGGTGCTGGCAGCGGCATTGGCGCTGACCGCCACGGCCGGCAGGCGCCTGGGGTTCGACCGTGCGGACCGGGTGGTCCTGCTGATGTGCGGGTCGAAGAAGTCGTTGGCGTCGGGGGTGCCGATCGCGATGGTGCTGCTGCCACCGGCGTCCCTGGGCGTCATGCTCCTGCCGTTGATGATCTTCCACCAGGTGCAGCTGCTGGTGGGTGCCACACTCGCCCGTCGACTCGCGTCCCGGGCACCGGACCCGGTCGGTAGGGTCGGTGCCGACCCCGAGGCCCGGCAGAAGGACCACCACCGTGAGCACCCACCACGGACCGACCCACCACGACGACGAGGCACCCCGCCGTGACGCCCGCCCGATGGTGTGGCTGGTGGTCATCGCCCTGGTCGGGGTGATCATCAGCCCGTTCATGGGAGCCGCCGCCGCCGGGGTGTTCGCCGTCAAGGGGCCCCGTCACCTACGCCTGCTCGCGATCGTGATCGCCGCGTTCCTCGTCAGCCTGATCTTCATGACCCGCCCCTTGCTGGAGCAGTTCGGCTGACCCGCGACCGCGCCTGCTCAGGCGGTCGGCCCCACGTACAGCCACCGTCCGTCGTCGCGCGTGAAGGTGCTGACCTCGTGCATCCGGCCCCTGTTGGTGCCCTGCCGGTAGTGGGCGACGAACTCCACGACTCCGTGGGCGTCGAACGGCCCTCCGGCCACGGCGCTCAGCACGTCCAGGCGGGTCCAGCGGACGTCGTCGTCCAGCTCCAGGTCCTCCGGCCGGGTGCTGGGGTGCCAGGTCCTGGTCAGGTACCCGGGATCCCCGACGGCGAATGCCGCGTACCGCGAGCGCATGAGCTGCTCGGCGGTGGGCGCCTGCGTGGCCCCGCTGTGGAACCGCGCGCAGCACACGTCGTACGTGTCACCACTCAGGCACGGGCACCGCGTCGCACTCACCCCCGCAGTATGTCCCGCCCGCCCCCACCCCCCACGCGCTCGACCTCAGACGCCGGACGCCGAGATCGTGCTTCTCCGTCGAGATCGTGAGTTCCAAGTCACGATCTCGACCGAAACTCACGATCTC
>NZ_AXCZ01000250.1 GCF_000767165.1 Cellulomonas bogoriensis 69B4 = DSM 16987
CCACGCCCACGGGCGGCCGCGACCTTCGCGAGCGTCCGCAGCTTGACCGCCAGCGCCGCCACCAGGGGCACGGGGTCGGTCCCGGTGGCGAGGGCATGACGCAGCAGCGCGACCGCCTCACCGGCACGCCCAGCAGTGGCGGCGTCGGCGACCCGGAACCCCGTGGCCTCGACCCGCCCTCCGTGGTAGCTGGCGACCGTGGCAGCGGTGAGGACGCCCGAGGTGTCGGCGACCAGCTGCTGGCACGCCGCCGCGAGCTCCCGCAGGTCCGACCCGTAGGCCTCGACCAGGGCCCGGACGGCGCCCTGGTCGGCACGCCGGCCGGCTCGCGCGACCTCGTCGGCGACGAACGCGGCCTTGTCCGCGTCACGCTTGATCGGGTCGCAGACCACGGCCACCGCCCCCGCGGCGCGCAACGCGTCCAGGTACTTGCGTCCCCGGACCCCGCCGCCGTGGCGCAGAACCAGCACCACGTCGGGTGCGGGAGCACCCGCGTAGGCCACGGCGTCGGCGAAGGCGGCGTCGGTGCCCTGATGAAGGTCGTCGACCACGACGACACGGGCCTCGTCGAACAACGACGGGCTGGCCGCCACGCCGAGCGTGCCGGCCTCGTAGCCCGGTGCGGACAGACGGGTGACTTCGACGGCGGGGTCCTCTTGACGGGCTCGCGCCAGGACGCGCTCCACGGCACGCTCGGCCAGGAGCGCCTCGGAGCCCATGACGAGCACGACGGGCGCGGGTTCGACGTCCTTCCACGAGACCCCGGAGCTCCCCCGGGACGTCCCCCGTGCGGACCCACGGGCCGAGGTTCGCGGTGGGGTCATGGCGTCAGCATCCCACGGCTGCGCCGACCGGTGGTCAACGGTCCCGGCGGTGTGCGCACTCGGTCACCCAGCCGACCAGCATCACCGTCGGCAGTGCGAGGAGCGCCGCACCCACCGCTCCCCCGGGCCAGGGGATCAACGCGCCCGGCAGGCCCGCGAAGAACCTCGCGACCGTCGCGATCCACCACGCGCCGGCGCCCGCACCGTGAGCGATCACGGCCGCCGCACCAGGGGCCCACGGGGCGACCAGGGCCGTCACCAGGCCCAGGAGGGTCGTGGGCAGCAGGGCAGGGACGGCGAGCACGTTGGCGGGCACGGCGTACAGACCCAGCGCGGGCTGCAGCAGCACCAGCACCGGTTGGCAGGCCAGCTGCGCCGCGACCGGCACGGCGAGCACGTCGCGCAGCGGGCCCGGAACCACGGACGGGGCTGCCCTGGAGAGCACCGGCGCCAGCATGACGATCGACGCCGTGGCGAGCACGGACAGGACGAAGCCGAACGACCGGGACATCCAGGGGTCGACGACCACCAGCACCAGCGCCGCCGTGGCGAGCGCGGGAACCGCCTTCGACGGCCGCCCGACCAGGAGCCCGACGAGCATCACCGCAGCCATCGAACCCGCCCGCAGCACGCTTGGTTGCGGCCCGACGAGCACGACGAACCCGGTGAGCGCCGACGCGCAGAGCACCACCCGCACGGGAGTGCGCAGCCACGAGGTCAGAGCCATGGCGGTCGCGGTCACCACGGCCAGGTGCGCGCCGGAGACGGCGGTCACGTGCGTGAGGCTCACGGTCCGCATCGCCTCGGCGAGGTCCGGCGGCACCGTCCGGGTGTCACCGAGGGTGGCGCCGACGACCAGGGCACGGGCATCGGGGTGCAGGCCGTCGGTCGCTTCGCGCAGCCCGGTGCGGACCGTGAGCACCACACGGTCCACGGGGCCCGCCGGTCCGAGGGGCTGCACGGTCGAGGCCGTCAGCCGGGCAGCGTGGTCGTACGGTCGCCACGGGGCGGACAGCTGACCGCTCACCTGGACCCGCGCGCCCGGGTCGAGGTGAGCGACGTCGGTACCGCCACGCACCTCCACAGTGACGTGCGACCGGGTCGTGCGGCCGCGGTGGGTCAGCGTGTCCGCCGCGAGGGCCACCGTCGCGGTGCCACGGTCGACGACGCTGGGCTCGGTCCGCACCACGCCGGTCATGGAGACCACCGACGCGTCGGTGACGAGGTCCTGGAGCCCGCCGGCGTGCCGCACCGTGAGACCGGCGGCGGTCGAGGCGAGGGCGACCGCGGCGGCGACCAGGGCGAGCCAGGCGGTGGCAAGGACGGTCCCGGCGCGGACCCGGGCGCGTCGGCGACCGGTCGTCACGATCCACGCACCGGTCAGGATCACGAGCACGGCGGCGATCACCGTGGCCGTGCGGACACTTTGGGGGTTGCCTGCGACCGCGACAGCCGCCGCTCCCCAAGCCGCGACGGCGGCCGGAACCAGGCGCAGGTCCGGTCCAGGCGCGTTCCCGGAGCGGCGCACGGTCAGACCGTCACCAGGTCGCGTATGCCCGCGAGGACCTTCGGGCCGATTCCGGTGACCTCGATGAGCTCGTCCACGGAGGTGAACGGCCGCGCGGTGCGGTGCTCGACGATCCTGGCGGCCATCACCGGACCGATCCCCGGGAGGGTCTCGAGGACGCTCACGTCGGCACGGTTGACGTCGACGAGCGTCCCGGAGACGGGCGCGCCCGGGCCGGCGACCTCCGGTCCGGGCTCGACGACCTCACCGGGAACGGGCACCCGGAGCTGCTCACCGTCGAGGACCTCCCGGGCGAGGTTGAGGGCGGCCAGGTCCGCCGCGTCCGTGGGGCCGCCGGCCTCCGCGACCGCGTCGGCCACGCGAGAACCACGCGGCACCGTCACCAGGCCGGGGGCATGGACCGCGCCGACGACGTGCACGACCAGATCTGGTGCGGGGACGGTGGGGCTCGTGCCGCC
>NZ_AXCZ01000253.1 GCF_000767165.1 Cellulomonas bogoriensis 69B4 = DSM 16987
CCTCGTGCGCTGCGCCGGCCTCGGGGCCTTCACCGCGGCCACGCGATCCAGCCCGTGGCACGGCGCCGAGATCCTCACCGCCGAGCGGGCGCGCCGGGCACGCGCCACCGTCACCCGGCTCCTGGACGAGGTCCTGCCGGAGGTCCGTGACGAGGTCCGCCGGGTGGCGGAGTCCACGGGCCTGACACCGGCCGCCACGGCGGCGCAGTGGGGGGAGCAGCTGCAGATGCTCGCCGGGGTGCGCGGAGCCCTGGACGTGTTCCAGCCGATCGTGTTCGAGCGGTCGGCGGCCGACCTGGTCGCAGCGACCGCCACCGCGCAGTGGCGCGCCGAACGTGGCATCGACATGCCTGGTTCCGTGCGCCGGCGCCTGCGCAAGCAGGCCAAGGACGTGCTTCGGCCCGGCCGCCCCGTGGAGGACCTGCACGCCGCACTGGTCGAGGTCCAGGCCCAGCGGGAGATCTGGCAGGCGCACTGCCCGGCCGGCGGGTGGCCGCGCATCCCTGAGGGCCTGGCCGCTGTGGAGCGTGGTCACGCGAGCCTCCTCGCCGACCTCACCTCCCTCGACGAGGTCCTCGTGACCACGACCGGCGGAGCGGGCCTGGCCGACGCGACGTGGGACGAGCTCGTCGAGCGGCTCGCCCGCCTGCGTCAGGACGAGGACGCCCTGGACACGCTGCCCGAGCGCACCGCCCTGCTGCGCAACCTGGACAACCAGGGGCTGGGCGACCTCCTGGAGGACCTGCAGGCCCGGCGGGTCCCGTCGAACCTCGTCGGCCCGGAGCTCGAGCTCGCGTGGTGGACGACCGTCTTCGAGGAGATCCTGCGCGCGGACCCCGCGCTCGCGGGGTACGACGGGAACGCGCTCGCACGGCTGGTCGAGGAGTTCCGCACCCTGGACCGGCGTTACGTGGCCGACCGCGCACTACTGGCGCTGGCCGCCGCGCGCGAGGACCTTCGCACGCGTCTGCGTGCCGCGGAGGACCAGACCCAGGCGCTGTTCGCTGACGTGGTCGAGCACCGGTTCACCGGTCTGCGCCAGGCGGTCGAACGCTACCCGGCCGTCACCCGGCACCTGCGGCCGTGCCTGGTCGCCTCGGCGATGCTCGTGCCGCACGTCCTGCCACCGGGGCGCGGCGAGGACCTGGTGATCCTGGACGCCGCCGGTCACATGGGGACCGAGACCGTGGTGTCGGCCGTCTCCCGTGGCCGGCAGGTCCTGGTGGTCGGCGACGTGAGGTGCGCCTCCGGGACGGCGCTGCCCGCGTTGGCCGAGGTGCTCCCGTCCGTGGGTCTGAACGCCGAGTCGCGTCGCGACCCGCGGCTGACGTCGTTCCTCGCGCGGTACGGGTACGGGGATCGCCTTGCCGAGATCCCCCTGCCGCAGGCGCAGTCGTTGCTGCGCCTGGACGTGGTCGACGGGTCCGGCATGCCTGCGGCGCACGGGTTGGTCGAGTCCACCCAGGCCGAGGTGGACCACGTGGTCGAGCTGGTGCTGGAGCATGCGCTCACCCGGCCCGAGGAGTCTCTCGCCGTCGTGACCGTGGCCCCTGCCCACGCCGATCGGGTCCGGGAGGCCGTGCTGACCGAGGTCCGGGCGAACCCGGCGCTGGAGAGGTTCTTCCGCACCGACCGCCCCGAGCCGTTCACCGTGGTGGATCTCGCAGGGGTGCAGGGCCTGACCCGTGAGGCCGTGGTCCTGTCGGTCGGCTACGGACGCACCCCGCACGGCCGCGTGCTGCACCGCTTCGGTGACGTCAGCGAGCCGGGCGGTGAGGCTCTGCTCCTGGAGGGGCTGGGCGCGGGGCGCCGGCGGCTGACGGTGGTCAGCTGCTTCGCGGCCGACCAGCTGGACCCTGCACGGCTGCGTGCTCCGGGGGCGCAGATGCTGGCAGACCTGCTGACGGTCGCGGCGGAGGAGCCCGGCGAACGCGTGGACGACGCCCCGGGCGGCAGGCAGCCACAACCGGACCGCCTCGTGCTGGACCTGGCGGAGCAGCTGTGGCGCCATGGGCTGCTGGTGGAGGTGGGCCACGGCACCGGCCACCACCGGATCCCGTTGGTCGTGGGTCATCCCGACCTCCCGCGCGAGAAGCTGGTCGCGGTCCTGACCGACGACGAGGCGTACGTCGCCGAGCCGAGTGTGCGGGTCCGTGACCGGCAGGTCGCCGAACGACTCGAGCGCCTGGGGTGGACGGTGGTGCAGGTGTGGTCCGCGGCCGCGTTCCTGGACCCGCAGGGCGAGGCCGACGCGATCCTGGATGCCACGGTCCAGGCGTGCCAGGCGCGCCTGGTGGCCCGCCAGCGGCGCAGCATCAGCCAGGGTGTCCCGACGCGGGTGACGCTCCCCGCCTCTGTGGACGACCCCGACGACGAGGAGCCTGCGCCGCAGGAGGTGCCCTCGCAACGACGCGCCGCACCGAGCGCCGGTGAGGCGGCTGTGGTGACGCAGGTCCCACGTCAGCGCGGACCTCGACCGCCCGTGGAGGCCGGCCTTCCGGTGGCTGCCTACAGCGATGACCAGCTGGACGACCTGGTCGCGTGGATCGCCTCGGACGGTGTGGAACGTGACATCGACGAGCTCGCCTCGCGGCTGCGCGAGGAGCTGGGACTGACCCGTCGTGGGACCCGCGTCGACGCGGTGGTGCTGGGCGCGGTCACGCGCTACGCGCCCGCTGCACGGCGGGCATGAGCGCGTGCAGGATCGCGAGGATCGCGAGGCCGGCCCGGGCGGTGCGGGCGGTGCGGTGGACCCCGGCCGGGCGACGG
>NZ_AXCZ01000438.1 GCF_000767165.1 Cellulomonas bogoriensis 69B4 = DSM 16987
CGCCCTGGTCGGCCCGCCCGGCGGGGCGCGGGACGAGCTGCGGCGCACCGCCCTGCACTCCACGGCACCAGGTCTGGTGCTGGCGGTGGCCGACGACGGCGAGAGCGACGCGCCCGTCCCGCTGCTGGCCCACCGGCCCACCCTCGGGGGCCGACCGACCGCGTACGTGTGCCGGGGGTTCGCGTGCGAGCAGCCGGTGACCGGGGCCGGGGCCCTGGAGGCATTGGTCAGCCCGACGGCCTGAGTGCCAAGGTGGTGACCCGGGCCGTTCGTCCCCGACCGGGCCGTGGCGGGGCACGGACCATGGACCAGCAACCGGACAAGGGGTGAGGCATGACGCAGCGTGTGGTGGTCGTCGGCGGTGGGTACGGCGGGGCCTGGTTGGCCAAGCAGCTGGACCAGGACCTGGACGTGGTCCTCGTGGAGCCCAAGGACGCGTTCGTGCACGCCACGGCCTCGCTGCGGGCGGTCGTGGACCGCGACTGGCAGGACCGGGTGTTCTTCCCCTACGACGGGCTCCTCCAGCGCGGGCGGATCGTCCGCGACCGGGCCCGGCGGGT
>NZ_AXCZ01000286.1 GCF_000767165.1 Cellulomonas bogoriensis 69B4 = DSM 16987
CCTCGTCCGAGGTCCTGACCGCCGACTACGTCGTCCTCGCCACCGGGACGGGGTACCCGTTCCCCGCCAAGTACCTGGAGGACGCCACCGCTGTCGCCACCTCGCGCCTGGAGCGGCTGCGTGAAGGGCTGGTGCGGTGCCGTGAGGTCGTCATCGTCGGGGGTGGCGCGGTCGGCCTGGAGCTCGCCGGTGAGCTGACCTCGGTCCACCCGGGGCTCGGGGTCACCGTCGTGGACCAGGCGCCGCAGGTGCTCGCCAACGGCGACTACCTGCCCGAGCTGCGGGACGCCGTGGTCCAGCAGCTGACGGATCGAGGGGTGCGGTTCGTGCTGGGCGCGCCGCTGGGTTCCACTCCTCCCACCGACGTGGGGACCTACGGGCACTTCGAGGTGACCACCACCGCCGGCGTCCAGGTCGAGGGCCAGATGTGGTTCCGCTGCTACGGCTCCCGCCCCGTCACCGACTACCTGGGTGCCGAGCTCGCGGCCGACCTGAGGGGGGACGGGACCATCCCGGTCGACGAGCACCTGATGGTGCGCGGGCAGGACCGCACGTTCGCGATCGGGGACATCACCGACGTCAAGGAGTCCAAGCGGGCCAGTGCGGCGCGGGACCACGCCGGGGTGGTGGCCCAGAACATCCGCGACCTGGTGGCCGGACGGGCCCCGTCGGCCACGTACTCCCCCGCGCCCGAGATGATCGTGCTGCCGCTGGGGCCGGACGGCGGGGCGTCCCAGCTCGGCCAGCCCGACGGGTCACGGACGGTCGTCGGCGCCCACCGCACCACCACCATCAAGGGCGCCGACCTGTTCAGCGGCCTCATGGCGGACCTGTTCGGCCTGGAGCGCTGAGCCGCGCCCCGACGCGCAGGTCGACGCCGCCGAGGGGTCAGCCGATCGACAGCGCGTAGGCCACGAACATGATGCCCACCACGGCCGTGATGCCCAGGATCAGCCCGTACATCACCTTGTTGGTGCGGGTGCTGGGCAGCTCCGGCTGACCGTCGGCGAGCTCGGAGGTGCTGCTCGTCTCCGCCGGTGGTGTCTCACCCGGGGGGACCGAGCCGCCCGGCTCCAGGCCAGGGGTGTCCTGAGGGTCGGGATCAGCGTTCGCGCTCATGGCTCCACCGTGCCCCCGGCCCGGGGACCGCGCAACAGCGCCGGAGGTGGGTGCCGGGCCGGGCCGGCACCCACCCGTGCGCTCAGGCCGGTGCCAGCTCCCGACGCAACCCTGTGACCGTGACCTGCTGCCGGCGTCTGGCCGCCCACACCGACAGGGCCACCGCCAGCACACCCCATGCGGCGAGCCCGGCCACGACCGCGGCCCGCGAGCCCACGTCCCCGCCGAGCACCAGGTGCGTCAACCCGTCGACCACCATGGGCACCGGGAGCACGCCGTTGAACCACTGGAACACCACCGGTGCGGTGTCCACGGGGACCAGGCCCCCCAGGGACGCGGCCTGCACGGCCAGCACCAGCAACGACACCACCCACCCGGTGCGGCCCCAGAGGGCGACCAGCGCCTGGTGGATCGCCGCGAACACCACCGCCGCGAGCACGGTCAGCGCCACCGCGGCGACCGGCGACACGACCCGCACCCCGAACAGCGGCAGCGCGACCGCCAGCAGGAAGGCCTGGGCGAGTCCGAGCACCACACCGGGGACCAGGCCCGCGCGCACCACACGGCCCGCGCTCGAGGCCCCGGCCAGCAGGTGCGGGGGCAGTGCCCGCGCGACCAGGTACGTCGCCAGGGCACCGACCCACAGGGCCAGCGCCACCACGATCGGGGCGGGGTCGGTGGCCCCGCCCGGCGACCGGTTCATCCGGTCGGACTCGCTCACCACCGGCTGGGCCAACGCCGGCCCGACCCGTTCACCGTCCAGGTCGGGCACCGCCCCGGCACCCATGAGCAGGCCCTCGGCGAGCTCCCCGGTGCCGTCGGCCAGGCCCGTCGCCCCGTCGGCGAGCTCCTCGGTGCCGTCGGCGAGCTCCGCGGTGCCCCCACGCAACTCACCGGTGCCCGTCGACAGCTGGGCCGCGCCACCCTGCGCCGCCGTGGCACCCTGCGCGAGCTGCTCGGCGCC
>NZ_AXCZ01000392.1 GCF_000767165.1 Cellulomonas bogoriensis 69B4 = DSM 16987
GCCGCGAGCGCGCGCACCCGCGCCGGTCCCTCGGTGACCAGGACCTCCACCGCCCGGCGGTCGCACAGCCCACCACCGGCCACGAGGGTGTCCTGCAGGTGGGCCGCCGGGGAGTCGCCCGGGGCCAGAGCAGCCGCGATGCCGCCCTGCGCCCACACGGTCGACCCCGACGCCAGCGACCCCTTGGTCACCAGGAGGACCTTGGGCACGCGGGTGCGCAGCTCCAGCGCGGCGGTCAGACCCGCGATCCCCGACCCGACGACCACGACGTCGGCCTCGGCGGTCCACCCCGGGCCGGGTGCGGCGAGCGTGCGGGCGAGCCTCACCGACCGGCCGGCCACGCGAGGGCGGCCGTGCTGAGCCCGGGGGGGGCCGCGCCGGGGTCCTGACCGAGATCGACCATGCGGTTCCCGGCGTCCACGTGCACCACCCGCGGGGAGTAGGTGCGGGCCTGCTCGTCGGGCATCTGGGCGTAGGCGATCACGATGACCAGGTCACCCGGGTCGACCATGTGCGCGGCGGCCCCGTTGATGCACACCGTCCCCGACCCGGCCTCACCGGCCAGGGCGTAGGTGGTCAGCCGGGCGCCGTTGGTGACGTCCACCACGTCGACCTGCTGACCGGGCAGGATGTCCGCGGCCTCGAGCAACGCCGTGTCGATGGTGATCGAGCCGACGTAGTGCAGGTCGGCAGCGGTCACCGTCGCACGGTGGATCTTGCCCACCATCATCGTCCGCTGCCACGCGCTCGTGCTCATCGGTTCCTCTCAGCCCCACGCAGCTCCAGCCGCGTGCTGTCGATCAGTCGGGT
>NZ_AXCZ01000299.1 GCF_000767165.1 Cellulomonas bogoriensis 69B4 = DSM 16987
GCCGTACCGCCGTACCCGTCGGGGAGCTCGGCCAACGTCACCGGGTCCACCAGCGCCACGTAGTCCACCACGAGCCCGGCCTCCTGGGAGAGCCGGTCCACGGCGGCACGGTGCACCCGGGTGACGTCCGAGCCGGCCTGGGCCGCCATCCGGGCAGCCCCCAACGCCTGTGACAACGCCAGGGCGGTGGTCCGCTGTTCCCGGTCCAGGTAGGTGTTGCGCGACGACATCGCCAGACCGTCCGCGTCCCGCACCGTGGGCACACCCACGACCTCCACCCCGACCTCGAGGTCGGTGACCATGCGGCGGATCGCGACCAGCTGCTGGGCGTCCTTCTCCCCGAACAGGGCCACGTCCGGCCGCACCATGCCCAGGAGCTTGAGCACCACGGTCAGCACTCCGTCGAAGTGCCCCGGCCGGTGCGCCCCCTCCAGCACCCGGCCCACCGGGCCGGCGTCGACGGTCACCAGCGGCTCACCACCCGGGTAGACCTCGGCGGCGGACGGTGCGAACACCACGTCCGCGCCCGGTCCGTCCGGGCCGTCGAGGCCGCGCAGCAACGCGAGGTCGCCCTCGAGGTCACGGGGGTAGCTGTCGAGGTCCTCACCGTGCCCGAACTGCAGGGGGTTGACGAACACCGTCACGACCACGACGTCGGCGCGGGCCCGTGCCTCACGCACGAGCGTCAGGTGCCCCTCGTGCAGCGCGCCCATGGTCATCACGACCGCGCGGCTGCGACCGCGGTGGCGGTCCAGCGCGTGGGCCAGCTGGTCCCGGGTGCGGGCGACCACGGTCGCCGGCGCCCGGTGGGAACGGGTCGTCACGTCCACGAGCCACCTTCCTGAGGGTCGGGGCCCTCGAGCACGTCCAGCACCCGCTGGGCGTCACCGGTCCCCAGCCGGCCGGAGGCGACGCTGCGTCGCGCCGCGGCGCGGGCCAGGCACCGGTAGGAGTCCACCACGTCGGCCGCCTCGACCTCCTGCACCGCCAGGGCGGTCAGCTCGCGCACGTGCGCCGCGACCGTCCCGGCGTCCCCGCGCACCACCGGGCCGGTGAGTGCGGATGCGGCGGCCGTGTCGGCGTGCCTCACGGCACCGTCCAGCGCAGCCGTGAGCAGCGGGGCCAGCACCCGCCCGGGTGCCGGGACACCCGCCGCTGCCAGCGCCTGGGCGGCCTGCTCCACGAGCACCACCAGGTGGTTCGCCCCGTGGGCCAGAGCCGCGTGGTAGAGGGGCCGGACGTCCTCGGACAGGACCACCGGCTCCCCACCCACCTCCACCACCAGGGCCTGGCCGATCGGCAGGACGGGGGCAGGGGCGGTGACCGCGAACGAGCAGCCCACCAGCCTGGCAAGGTCCAGCGACGTCCCCGTGAACGTCATCGCCGGGTGCACCGCCAACGGGATCGCACCTGCACCGCGGGCCGGGGCGAGCACCTGCGTGCCGTGCGCACCGGAGGTGTGCAGGACGATCTGGCCCGGTTGCCAGGCACCGACCTCGGCCAGGCCCCGCACCAGGTCACCGAGGGCGTCGTCCGGCACGGTGAGCAGCACCAGCTCGGCACGCTCCACCACCTCCTGGACCTCCAGGTGCGGCACCCCGGGGAGCATCGTCGCGATCCGTTCCCGGCTGGCCTCGGACACCCCGCTGGCCCCGACCACCGCATGGCCCACGGCGCGCAGGGCCGAGCCCAGCACCGCACCCACGCGCCCCGCACCCACCACCCCCACACCGAGACGGCCGGGGGTCCCGGCCTCGCTCACCGGACGTCCGACCCGGACGGGCCCGCAGGCTCGGGCGGTGCCGACGGCCCGACCCCAGGCTCGGG
>NZ_AXCZ01000509.1 GCF_000767165.1 Cellulomonas bogoriensis 69B4 = DSM 16987
CCCTCGATTGCGATGAGCCCGTAGTCGTAGCCGATCAGTGCCTTCTTGCGCTGGTAGGTCCGGCTCGCCTCTCGCCCGTGCGCCCGCCAGCCGCCGCCGTCGGGGATGCGCCCGAGCTTCTTGACATCGATGTGCACCAGCGAGCCCGGATGAGGGTGCTCGTAGCGTTCGGCGGACTGTCGTCTGGCGCGGATGACGTGCCCGGTCAGCGGGTCGCACTCGCGCAGGAGCGGGACTCGGTGGCGGGTCAGGACCCGCCCAACGGTGGAAGGGGCAAGGCCGAGGT
>NZ_AXCZ01000273.1 GCF_000767165.1 Cellulomonas bogoriensis 69B4 = DSM 16987
CGCCGCGAGAGCATCCGGGCGATCCGCACCCGCGTCTCCACACAGGGAGGCGTCCGGCGCGGGTGGGTCAGGGGGTGGCTGGACCTGTCCACGAGGCCGGCGTGACCCAGCTCGCGGTAGCGGCGCCACCACCGCCACGCCGTGGTGCGCGATACACCCATCTCCGCGGCGACGTGAGCGACCGGCCGGCCTGAGGCGATGCGCTGGACCATCACGAGCCTGCCGGCCGGGGTCAGCCGGGCGTTAGCGTGGGAAACGAGAGACCTCCGTTGGTCTGAGCGGGTTCCTTGAGCAGTTCCCACTCGACCCGGAGGTCTCTCGCTACGTCAACAACCTTCGTGGTCAGCACACCTAGAGCCGGGTCGCGGCCGGCACCGGGACCGCCGTGAACGGGTCGACGGCACGCACCAGCTCCACGCGCAGCTCCGGCAGCAGCACGGTCAACCACCGGTGGGCCTCGACCATGCCCTCCTGCTCCGAGGGCAGGTGCCCGGGAACCACGACGCCGGCGCACGCACCTGCGGCGACCGCGTCGGCCGCGTACTCGCCGGTCTCCCACTCGTGGCCTTCACCGAGCACCAGGGCGTCCACACCCTGCCGGGCCAGCAGGCGCCGGTTCCTGTCGAACCCGCAGAAGCCGGGTTGCAGGCCGACGACCGCCACGGGCGAGTCGGGTGCACCGACGTAGCGCAGCGCCCGGGCGTCCAGCGCCTGCGCCACGTGCACGGCCAACGCGTGGAGCGTGGTGGCCGACGGCAGGTCGTAGACGCCCGGCTCGTCCGGACGCTCGGCACCCAGCCAGCCCAGGGCCCGCGCGGTGCCGGTGAGGACGCCGTCGGGGCGCCGGTCGTGCCACGCGTCGTGCCAGCGGTACACGACCAGCCCGTGCTCGGCGACGTACGCCGCCTTCGCCGCGTGCACGGGGTCGGCGTCGGCGGCAAGGACCGCCTCGGACGTCCCGTGGTGGTCGTAGTAGAGCGGCTCGTGGGTCACGACCAGGTCCAGGCCCCGGGCCACGGAATCGCGCAGGACGTCCAGGGTGGCCATCACCGTCACCGCGACGCCCCGCACCGCCACGTCCGGGTCACCCGCGACGAACCCGTCGACGGTGGTTGCCCGCGGCGGGGTACCTACGTGCGCCGCGATCCTGTCGATCACCTGTCGGGCCGTGGTCCTCACGTCGGTCACCCGGCCGTCGCGGTGACCCGGAGCTCACGCACGAGCGTCACGGTGATCTCACCGGGGAAGCTGAGGTCCTTCTCGATGTGCCGGGCGATCGCGTCGGCCATCGCCGGCATCGCGGCGTCCTCGACCGCGTCGGGCTCGACCACCACCCGCACCTCACGGCCCGCAGCCATGGCCAGCGCGCGACGGACACCGGGGTGGGCCTGGACGAGCGCCTCGAGGGTGTCCATGCGCTCGACGTACTGGTCGAGCTCGTCCCGGCGCGCACCCGGGCGCGCCGCCGAGCAGGCGTCCGCGGCCTGGACCAGGACCGCCTCGACGGTCTCCGGCGGAACCTCGTCGTGGTGGGCCTCGATGGCGTTCACCACCGCCGGGCTCTCACCCAGACGGCGGGCGAGCTCGGCCCCGACCCGCGCGTGGGTCCCCGGCTGGTGCGGGGTCAGGGCCTTACCGACGTCGTGCAGGAACGCGGCCCGGCGCGCCAGGGCCACGTCGGCACCCACCTCTGCCGCGAGCACCGCGGCGATCTGGGCGGTCTCGACGAGGTGGGCGAGCACGTTCTGCCCGTAGCTCGTGCGCAGCCGCAACCGTCCCAGGGTCTCGACCAGCTCGGGGTGCAGGTCCTCCACCCCGGCGGCCTCCGCCGCGTCGTGGCCCGCAGCCACCGTGCGCTCGGCCGCCCCGGCCTGCGCCTCGGCGTAGGCGATCTCGATGCGCTGGGGGTGGATGCGGCCGTCGGCGACCAGCGCCTGCATCGCGACGGCCGCCAGCTCGCGCCGCTCGGCGTCGAAGCACGACAGCATGATCGAGTCGGGGGTGTCGTCGACGATCACGTTGACGCCGGTGAGCGCCTCGAAGGTGCGGATGTTCCGCCCCTCCTTGCCGATGATCCGGCCCTTCATCTCCTCCCCCGGCAGGGGGACGCTCGTCACGACCGCCTGGGCGCTGGTCGGGCCGGCGATCCTCTGGACGGCGGTGGTGAGGATCCGGCGGGCACGCTGCTCGGCGGTGCGCCGCGCCTTCGCCTCGAGCCGACGCGCGAGCGCCGCCGACTCGTTGCGGGCCTCGTCACGCGCACGCTCCAGCTGCAGCGCACGGGCCTCCTCGGCGCTGAGCCCCGACGCCGCCTCCAGCACCCGGGAGGCCTCCTGGCGGG
>NZ_AXCZ01000033.1 GCF_000767165.1 Cellulomonas bogoriensis 69B4 = DSM 16987
GGTCAGCGCGCCGGTCGGGGGTGGACCGGCGCGCCGGGTCAGGCCCGCAGGTCCCGGCGACGCAGGGCCAGCAGCCCCCCTGCGGTCAGGCCCAGTGCGACCAGCGCCATGGCCGCCAACGGCACGACGTCGAGCTCGGCGGCGGGCATCGCGGGGACCAGACCGAACGGTGCCGCGTCCAGCACGGCCTCGGGCAGGTTCATCAGCGGGCCGTACAGGCCCACGACGATCGAGCCGACGAGCCCGACCCACACCCACCACGTACCGGCCCGGCCCCACCCGTGGGCCAGGACGCCCGCACCGGCGAACACCAGCACCAGCGGCACGTACGCCAAGGACCCCAGCGCGAGCTCGAGCACGAGCGCCCCGTCCCCCACCGAGGCGGCCGCGCCGACGCCCAGGGCCGCCCCGGAGACCAGGAGCAGCAGCGACGAGGAGACTGCCGTCACGGCCCAGGACCCCACGACCCAACGGGTCCGGGACGCACCGGCCACCAGCACCGCCGCGGCCCGCCCCTCGGCCTCCTCCCGGCGCAGGCGGCCCACGCCCACCACCGCGTGGACGGCGACCGCCATCGCGAAGAACCCCACGAACGCCGACAGGGCGGCGAGCAGCACCTCGTCGCTGGTGGCGTCCACGCCGAAGACCGCCCGCAGCTCGGGCTGGGCCTCGAAGCCGTCCACGATGCCCTGGGCGAGCGACCCGCTCAGCACCCCGAACACCGCGAGGCCCACGGCCCACCCGACGAGCGACCCCCGCTCCGTCCGCAGGGTCAACCCGCTCACGGTCACCAGCCCGCGCGAGGCGTGGGCGCGACCGCGTCGGGAGGCGACCAGCCCCGCGCCCACGTCCCTGCGCACCACCAGGGCGTACGCGAGCACCAGCAGGACCACGGCCGTCACGACGGTCAGCGCCAGGGGCCACCAGCGCAGGTCCACGAACGCACGCATCTGCTGGGCCCACCCCACCGGGGACGCCCACGACAGCGCGCTGCCACCCTGCTGCTGGGCGTCCCCCACACCACGCAGGACGTAGACCAGGCCCAGGACCGCCCCGGCGCTGCCCGTCGCGGTGCGGGCGTGCTCGACGACCTGGGAGGTGACGGCGGCGACCGCCCCCAGCACCAGCCCCACGCCGGCGGTCCCCAGACCGATCGCGGCCGAGTCGGCGAACACCAGGCCCGATGCCGTGAGAGCGACCGTCAGACCGGCCGCGACGGCCGCGTTGGCGGCCACGAGGGTGAGGACCGCCGCGGTGAGCAGGGTGTAACGGCCCACGACCGCGGCCCGCAGGAGCTCGGCCCGGCCCGTCTCCTCGTCGGCCCGGGTGTGGCGCACCACCAGGAACACCGACATGAGGGCGGCGGCCACCGCGAGCATGCCGAGCAGCTCGTTGGAGACCATGACCCCGAACGTGTAGTCCTCCAGCCCGTACCCGGGACCCGACATGAGGGCGCCGGCGGGGTCGCGCATGAGCTCGGCACGGGCCTGCAGGGCACCGGGCTCGGAGTAGGCCGCCTCGATCGCGACCGCGAAGTAGGCGATGAGGGCGCTCAGCGCGAACGCCCACACCGGGACGCGCACGCGTTCGCGGCGCAGCGCGAACCGCAGCATGCGACCCAGCCCGGCGTGCGGGGTGTCGGGCACGGGGGCGCGTGGAGCCGGGCGGGTGGTCGTCGTCGCGCTCATGCCGAGGCCTGCGGGGTCGGGTCGACCGACCCGTAGTGGTGGACGAACAGCTCCTCGAGCGTGGGTGGTGTGACGACCAGGCTCTCGATGCCCAAGGGCGCCAGGTGGGCCATGACGGTGGAGAGCGCGTCGTCGTCGACGGACATCACGAGCCGGTCGCCGTCACGGTGGGCGTCGTGCACACCGGGGAGCTGCGGGACGTCGGTGGGCTCGCCACGGGTGAGGACCTGCACGCTCGAGCGGGTCAGGTGCCGCAGGTCGGCGAGGGTGCCGGACTGCACGGTGCGCCCGGCGCGGATGATCGTGACCCGGTCGCAGAGCTTCTCGACCTCGGCCAGGATGTGGCTGGACAGCAGGACGGTGGTGCCGGCCGCGACGGCCTCGGCGACGCACTCCTGGAACACCAGCTCCATGAGCGGGTCCAGCCCCGAGGTGGGCTCGTCCAGGACGAGGAGCTCGACGTCGCTGGCGAGCGCGGCGACCAGCGCGACCTTCTGCCGGTTGCCCTTGGAGTAGGTGCGGGTGCGCTTGGTGGGGTCGAGGTCGAACCGCTCGAGCAGGTCCGCCCGGCGGCGCGGGTCCGCGCCGCCCCGCAGGGAGGTGAACAGGTCGATGACCTCGCCACCGGTGAGCTTGGGCCACAGGTTGACGTCACCGGGGACGTAGGCCAGCCGCCGGTGGAGGCTGACGGCGGCGTCCCAGGGGTCGGCGCCGAACAGGCGGGCGGTGCCGCCGTCGGCGCGCAGCAGGCCCAGCAGGACGCGGATGGTCGTGGACTTGCCCGAGCCGTTGGGCCCGAGGAAGCCGTGCACCTGACCGGGTTCCACCGTCAGGTCCAGGCCGTCCAGGGCCCGGGTGGGCCCGAAGGTCTTGGTGAGGTCACGGATGTCGATCACAGGGTTCATGCGGGGTCACCTTCGTCGGTCGTCGAGGTGCCGGCCCCGGGGGCGTCGGCAGGGGTGGCAGCAGGGTCGGTCGACGCTGCTGCGGGGGTGGTGACGGCGTCGTGACCAGGTGGGTCGGTGACGTACATGAGGTAGGCGTCCAGCATCGACCTGTCGGCCATGACCCCTTCGGTGAACACCTCCAGGGCCGGCAGGGCGACGCGCTCGGTGTAGCGCCGGACGTAGTCGGACGGGGTGTCGCCCTCGCGCGGCTCCTCCAGGGCCGCGTCCAGCAGGAGCGCCCCGAAGCCGACCAGGGTGAGGTAGCGGGCCCGGGCCCGCTCGTCACGGCTGGGCCGCAACGTCCCGGCCGCCACACCGGCGGCGAGGTACTGCTCGGAGTCGGCCACGAAGTGGTCGATCAGGTCCCGGGCGGCCTGCCCACCGGCCTGCAGGGTGCGCATCGTGTAGGTGATCACGGGCGCGTACTCCTCGACCTGGGCGAGCTGGAGCACCGCCGCCGCCGGCCCACCGGCGGTGAAGGCGTCGTACTTGGCCTCACGGATGACGCGCAGGACGTGCTCGTCGCACGCGGCGCGCAGCCCGTCCTTGCTGCCGAAGTGGTGGATCACGAGCCCGGCGCTGACACCGGCGTCCTGGGCGACGGCCCGGACGCTCGCGCCGAAGCCGCGCGCTCCGAAGCAGCGGATCGCCGCGTCGCGGATGCGGGCCCGGGCCGTGACATCCCCGTCGTTTGAACGCATGTTCAGTACGTTAAACGCTTGTTCAGGGGCGTGGCAACGGTGCTCGGGGCCGTGTCGGTGGCCCGCGCTACCGTCCCCACCGTGACCACGACCCGCACCCGCCAGAACCGCCAGGCTCGCGGCCCCGGCTTCGCCTGCACCGAGTGCGGGTGGACCTCGGCCAAGTGGGTGGGCCGGTGCGGGGAGTGCCAGGAGTGGGGCACCGTCCACGAGGGCGCCGCACCTGCCGCCGGCCCCCGCACCACGGCCACCACCCCCACCCGGTCACCGGCACGCCCCATCGCGCAGATCGACGTCGAGCAGGCCCGCGCACGGCCCACCGGCGTCGACGAGCTCGACCGCGTGCTCGGCGGCGGGCTCGTGCCGGGGGCGGTCGTCCTGCTCGCCGGCGAGCCGGGCGTCGGCAAGTCCACCCTCCTGCTGGACGTCGCCGCGAAGGTCGCCCGCACCACCGGGCAGCGCGTCCTCTACGTCTCGGGTGAGGAGTCCGCCGGGCAGGTCCGCCTGCGCGCCGAGCGCATCGACGCCCTCGCCGACGGACTGCTGCTGGCCTCCGAGACCGACCTGGGCACCGTCCTGGGCCACATCGAGGCCACCGACCCCACGATGCTCGTGGTCGACTCCGTGCAGACCGTCGCCTCGGCCGAGGTCGAGGGCGCACCCGGTGGCGTGGCGCAGGTGCGGGAGGTCGCCGCCGCGCTCATCGCCGAGGCCAAACGGCGCCAGGTCCCGGCCGTGCTCGTCGGTCACGTCACCAAGGACGGCAACGTCGCGGGCCCCCGCACCCTGGAGCACCTGGTGGACGTCGTCTGCCAGTTCGAGGGCGACCGGCACTCGCGCCTGCGCCTGGTCCGCGCCACCAAGAACCGGTACGGCCCCACCGACGAGGTCGGCTGCTTCGACCTCACCGAGGCCGGGATCATCGGCCTGGCCGACCCCAGCGGGTTGTTCCTGTCACCGACCGTCCGGGACGTGCCCGGCACCTGCGTGACCGTGACCCTCGAGGGCCGCCGGCCGCTGGCCACCGAGATCCAGGCCCTGGTCGCACCGTCGATGCTGTCCAACCCCAGGCGCACCACCAGCGGCATCGACTCCAGCCGCCTGGCCATGATCCTCGCGGTCCTGCAGCGCCGCGCCGGGCTTCCCGTGGCGGACCGGGACGTGTACGTCTCGACCGTCGGCGGTGCGCGCGTGGTCGAACCCGCGGCCGACCTCGCCGTCGCGCTCGCCGTCGTCAGCGCCGCGCAGGACGCACCACCGGCACCCGGCCTGGTCGCCCTGGGCGAGGTCGGCCTGGCCGGTGAGCTGCGCCCGGTCGTGGGCGCCGGACGCCGGCTGAACGAGGCCCAGCGGCTCGGGTTCACGCGCGCTGTCGTCCCCACCGGCAGCATCGAACCCGGTACCGCCCCCGCCGGCCTGGAGGTCGTGGAAGCCCGTGACCTGGCCGAAGCCGCGCACCTCACCCGGATGGCCCACGTCCCCGCACGTCCGGAGCCGTGATCCGGTGGCCGTCCTCGCGTACGATTCGCACGTGGTCCACACCGAGCGCTCCGCCGAGGAGAAGCTGCGCTCCACCCTGGCTGCCGTGGCGCCGGGGACCGAGCTGCGCGACGGCCTCGAACGGATCCTGCGCGGGCGCACCGGCGCCCTGATCGTCCTGGGCCACGACCCGGTCGTGGAGTCGATCTGCTCCGGCGGCTTCACCCTGGACGTCGAGTTCTCCGCCACCCGCCTGCGCGAGCTCGCCAAGATGGACGGGGCCGTCGTCGTCGACGGGTCCGCCACCCGCATCCTGCGGGCCGCCGTCCAGCTGCTGCCGGACCCCACGATCCAGACCACCGAGTCCGGGACCAGGCACCGCACCGCCGAACGCGTCGCCAAGCAGTCGGGCCACCCCGTGGTCTCCGTCAGCCAGTCGATGCGGATCATCGCCCTGTACGTGGGCGACTCCCGGTACGTGCTCGAGGGCTCGGACATCATCCAGTCGCGCGCCAACCAGGCGCTCGCGACCCTCGAACGCTACAAGTCGCGCCTGGACGAGGTGTCCGGGACGTTGTCGGCGCTGGAGATCGAGGACCTCGTCACCGTCCGGGACGTGGCCGCCGTCGTCCAGCGGCTGGAGATGGTGCGCCGGATCTCGGAGGAGATCGCCGGCTACGTCGTCGAGCTCGGCACCGACGGTCGGCTCATGGCCCTGCAGCTCGACGAGCTGATCGGGGGCATCGGCGCCGACCGTGAGCTCGTCATCCGCGACTACGTCGAGAGCGCCCGCTCGGGCCGTGACCTGGCCAGCGTCCAGGCGGACCTGGCCGAGCTCGACGCCACCCAGCTGCTGGACCTCACCCACATCGCCCGGGTCATGGGGCTCATCACCGTCGAGGACTCCCTGGACGGTGCCGTGGGTCCCCGCGGGTACCGGCTCCTGTCGAAGGTCCCCCGGCTGCCGTCCACGATCGTCAACCGCATGGTCGGTCACTTCGGCGGGCTGCAGAAGCTCCTCGCAGCCGGCATCGACGAGCTCATGTCCGTCGACGGGGTGGGTGAGCAGCGTGCCCGCGCGGTGCGCGAGGGCCTGTCGCGGCTGGCCGAGTCCAGCATCCTCGAACGCTACGTCTGAACCCTCGCCCTCACAGCGGGCCGCACCCGCGTCGGGTCACCGCAGCTCGAGGACGATGCGACCGGACTCCACACCCACGACGTCCGCGATCGCCGTGTAGGTGCCGGGCCGGGGCTCGGGCAGGCCTGCCGTGCACCCCTCGTCCGACCGGTCCCGGGGCCACGGCACCTCGACCCGCTCCTGGCTGCCCGGCGAGAGCAGCAGCAGCCGCTCAGGGGCGTCCCGGACGCAGTCGGTGCTCGCCCAGATGCGGTCGGTACCGGAGGTGACCGTCACCGTCACCCGGTTCGACCCGACATCCAGCGTGCAGGCCCCCTCGCCGGCGTTGCGGACCGTCACACCGAACAACGGTGCGGTGCCGTCGTCGTACGTCCGGCCGTCGGCCTCGAGGGTGACGTCCAGGGCGTCCCGGGCGCAGGGCGACGGTCCCCCGTCCCCCGCCGCCAGCGGCTCGGCACCGTCGGGGGCGGCCGGGTCCCCGGCGACGGCGCTGCCCACGGCCCTGACCGCCCACGCCAGCAGCACGACGAGCACGGCGACGACGCCCAGCACGACGAGACGACGCACCCAGTACACCTCGGGTCGTCGTGGCCCCACAGGCCGCAGGACGGTGCTCATGGCCCCTCCCTCCCCACCACACGCTACGTCCCCCACCCCGGACCGGGCCGGAGCCGCGCCGCACACGATGAGGGATGATCGACACGTGCCCCACCCCCTCGTCCCACCGGTCCTGGACTGGTTCGGCACCCACGCCCGGGACCTGCCGTGGCGCGAGCCCCGCTGCACCCCCTGGGGGGTGCTCGTCAGCGAGGTGATGCTGCAGCAGACGCCGGTGGTGCGCGTGCGGCCCGCGTGGGAGGCGTGGATGGCCCGGTGGCCCACCCCGGCTGACCTCGCCGCGGCACCCACCGCGGACGTCCTGCGGGCCTGGGACCGGCTCGGCTACCCACGGCGGGCGTTGCGGCTGCAGCAGTGCGCCCGCCACCTGGTCGACCACCACGACGGTGTGATGCCCACGACCGAGGACGCGCTGCTGGCCCTGCCCGGGGTCGGTGCGTACACCGCCGCCGCGGTCATGGCGTTCGCGCACGGCCGCCGGTCGGTCGTGCTGGACACCAACGTGCGCCGGGTGCTGGCCCGCACCCTGGACGGGGTGGCACTCCCCCACCCGACACTCACCCGCCCCGAGCACGCCCGCGCCGAGGCCGTCGTCCCCGCCGACGACGCGACCGCGGCCCGGTGGAGCGCAGCGGTCATGGAGCTGGGGGCCCTGGTGTGCACCGCGCGGTCACCGCGCTGCGACGTGTGCCCGGTGGCTGACCTGTGCCGGTGGGTCGCGGACGGCAGGCCCGTCGACGCCCACGCCCACCGCCGCCGCCGCCAGGGGTGGGCGGGTACCGACCGGCAGGCCAGGGGCCGGGTCATGCGCGCGCTGCGCACGAGCGACCACCCCGTTCCGAGGTCCGTCATGGCCGCCGACGTCACCGACCCCGGGCAGCTGGGACGGGTGCTGGACGGGCTCGTCGCGGACGGCCTGATCACCCCCCTGGTGGTCGACCACGCGCACGGCGAGGACGACCCCGTCTACCGGTTGCCGTCGTGACCGTGCAGGTGCCGGCGGGCCTGCGGGACCAACCGGGGTGGGACCCCACGTGGGCACCGTGGCTGGACCGGCTGCCGCGCCTGGTGGGCGACGTCCTGGACGACTGGGGCCTGACGCCCGAGGGTGAGCCGGCGCACGGACGGTGCGCGCTGGTGCTCCCGGTCCGGACGGCCGACGGGGCACCCGCCGCCCTGAAGCTCGGCTGGCCCCACGAGGAGGCACGGTGGGAGCACCTGGCCCTGCAGCACTGGCACGGGCACGGGGCGGTGCGGCTGCTGCGGGCGGACCCTGCCCGGTGGGCGCTGCTGCTGGAACGCGCCCGGCCCGTGGACCTCACGACCGTGGACGACGTGACCGCGTGCCAGGTGGTCGGTGGCCTGTACCGACGCCTGCACCGCCCCCCACCACCCCAGCTGCCCCGGTTGTCGCACCTGGCCCGGGGGTGGGCCGACCGCCTGCAGGGCTTGCCGAACGACGCGCCCCTGCCCCGTCGCCTGGTGGAGCAGGCCGCGTCCCTGGCGCGCGACCTGGCCGACGGGCCGGGCGTCGACACCCACCTGGTCCACACCGACCTGCACTACGAGAACGTCCTGGCCGCCGGGCGCGAACCGTGGCTGGCGATCGACCCGAAGCCGTGCGCAGGTGACCCTGCGTTCGAGCCGGCGCCCATGCTGTGGAACCGGTGGCCGGAGGTTGTCGCCGACGGCCGGCCCCGCACCGCCCTGCACCGGCGCCTGTGGGCACTGGTCGACGCCGGCGGCCTGGACGAGGACCGTGCCCGGGCCTGGGTGGTGGTGCGTGAGATGACCAACGCCCTGTGGTGCATCGAGGCCGCGACCCGGGCCCGCCGGCCACTGACGACCGCCGACCGTGCCCTGCTGACCAGGACGGTCACCCTCGCCAAGGGCGTGCAGGACTGAAGGCGCCCTCAGCGGGTCACAGCGTGGTGCCGCTACCCGCGTCGGTGCCCGGGCCCGGGTCGGGGAGCTCCAGGAGCATGCGGGTGTTGCCGAGGGTGTTGGGCTTGACCCTCGCGAGGTCCAGGAACTCGGCGACACCGTCGTCGTGGGAGCGCAGCAGCTCGGCGTACACGGTCCCGTCGACGGGCGTCCCGGCGATCGGCCGGAACCCGTACCCGGTGAAGAAGTCGACCTCGAACGTCAGACAGAACACCCTGCGCAGGCCCATGCGGGCGGCGCGGTCCAGCAGTTGCTGCAGGATGGTCGCCCCGACCCCGTGCCCCACCCAGGTGGGGAGCACGGCCAGGGTGCGGACCTCGGCCAGGTCCGACCACATGACGTGCAGGGCACCGCACCCGATCAGCCGCCCGGTGGCGTCCTCGGCGACGACGAACTCCTGGACGGACTCGTAGTACGCCACGAGCTCCTTGGCGATGAGGATGCGGGACTCGGCGTACGGCTGCACCAGGTCACGGATCTGGGTGACGTCCCTGGGCAGGGCCGGCCGCACCCGGAACTGCTGGGAGGGCCTGCCGTGGCGGCCGGTGGTGGCCGCGCTCGCCAGGGGCTGCTGATCAGGGTCGTCCACGGGGCAACGGTAGGGCACCCCTCAGGTCGCGGCGAGGGCTTTCAACCGACCGTGCTCGGTGGCGGCGACCAGGCGGGCCGCCGACCGCCGGCGGAGCACGCGCACGACCACGACTGCCGCGACCAGCGTCGCGAGCAGCAGCAGGTGCGGGACGGGCAGGGCCCGCACCGTCAGGGACGCGGCCGCCTCGGTGAGCGCACCGGGCACCTCGTCGGCGCCGACGACGGCCGGGACGGCCGTCAGGTGCACGTCGGCGAACCCGACCGGCCACACCCCGTCCACGACGACCGACGTCGCGACCTGTCCCCCGGGCAGGACCTCCCGCACCGGGACGCCGTCCACGACGGCCGGGGCACCCAGCCACGGATCCACCGTCAGGGCGGGTGTGGCACCCAGCCGCACGTCACCGGTGTTGGCAAGCACGTAGGTGATCTCGACCTGCCCGGGCGCGAACGGGTTCCACGACGGGGCGTACCGGGCGGTCGCGTCCTGGACCGTCAGCGCGGCGGTCAGGTCACCGGTGACGCGCAGGTGCAGCCGGACGCCCACCCGGGAGTCCAGGGCGACCTGCCCGCCGTCCTCGCCCTCGGTGGTGGTGGTGACGGACGCGACGACGCCCGCGGGGTGGTCGCCGGGCCGGGCGTCCTGCGGGACGGTGACGGTGACCGGCACCACGACGGTCTCCAGCGCCGGGACCTCGACCGCGTCGGTGACCTCGACCCAGGCACCCGCGGCGGTGGGGGCGGTCGCGGTGGGGGGCAGGTCGAAGTCACCGGTGTCGGTGATCAGCCCGTCCCCGGCGGCGAGCGCGAAGGTCACCGCCTGGTCGGTGTAGTTGGTGAGCGCCACGTGGTCGGTGACCTCCTGACCGGGGTCGAGCTCGTGCCGCAGGGAGGTGCGGTCGTCGGGCCCGTCCTCGTCGGCGGGCACCAGCGACCAGGTGGTGGTCTGCGCCCCCGGGGTGGTGACACCGCCGCGGTCCACGTCCAGGACGTCGTCGGGCTCCGGGTCGGGCAGCTGGGAGGGGTCCGGCAGGTCCGGGTCGGCGACCAACGGCACGGCCGCGGACGGGACCGTGGCCGCGGGGGCGGCGCCCGCCGTCACGAGGGCACCGGGGACCAGGCCGCCCAGGGCGAGGGCGGCGGTGATCGACAGGAGCGGGACGGTCAGGTGGGGCAGGTGCACGACGTTCCTCTGGTCGGGCCCCGTGGGCGGGGCTCTGGGTGCGGGTGGTCACGCGCCCGGTCGTTGCGGACGGTGGTGTACGGACGGGCGAGGGTGCGGACGGGCCGGCCGTGGGGTGAGGGCGCCCGGCCCCCACCCCACGACCGGTCAGGTGTGCCTGGCGGTCAGTCGACCGGGAAGAGGCTGACCGTCACCACGCCGCTGTAGGTGCCGGCACGGGTGCTGACCGGGACGTCGAGCAGCAGGTCGGCGCTGAGCTCGGCGGTCCCGATGCGACCGGTGGCGTCAGCGGTGGCGAGTGTGGCCGGGACAGCCACGCCCGTGCCGCCGTCGAGGACGCTGGTGACGTTCTCACCAGCGGTGACACCGTCACGGCCGGCGACCACGACGGGCTTCCACCCCAGGTGGCCGGCGCGCAGGCGCGCACCGCTGGAGAGCAGGTCGGTGGACTGGCCGGAGACCGACCACCCGGTGGCCTCGGCGCGGGAGTCGGTCACCGCGACGGTCGGCAGGACGCCCACCATCCGCAACCGGTCACCGAGGTTGTCGGCCTCGCCGAGCTCGACGGCGTCACCCGCGACGGACAGCGCGAGGCTGCCGGCGGCGAGCTTCTCAGGGATGGTCGCGGTCACCGTGATGCCGTCCGCACCGGCCGACGGGGTGTAGTCCCACAGGTCCTTCAGCAGGACGTTCGCGACGTCGGTGTTGTCCAGGTAGGCGCCGCGCACGGGGTCGGTGCCGGTCGCGAGCGCCTCGAGGGCCTGCGCACCGGGACCCTTGGCGTACAGGGGCACGATCTGGTTCGTGTGGCTGCCGGAGTGCCACGAGTGGGGCGCGACGGAGCCGGCGGCACCGGACATCGCGGTCCACGTGGGGTTCGCGCCGGGGCCGGCGAGGTAGCCGGTCTCGTGGTCGGACGTGACGATCACGAGGGTCTCGTCCCAGCTGCTGGACTCCTCGACCCACTCGACGACCGCGTCGACCGACTTGTTGAAGTCGATGCTGTCCTCCACGAGCGTCGCCGGGCTGTTGGCGTGGCCCGCCCAGTCGATCGCGCCGCCCTCGATCATGACGAAGAAGCCCTCGTCCTGACGCTCCAGGACGTTCAGGGCACCACGGGTGAGGGTGGGCAGGTCGGGGACGTCGTTGGCGGGCACCGTGAAGGGCGCCGCGGAGGCCGCGGCACCGGTGCGGCCCTGCTGGAGGGTGGACCCGACCCGGGCCACACCGAAGACACGGTCCGGCACCGAGGTGCCGTCGGCGAGCGCCTCGAACTGGGCGTTGTCGTCGATGAACGTGAAGCCGGTCTGCCCGTCGACCAGGCGCTCCCACTCACGCTCACCGATGTAGTTGTAGCGGGGGGTGGACCGCAGGGTGTTGTCGTCGTCGTAGTACGGGTGGCCGGCACCGAGGACGACGTCGAGGTAGTCCGCCTCGAGGTACTCGCGGGTCACCCCGACCAGGTCGTTGCGGTTCGCGTTGTGCGCGGCGAACGCCGCCGGGGTGGCGTGGCTGACGGGGACGGACGTCACCAGGCCGGTGGCCTTGCCGAGGGCGTAGGCGCGCTCGGTGAGGTTCTCCAGGACGGTGCCGTCGGGGGCCAGGCCCAGCATGCCGTTGCGGGTCTTCACACCGGTGGCCAGGGCCGTCCCGGCGGCGGCGGAGTCCGTCGCGCCGGCCCGCACCCAGTCGAAGTCCGCCCAGGCGGCCTCGGCGTCGTAGGAGCTGTTGACGGCGTACGTGCTCTGGCCCACCTGGACCGGGAAGCGCTGGTAGACGGCCGACGGGGTGCCCGGCACGTGCGTGACGTCCCCGGTCGCCGGGTCCACCAGGACCTGGTGGTAGGTGGTGCCGTACTGGTAGGCGGTGGTGAGGTCCACCGAGCTGTAGCTCATCCCGTCACCGATGAGGAGGATGACGTTCTTGGGTGCGCCGTCGGGCGCGGTCGTCGGCGCTGCTGCGGCACCGATGGCAGGCATCGTCAGGGCGGCAGCGGTCAGGGTCGCGGTCGCGATCCCCGCACGGCAGGCGAAGGTACTGCGTCGCATGAGAGGTGATCCCCTTGGTTCGCGGAAGCCCGGGAACCCGGGCCGCGACCACCGTGGCGGGGCCGGGCGACGTCGAGGTGGCGTCCTGTCGACGCCAAGGTCAACTCTTGGCATCGGGGATCGTGACAGCCGGCGGCGGCCGGTCGAGACTGACGGCCCCCGGGCGACCCCCCGGTGACCCGGGGGTCCGTCAGTTCTCGAAGCGCCGTGTCAGAGCGCCGTCCGGACGGTGACCGTGGTCACCTGTCCACGCGGGCCGAACCTCCACCCGCGAGCTTGAGCACCTCGGCCTTGGTGACCATGGTGGTGTCCCCCGGCGTGGTCATCGCCAGGGCCCCGTGCGCCGCACCGTACTCGACGGCGGTCTGCAGGTCCTGCCCGTCGAGCAGCCCGTAGACCAGCCCCGAGGCGAAGGAGTCCCCGCCGCCGACCCGGTCCAGGATCTCCAGGCGCTCCCGGTGGGTGGCCTGGACGACGCCCGTCCCGCGGGACCACGCCAGGGCGCCCCAGTCGTTGATGCCGGCGGACCGGACGGTGCGCATGGTGGTGCCGATGACGGCGAAGTTGGGGTAGGTGCGTGCGGCGGTCTCGATCATCGCGGCGAAGCTGTCGACCGCCAGGTCGGTGAGGTGCTCGTCGACGCCCTCGACCTCGAACCCGAGGCTCGCGGTGAAGTCCTCCTCGTTGCCGATCATGACGTCGATGTACTCGGCGATGCGCCTGTTGACCTCCTGCGCCTTGGCCTTGCCGCCGATCGACCGCCACAGGCTGGGCCTGTAGTTGAGGTCGTAGGAGACCACGGTGCCATGGCGCCTGGCAGCGGTGACGGCCTCGAGGACGACGTCGGCGGTGGTCGGTGACAGCGCGGCGAAGATCCCACCGGTGTGCAGCCACCGGACCCCGAGCTCACCGAAGAGGTGGTCCCAGTCGACGTCACCGGGCTTCATCTGGGAGGCCGCGGTGTGGCCCCTGTCGGAGACGCCGACCGCCCCACGCACCCCGAACCCGCGTTCGGTGAAGTTGAGCCCGTTGCGGACGTCGCGGCCGATCCCGTCGAACGGCACCCACCGGATGAACCGGGTGTCCAGACCACCGGTGAGGATGCAGTCCTCGACCAACCGCCCGACCTCGTTGTCCGCGAGCGCGGTGACCACCGCGCCGCGGAGCCCGAAGGCGCGGCGCAGCCCGCGGGTGACGTTGTACTCACCGCCGCCCTCCCACACCCTGAAGGTGCGGGTGGTGCGGATGCGCCCTTCGCCCGGGTCCATGCGGAGCATGACCTCGCCGAGGGAGACCGCGTCGTAGGTGCACTCCTCGGCGGGGCGGATGGTCAGGTCGGGCAACGTCGGGCTCCTCGGTCGGGCGGGGCGGTGCGGGGTGCTGGGGGGCCCGTGGCCCGGGGGAACCGGTCACGGGCGCTGGGTGGGGTCAGGTGCGGGCGGCCAGTGCGACCGCCTGGGTGGTGAGCTCGGTGATGCCGGCGAAGTCGCCGTCGGCGATGCGGTCGCGGGGAACCATCCATGACCCGCCGACGGCCACGACGGCGGGGATGTCGAGGTAGTCGGTGAGGTTGGTGGGGCCGACGCCGCCGGTGGGGACGAACGTGACCTCCCTGAAGGGTGCGGCGAGCGCGGCGATGGCGGGCGCTCCCCCGGAGGTGCCGGCGGGGAAGAACTTGACGGTCGAGAGGCCCAGCTCGACGGCGGCCTGGATCTCGGTGGCGGTGACGGCGCCGGGCAGCGCGAGGACGCCGTGCTCGCGGCACCGCTCGACGACGGCGCGGCTGAGCCCGGGTGAGACGACGTAGGCGGCACCGGCTGCGACGGCGCGGTCGACCTGGTCGGGTGTGAGGACGGTCCCTGCGCCGACCAGGACGTCCCCGCGGGCGGCGATGGCGCGGATGGAGTCCTCGGCGGCGGCGGTGCGGAAGGTGACCTCGGCGACGGGGAGCCCGCCCGCGACGAGGGCGGCAGCCAGGGGGTCGGCGTCGTGGGCGTCGTCGAGGACGACGACGGGGACCAGGCGCGCGTCGCTGAGGGCCTGCAGGGTGTCCGTCATTGCACATCCGTTCACAGCGTTCCGCTGAGCGGAACGGTTGGTTCGCTGAACGGAACAAGGATGCCATGGCTCGGTCACGAGCGCACCCCCCTCAGGCAACGCCACGCGGGCACCCGCGGTCCTGCCGCCTCAGTCGCCGGTGGACCCCGGGGGCAGCGTCAGGCGTTCCGGCAGCAACGGCGGCAGGACCTCACGGACGCACGCCCACAGCTCGGCGACCCGGGCCTCGGTCATGCGCTCGACCGGGGCCGTGATGCTGACGGCCGCGACCCCCGACCCGGCCCGCAGCAGGGGCACCGCCACACAGCTGATCCCCGGCTCGTTCTCCTCGACCTCGCGGGCGTAGCCGTGGTGGCGTGCGGCCTCGACCGCCGCCCACACCACCTCGGGGTCGACGCCCACGTCGAGGACCCTCAGGTACTCCGGCAGCTGGGACCGGTCGGTACCCCGGGACGCGAGCAGCGCCCGGCCCAGGGCTGTGGTCGCCGCCGGGCTGCGCCGCCCCACGGCCGACCAGACCCGCACCGACCGTTCGGGCTCGACCTTGTCCAGGTACACCACGTGCGGGCCGCTCAGCACCCCCAGGTGGACCAGCTCGCGGGTCGCCGCGCACAGGGCCACCAGTGCCGGGTGCAGCAGGGTCGGCAGGTTGTCCTCGCCCAGGTAGTCCTCGCCCAGCCCGATGGCCTCGGCGCCCAGCAGGTAGGCGCCCGTGGCGGGGTCCTGGGTGACGAAGCCACGGAACCGCAGGGCTGCGAGCGTGCGGTGCAACGTCGTCTTGTTCAGACCGAGGTCCAGCGCCAGGTCGGCGAGGTGCACACCGCCCGCGCCGGCGCGGGCGAGCGCCTGCAACGCGAGCAGCGCCCGGTCCACAGCCTCCACCGGTGAGCCCACCAGGTGCCCCCTCCGTCACGACCCCCGGCCGCGCGACCGGGGCGCCGTCATCCTGGCACGGATGTCAGCGGCGCCTGGGGCCACTACGCTGATCTTGTGCCCGATGACGAGCCGACCGCTGCGGCGCGCCCCGGGCCGACCGGTCGGGGTCGTCGGGGGGCTGCTGTCACCCTGAGCGACGTGGCCCGGGAGGCCGGGGTGTCCCTCGCGACCGCCTCACGGGCCATCAACGGCAGCGCCACCCGCACCGTCCGCCCCGACCTGCAGGAACGGGTGCTGGAGGCGGCGGCACGGTTGCGATACTCGCCCGACGCGAACGCCCAGGCCATGGCCCGGGGCCGGA
This sequence comes from Cellulomonas bogoriensis 69B4 = DSM 16987, assembly GCF_000767165.1. Lineage (GTDB taxonomy): Bacteria > Actinomycetota > Actinomycetes > Actinomycetales > Cellulomonadaceae > Actinotalea > Actinotalea bogoriensis. The sequence continues at coordinate 15,633 of NZ_AXCZ01000033.1, forward strand.
CGAGCTCGGTGGGGCTGGTGGTCCACGACATCGCCGACCCGTACTTCGCGGCGATCGCCGCCGGCGTCACCCGCGCCGCCGACCGCATGGGCCTGACCGTCACCCTGACGTCCACCCAGCACGACCCCGCACGCGAACCCGCCCACGTCGAGCTGCTGCGGCGCCAACGGGCCCGCGCCGTCGTGGTGTGCGGGGGACGCCGTGACGACGAGGCCGCCAACGCCGCCATGCGGTCCGCTCTGGCGGAGTTCCGCCGTGCGGGCGGGTCGGTGGCGCTGGTCAGCCAACCCCTGCTGGGTGTCAGCACCGTCGTCATCGACAACACCGGCGGCGCCCACGCACTGGCCCGGGCCCTGCACGGTCGCGGGTACCGCCGGTTCGGGGTGCTCGCCGGCCCGGCCGACCACCTCACCGCACGCGACCGCGTCCGCGGGCTCCTCACCGCCCTCACCGGGCTCGGGTGCCCCCCGCACCCGGACGCGGTGGTGGCCTCGGCGTTCACGCGCGACGGGGGTCAGGACGCCATGGGCAGGCTCCTGGACCGCGGCCCGGCGGTGGACGTGGTCGTGGCCGTCAACGACGTCATGGCCCTGGGTGCCCTGGCCGCCGCACGGGAACGACGGGTGCGCGTCCCCCGGCAGGTCGGGGTCGCTGGGTTCGACGACATCCCCACCCTGCGGGACGTGACCCCGTCGCTGTCCACGGTGCACGTGCCGCTGGTGGACATCGGTGAGGCGGCGACCCAGCTGGCACTGGGCCCCGCCGGGCCCGAACCACGCCTGCTGCACGTCGCCGGTTCCGTCGTCCTGCGCGACTCCACACCGGGGCCAGGTGCCGTGAGCTGAGGCGACGTCGTCAACCCGGCGAGACCGTGCCGACCCAGTACTCCTCGAAGCGCCCGTCCCGCACGCGCAGGATGTCGTTGCCCGCGAAGTGCATCGCGGTCCCGTCCGCCGAGCCGATCACACCCGCACGCCACCGGCAAGGCCTCAGCGCAGCGCCGGGTACGCCTGCTTGGGGAGGTTGTACGCGAGGTCGACGGCGGTCTCGGTGGCCTCGTCCTCCTCCAGCCGGTGCTCGGCGACCAGGCGGGCCAGGTACCCGGCGTCGATGCGTCGGGACAGGTCGTGGCGGGCCGGGATGGAGAAGAACGCGCGCGTGTCGTCCACGAACCCGGTGGTGTTGTAGAACCCGGCGGTGTCGGTGACCGCCTCACGGAAGCGGCGCATCCCGTCGGGGGTGTCCAGGAACCACCAGGGCGCGCCGAGCTTCATCGCCGGGTACACCCCGGCCAGGGGCGCGAGCTCACGGGAGAAGATCGTCTCGTCGACCGTGAAGACGATGAACCGGAAGTCCGGGTGGTGGCCGAACGCCTCGAGCAGCGGGCGCAGGTTGTGGGTGTACTCGGTGGCGACGGGGACGTCGTACCCGACGTCGGCCCCCCGCACGGCGGCGACCCGCGCGGAGTGGTTGCGCAGCACCCCGGGGTGCAGCTGCATGGTCAGCCCGTCCTCGGTGGACATGCGCGCCATCTCGAACAGCATGTGCGCGCTGAACGCCTGCGCCTGCGCGGCCGTCGCCCGCCCCTGGAGGGCGGCGGTGAAGATGCGGGCCGCGTCGTCCCGCGACAACGGGGTGGTGTCCGGGGAGAAGTGGCCGTGGTCGGTGGCCCGCGCCCCACGTTCGACGAACGCGCGACGTCGGGCCTCCAGGGCGGTGAGGTACGCGTCGTAGGAGTCGACCGTCACCCCGGCACGCTCCCCCAGCTCGGCCACCAGGTCGACCCACCCCGGGGTGTGCACGTGCAGGACGACGTCGGGCCGGAACGTGGGGACGATGCGCTCGCCCCACCCGCGGGCCGCGAGCGCGGTGTGGTCGTCCAGGGTCGCCGACGCCGGGTCGGTGGTGGCCAGGATCTCCAGGTTCAGGGAGTCGACCAGGGCCAGGGGGCGGAACGCGTCGGTGGCCAGGCGGGCGGTGATCTGGTCGAACAGGCGGTCGGCGGAGTCCGCCGAGGGGCGTTCGGTGAGCCCGAGCACCTCGACCAGGACGTGCTCCATCCAGAACCGGGTGGGGGTGCCCCGGTACAGGTGCCAGTGGGAGCAGAACGTGCGCCAGATGGCCCGCGGGTCGGTCTCGGTGCGTGACCCGTCCTGTGCCGGGACACCGAGGTCACCGTGGGGCACGCCCTGGGAGACGATCATGCGGACCAGGTAGTGGTCGGGGACGACGAGCAGCTGGGCCGGGTCACCGAAGGGTGCGTCGGCGTTGAGCATCGCGGCGTCGACGTGGCCGTGCATGGACACGATGGGCAGGTCCTTGGTGGCCGCGTAGATGCGGCGGGCGACGTCGCGGGTGGTGGGGTCGGCGGGCAGGGCCCGGTCCGGGTGCAGGGTCCACGGCTCGGCCTGGCTGGTGGGCATCGGTGCCTCCACGTGAAACGGGTGAAACGCTCGACCGCGGACCATCCTGCCCGTTGAACCAGGTCGGTACAAGGACACTGGTCCCGGGCTTCTATCCGTGGATCTTGGCCGCTACGCTCGCGTGAAACGCGTTTCATGGATGGGGCCTGTGTCCCGGACGGAGGTGGACGAGCTGGTCACGTTGAGGGACGTCGCCCGCGCGGCCGGGGTGTCGCCCGCGACCGCGTCCCGCGCCCTGTCGGCGCCTGGACGGGTCGGCGCCGAACGGCGCGAACGGGTCCACGAGGCAGCCGCCCGGCTCGGGTACCGCGCGCACCAGGGCGGGGCCGGACGTCGCATCGGGGTGGTGGTCCCGGACCTGACCAACCCGTTCTTCGCCGGCGTGGTGAAGGCCGTCGGGCAGCGGGCCCACGCCCGCGGGGACGTGATGCTCCTGGCCGACACCGGTGAGGACCCGCAGCTGGAGGCCCAGCAGGTCACCGCCCTGGCCGGGCACGCCGACCAGCTGGTGCTGTGCTCACCCCGCACCGACGGCCCCACGTTGCGCACCGCCCTCACCCCACGCGGCCCCGGGGACCGCGCACCACGGGTGGTGGTGGTCAACCGGGACGACGTCGGGCTGCGCGGCGTCGTCGTCGACAACCGCGACGGGGCGACCCAGGCCCTGCGGCACCTGCACGCCCTGGGCCACCGACGCGTCGCGTACGCCGGTGGGCCGCCGCAGTCGTGGTCGGACCGCGAGCGCCGGCACGGCCTCCGCACGGCCGCAGCGGCCCACGGGGACGTGGAGGTGGTGGACCTGGGGCACTTCCCCGGGGTCGCAGCCGGTGGTGTCCCGGCCGCGGACCTGCTGGTCGCGTCCGGCGCGACGGCCGTCGTCGCGCACAACGACCTGATCGCCCTGGGGGTCGTGGACCGGTTGCGGGCCCGCGGGGTGGACGTCCCGGGGCAGGTGTCGGTCGTGGGGTTCGACGACGTACCCGCCGCGACCCAGGTGTCCCCCGCCCTGACCACGGTCACCGTGCCGTTGGGCGTCCTCGGCCGCACCGCCGTGGACCTCCTGGACGGTGGGCCCGAGGAGTCCGTGCTGGTACCGGTGTCCCTCGCGGTGCGCGCGTCCACGGGCACGGTGCCCGGGAGCTGACCGAACAGCTGCGGATCCTCTCAACGCAGGCCGCCCCCTCTACGCGCGCCGTCACCGCCGCCTCACCGCAGAGCCGAGCACGACCGGCAACTTCCTCCGGGGCAAGTACGGGAACGGCGAACCAGACGCCTTCGGGCTCCGGACACGGTGACGGACGGGGGTAGGGAACTCGCTGGCCAGGACGCCGAGTTCACTTGTCCCCAGCGACGACGTCCACCCAGAGGCCTGCACTGAGTCGGCTGGTAGCCTCCCCGCGACATCCGGAAGGCAGGCGTGTGGACCAGGTGGAAGCACGACCAGAAGCGCTGCGAGACGCGGCCAGGATCCTCGAACGCCGTGGGATGCCACCGAACCCTTTGACGGGGACCATGCCCATGGCGCAAAGGCTCGCACCGACTGTCGCGCACGGCCTGAACGCGGCAGTGACGTGGTGGACCGACCAGATCGCCACCCTTAGCGAGCGGGCCGCGGATGCCGTGCTGGCACTGCGCGACAACGCCGATGCCTACGAGCGCGTGGACCAGTGCGTCACGGACCGGTTCACCGGCGGGCAGCGGGCCCGATGAGCACGACCCTGGCCTACCCACCGGACGAACCGGCCGTGCTCGAGGAGCGACGCACCGTCCTCGTGCGCTCCGCCAGTCACCTCACCGAGCTCGGCGACACCCTGGCTTCGGCCAGGACGATGGCGCTCGGCGACTGGTCGGGCATCACCGCACAGGCGGCAGACGCAGCGTTCAAGGCGCGCATCGCCTCCGCGGAGGACTCCGCCTCACGCCTCCGGTCGACCGCCATGGCCGTCGAGCAGTACCGGGCTGGCGTGGTGGCCGCACGGGCGCAGATCGACGAGCTCCGTGCCCGACAGAACGCGATCTTCGCGGCACGCGCAGACACCGACGCAGCCGCCCGGGCCTTCGTCGCGGCGCCGACCGCGGAGGGGGTCGCCGGCTTCCTCCGTTCCCTCGCACGCCAGACGGTGTTGCGCCGTGAAGCGGCAAACCTCGCGAGCACCTACGCCGACGTCATGCAGCGGGTCGCCGAAGCCGCCCAGACCTGCACAACGGCACTCTGGGAGCACGGCCCCGGGCTCACGGAACGAGCCAGGCACCTCGCCGACCAGGCCGGTGTGCGGAGCCCGCACGAGGACCCCGAACCCAACGGCACGTCCTACCCCGACGGTCTCGGACCCATGGTCCCGGGCACCACGATCCCGATGCCCGAAGCCCCACCATGGCCCGACGCCGATCCCGGCGCCGGCGAGTACAACAGCGAGTCCGCCTCACCCGGCGACTACCTCACCCACCAGGCAGCACTTGGCGCCGCCACCGCCCTGCAGTGGAAATGGCCGAACGCCTCAGAAAACCTGCGCCACTTCCTCGGCAACAGCGGACGCCCACTGGAGCAAGACGTGGACCAGATGCTTGTCGACCTGCCGGGGTTGAGTACCCGAGTGGCGTCGGTGCAGGCGCAGTTGAGCGCCAAGGCGGTTACGCAAGCCCGAGCCGCCGGTATAACTGAGCCGGTGACGTTCCCGGTGAGCACCGGGTGGGATGGGTACTACGCCGAGCCGGACGAGAGCACCAACTGGTTCTACGCCACCGGTGGCTTCCGGTACAGCCTGCAAGGCCAGATCACCGTCCACCCCCCGCCGTCCCCAGGGGGCGAGTGGACCTACGAGCA
>NZ_AXCZ01000257.1 GCF_000767165.1 Cellulomonas bogoriensis 69B4 = DSM 16987
GCGGTGGTCGGTGACGCCGGAGCATTGGTCGGCGCGCCCCCCCATTGGATTCCGGTGTGATCCCGGAGCGCCCGCGGGGTGCGTGCCCGCAAACCGTACTGCCTTCCGCGACGGCTCGGGCACAGTAGGCGTCCATGAGCGGCGATGACTGCGTCTTCTGCGGGGTGGTAACCGGAACTCTCGAGTCGAGCCGGGTGTACGAGGACGAGGATGTCCTTTCGTTCATGGAGATCCAACCCGTGACGAACAGGCACCTGCTGGTCATCCCCAAGCGGTACGCGCTGTACCTGGCGAACCTCGACGAGCAGCCGGGGGTATCGCTGTTCCGGGTCGGCCAGCGGCTCGCGGCGGCGCTTCGGTCGTCCGGGCTTCCGTGCGAGGGCGTGAACCTGTTCCTCGCCGACGGTGAGGCGGCCTTCCAGGAGGTCTTCCACGTGCACCTCCACGTCTTCCCGCGAACCGCCGGCTGTGTAGCCGTAGGCCACGTGCACCGTTAGCTCACGTCGACGTGTCTTGGTGCGCGCGTTGGTTCCAGTGGAAGTCAGTGCTGTCGAGAACGAGCGTCTCTGGCGCCTCGGTCTCGGCGAGCGCGTCAAGGACGACGGGCGCCCAGACGTCCACCCACTTCGCGACGTACTCACCCGTGCCGTCACCGGTGAGTACGTCGCGGCCGCCGGCCGCACGAGCACGCTGTGAGGCGCTCGCATAGCTGGCGCCGCGTCCGACCGCCACGAGCGCTTCCGCCACGAGGTGCAGGCGATGCCGGTACGTCCGTGACGCGACGGGGCCAGCGTGCGCGGCGACGCGTGTTTCGCGCGTCGCCGCGCACACCCCCGGCGGTCATCTCCCGCGGTAACGCGGGCGTGAAGCGATGGAAGGTCCCGTCAGTGCCGGTACACCTGTAGCGCTGGCGGCGAGTCGTCGGCGCCTGGCCGTACCGACCATCTCGACTCACCCGGAAGCCCTCGGCTACCGTGTGGCCGGGCCGGGAGCACGGCAGTGCTCCGATCAGGGAAGGTCGAGTCACGACGCACAGTCGTGCCAACGGTTCATCACGCGACAGTCCAATGGAGAGCAGGTCCTCGCACGTTGACGACGCGAGTCGAACGCACTGGCTTTGGATGACTGGCGAGACCGAGGTAGGAGCGTGGTGCTGGACCGACTCTGGGAACTCCGCGGCGGGTGGTAAGTGATGATCGAGGCGATCATGCTCGCAGCCGGCGGAGCTGCCTGGGAGACAGTCACTCACGCCGGCCCTTACGGCGAGACGGGTCCGCGGTTGGTGTATCGCTGGACCTGGTGGTTCTGGCCCCTTGGGCTCGTCAGCGCCGGCACGCTTTCCGCGACCACGGCCGAAGGATATATGGCGTCCTCTGTTGGGGCCCTGGTAGCCGTTGGAACGATTATCACCTCCATCCGATATCCATACCGTCGCGTCTCCGAGGATTCGATCAAAGTGTCCAGACGGAGCGTCAGCAGAGATGCCAACCGGTGCCGAAGGCTCGGCGCGCTTTCGGTGTTGAGCGTTGCGTTCATCACCGTGTTGGCCGTCATCGGCTGATCTAGCCTCGATCTTTCATCGGGCTGGCGTCTGAGGTTGCGATACGGCTCGGTTGTCGTGTTCAGCGCTGATTCTGGTGTCTGGGTGTGACAAGGTTCCCGCTGTCGTGCGGGCTGGGCGCCGGTTCCAGGTCCGGGGGTCGTTCTGGGGTCGTCGGGGCGGTCGGCGTCGGTGTCAGCCGGGTGCCAGTGCTCGGAGTCGCCCGAGTGCCTCGAGGGCGAGCCGGGCGAACGGTGATCGGGCGGCCAGGTGAAGACGCACCCGCCTGCCGGAGCGTGCCAGGGTCGCGGGGATGGTGAAAATCCGGAACCGCAACGCCTTGGGCTCCCACCGTCGCGCCGGGTGGCCGTGCAGGGGAGAGCATCTGCCTCCAGGCGGTGATCTCGGCGGCGAGGGCGGCGACGGCGCACCAGATGCGGTTGGCTGCGAAGGAGTGCAGGGGCAGGTTGGCCAGGCCGGTGTCCTTGGCCAGGCGGATGCGGTCCTCGACCCGGGCCCGGCGGCGGTGACGTAGTTCCAGGTCCGCGAGCTGGCCCTTGGTGGAGTTGGTGACGAACGCGGTGATCCGCATCCCCTCGACGTCCTCGAACCGCAGCTGCGCGCCGGGGTGGGGGCGTTCCTTGCGGACGATGACGCGCATGCCCTTGGGCCAGCCGGTCAGATCCATCAGGTCGGTGAGCTCGGCGCCCCACGCCCCGTCGCGGACGGCGTCGTGGGCGTCGTAGCCCGGGGTCCACACGTCCGTGGGGATGAGTCGGAGCAGGTCAGGGGTGTTCTCCGGGAGTGTGAACCCGACCGAGTACGTCAGTCGCCGTGTGGTCAGGGCCTCGATGACCTTGTGCGAGCCGCCGGCGCCGTCGATGCGGACCAGCACCGACTCGCCCCGGGTGGTCCCCGGGATCTGCGCCAGCGCCTCGGACAGCACCTGCAGGTGGTCGGCGGCGGTGTTGGACCCGGCGTTGCCGGCGCGCAGCAGGACCGCGACCGGTTCGCCGGTGCCCGCCGGGCCGTGGTCGACGAACGCGCACAACGGGTGGAA
>NZ_AXCZ01000388.1 GCF_000767165.1 Cellulomonas bogoriensis 69B4 = DSM 16987
CTGGCGGTCGCGTGCGAGACGGCCGAGGCCGTCGCGGCCCGCAACGGCGCCCGCACCGAGCGGTGCACCGTGGACGCCCGCGGTCAGGTCGAGGTGCAGGTGGTGGTCCGCTCCGGGGGGTGGGAGGCGGTCGGGTCCGCCCGGGCCGGTCGCGCCGTCACGGGTACTGGACGTCGACGACCACGCGGGGCGGGTCCTGGAGGCGGAACACCCGGTAGGGGTGCTCGGCGTCCAACCCGATGAACATCTCCTGGTGGCCCTCGAAGATGGTGCCGACGACGATCTCACGGACCACCCCGGCAGGGTCGGGGGTGATGCGGTCGGACCCGCCGTACTCCTCGGCGCCCTCCTCCGTGGGGTACTGCACCCCGGTGACGGACACGCGCAGGAACGCCTCCCCGTCGATCTCGACCTCGTTCCCCGAACCCTGGTGCAGGGGTTCGCCGTACTCGACGAACCACCCGGGATCCCCGTCCCCGACCAGGTCCATCACCACGCGGTCGAACCCGTCACGGTGGGCGAACCGCACGTCGACGGGGCTGAGGCGCTGCCCGTCCGGGTCCTGGGTGCGCGGTTCGTCGCCGGTGCGGAAGTCCGGCTCGGGCCCGTCCCGCTCGTCCGGGTCGTCCTGGTCGTCCTCGGGGGGAGTCGGTTCGACCGTCTCGGTCTCGGTCTCGGTGGGTGTCGGCTCGACGGTCTCGGTCTCGGTGACTGTGTCGGTGGGGTCGGTGGGTTCGGTGTCGTCAGCTGTCCCGCACGCGGTCGCGGTCAGGAGCAGCGCCGCCGTGGCGGCCGCGGTGGTCCGGCGCATCGGTCCTCCTCGGGT
>NZ_AXCZ01000305.1 GCF_000767165.1 Cellulomonas bogoriensis 69B4 = DSM 16987
GCAACTGGGCTCAGTCGTGGTGCGCCAGGACGGTGCGCAGCAGCCGTTGCGCACCCCCCTTGTCGAGGGGTCCGTTGCCGTTGCCGCACTTGGGTGACTGGACGCACCCCGGGCAGCCGCCGGTGCACCCGCAGCCGTCGATCGCGGTGAGGGTCGCCTCCAGCCAGTCCCGGCCCCGGGCGAAGCCCCGTTCGGCGAACCCCGCACCCCCCGGGTAGGCGTCGTGGACGAACACCGTCGCCTGCCCGGTGTCCGGGTGCAGGGCGGTGGACACCCCGCCCAGGTCCCACCGGTCGCAGGTCGCGAGCAGCGGCAGCAGCCCGATCGCGGCGTGCTCGGCGGCGTGCAGGGCCCCGGGGGCGTCCTCGGTCACCTGGGCCGCGCGCAGGACGTCGTCCGGCACCGACCACCACACGGCCGTGGTGGTCAGGGTCCGTTCGGGAAGGTCGAGGGACTCCCCGCCGACGGGCACCATCTCCGGCAGGCGCCGGCGGACGAACCCGGTGACCTGGGTGGTGACGTCCACGGGGCCCATGCCCCACCGCACCGGCCCTGCGGTGCGCTCGGCCCTGACCCCACGCACCCGGATCGAGGTGACCCACCGCGACCAGGTGCCGTAGTCGACCGCCCGGGCCCGCACCACCGCCACGCCTGCGTCCAGGTCGAGCTCGTCGACGAGGTACCTGGCGCCCTGGTGCACGTACACCGCGCCGGGGTGGACGGTGCCGTCGGCGGACGCGGAGTCCACCGTCCCGAGCATCCTGCCGGTCCCGTGCTCGACCACCCGGACGGGGTCACCGGATCCCCGCAGGCTCGTCAGCCCGGTGGCCGGTTCGGCGTGGGTCCAGTACCAGCCGGACGGTCGACGGCGCAGGGCGCCCCGCGCGACCAGCACGTCGACCAGCTCCCGGGTGCCGGGCCCGAACAGCTCCAGGTCGGGTTCGCGCAGGGGCGCCTCGGCGGCGGCCGCGCACAGGTGGGGGGCAAGCACGTAGGGGTTGGACGGGTCGAAGACGGTGGCCTCGACGGGGGTGTGGAGCATGGTGCCGGGGTGGTGGACCAGGTAGGTGTCCAGGGGGTCCTCCCGCGCGACGAACGCGACCAGGCCGTCGCCGCCCGCCCGACCGGCGCGCCCCGCCTGCTGCCACAACGACACGCGGGTGCCCGGCCACCCGGCGATCAGCACGGCGTCCAGCCCTGAGATGTCGACCCCCAGCTCCAGGGCGTTGGTGGTGGCCAGGCCCTTGAGGGTGCCGTCACGGACGGAGCGCTCCAGGTCCCGCCGTTCCTCGGGCAGGTAGCCGCCGCGGTAGGCGGCGACCTGGGTGCCGAGACCGGGTCGCACCCGGTCCAGGTGGTCCCGTGCGGTGGCGGCGACGGACTCCGCGCCGCGCCTGGACCGGGTGAACGCCAGGGTCCGGGCCCCGGCGAGGGTCAGGTCGGTGAGGAGGTCGGCGACCTCGGCCGTGGCGGTGCGGTGCGCCCCCGCCTCGGGTTCCGGCTCCTCGTCCTGGTCGGCATGGTCACCGGGGGCGGCGCGCCCGGGCAGGAGCGGTGGCTGCCACAGCACGAACGTCTTGCGGCCCCGGGGGGCGGTGTCCTCGGTGACCGTGACGACGTCCTCGGCCGGCACACCGACCAGGCGGGCGGCACTGGTGGCCGGGTCGGCGGTGGTCGCTGAGGCGAGCACGAACGTGGGTGCGGCGTTGTGGGTGGCGGCGAGCCGCCGCAG
>NZ_AXCZ01000264.1 GCF_000767165.1 Cellulomonas bogoriensis 69B4 = DSM 16987
CGCCGAGCCGCCCGGGCAGGGTGCGCCCGGCACGGCGCCCGGGACCCCGGTGGCGCCCTCCCTCGCGGGGGTGGGTCGGGGCCGGATGCTCGCGGGCGTCGGGCTGTTCATCGCCGGGTTCACGGTCGTGTTCGTGGCCTTCGGTGTGCTGGCCGGGTCGGTCGGGGGCATGCTGCACCAGTGGAGCGACCCTCTGACCCGTGCGCTCGGGGTGGTCGTGGTCCTCATGGGTGTGGTGTTCCTGGGCTGGGTGCCGTTCGCGCAGCGTGAGCGTCGGCTGCACCTGGCCCCGCGTGCCGGGCTGTGGGGCGCTCCGCTGCTCGGGCTGGTCTTCGGCCTGGGGTGGGCGCCCTGCATCGGCCCCACCCTCGTCGCGGTCTACACCCTGGCCCTGGACGAGGCGTCCGCCGGTCGGGGTGCGGTGCTGTCGGTGGCGTACTGCGTGGGCCTGGGTCTGCCGTTCGTGCTGATCGCGCTCGGGTTCGAGCGGTCCACCCGTGCCCTGCGGTTCCTGGCCCGGCACCGCCGCGCCGTCACCCGCACCGGTGGTGCGGTGCTGGTGCTGGTGGGACTGGCGCTCGTGAGCGGGTTGTGGGGCCGGTGGACCCAGTCGCTGCAGGGCCTGATCGCCGGTTTCGAGACGGTGGTGTGATGAGCGGCTACCGGCCCGAGGGCCACGAGGGCGACCCGTACGCCCGGCCCGAGGTGCAGGTCCCGTCGTTGGGTGCGGTCGGGTTCCTGCGGTGGATGTGGCGTCAGCTGACCAGCATGCGGGTTGCGCTGATGCTCCTGATGCTCCTGGCGGTCGTGTCGATCCCGGGATCGGTCCTGCCGCAGCGCCCCCAGGACCCCCCCGCCGTGGCCCGGTACCTGGCCGACAACCCCGGCCTGGGCCCGTGGCTGGACCGGTTGGGCTTCTTCGACGTGTTCGCCTCGGTGTGGTTCTCCGCGGTGTACCTGCTGCTGTTCGTGTCCCTGATCGGGTGCATCGTGCCGCGCACCCGGGTCCACCTGCGGGCGCTGCGGGCACGGCCGCCGCGGGTCCCCCGGCGCCTGGAGCGGTTCGCCGTGCACGAGGTGCGGACGGTGGACGCCGACGTCAGCACCGTCCTGGACGCCGCCCGGGGGGCGCTGCGCGGTCGCGCCCTGCCCCGGTTCCGGGTGGACGTCCACCCAACCGACGGGCCGCGGGGCAGCCTGAGCGCCGAGCGCGGGTACCTGCGCGAGAGCGGGAACCTGCTGTTCCACCTGGCGCTGGTGGGGATCCTGGTCTCGGTCGCGACCGGTCAGATGCTCCACTACCGGGGGCAGGCCCTGGTGGTCGAGGGCCGTGGGTTCGCCAACGCCGTCACCGACTACGACACGTTCGAGGCCGGCACCGCCTTCGACCCGCGCTCCCTGGTGCCCTTCACCATGACCCTGGACCGGTTCGAGGCCGAGTTCACCCAGGACGCCGCCGCGAGCCCGCGGGACTTCGCGGCGCACGTGCACGTGCGTGAGCCGGGGAGCCCGGACCGTCGCGAGACGATCCGCGTGAACCACCCCCTGGACGCCGGTGCGGCGAAGGTCTACCTGATGGGCAACGGGTACGCCCCTCAGGTGGAGGTCCGCGACGCGGCCGGTGAGGTCGCGTTCGAGGGTGCGGTGCCGTTCCTGCCCGAGGACGCCGTGTACACCTCGCGCGGGGTGGTGAAGGTGCCCGACGTGTCCACCGGTGACCAGATCGGGCTGGTGGGGTACCTGCTGCCCAGCGCGGAGGTCACGCCGATCGGTGCCCGGTCGGTCTACCCCCAGCCGCTGGCGCCGTTGCTGATGCTCTCGGTGTGGACCGGTGACCTCGGTCTGGACGACGGCGTGCCGCAGAACGTGTACGAGCTGGACACCGACCGGATGACCCAGGCGACCGAACCTGACGGCACACCCGTGACGCTCATGGTCGAGCCGGGGCAGACCGTGGACCTTCCCGACGGGCTGGGGACGATCACGTTCACCGAGCTGCCCCGTTTCATGGCGGTGGACCTGCGCCACGACCCCGCCCTGACGTGGATCCTGGTGTTCTCGGCCCTGTCCCTGGTCGGGCTGAGCGTGTCGCTGTTCACGCCCCGGCGCCGGGTCTGGGTGACGGCCACCGAGGTCGACGGACGTACAGTGGTCGAGGCCGCTGCCCTGGCCAGGGGCGATGACCTGGGGCTGCGCGGAGAGCTGGACCGGGTCCTGTGCGCCCTGCCGGGGCAGGTGCCCCCGGCCCCCGCCGCCGAGGACGAACCGCACGAGGGAGAGTCATGAGCATCGCCGAGGTCAGCACCCTTCTGGCGTGGGGGGCGACCACCGCCTACGCGGTGGCACTGATCGCCTTCGCCGTGGACCTCGCCCGGATCGCCGACGCCGCGTCCCGGCTCCGTGCCGAGGCCGCGCCCCGGGCGGTTCCCGTGGCCGCGGGTGCGGGGGCCGTGGGTG
>NZ_AXCZ01000265.1 GCF_000767165.1 Cellulomonas bogoriensis 69B4 = DSM 16987
TGCACGAGGGCGCCCTGGCGCTCGCGGCCGCCGTGCTGCAGCGTGAGCTGCGCCCCGGCCCGGACTCGGCGCGCGCCGTGCTGGACCGGGCGTTGCAGGCCGCACCCGAGGTCGGGGTGCACACGGTGCGGATGAACGCCGACGACCTGGCGGAGGTCCGTGCCCTGCTGGCCGAGGGCCAGGTGCAGGTGCCCGCGGGCATCGAGCTGGTCGCCGACTCCCGCCTGGAACCCGGCGACGTCGTCAGCGAGTACCCGGGCGGCTACCTCGACGGGCAGGTCGGCACCGCCCTGGAGCGCGCCCGCGCAGCCCTGCTCGAGGACGCCTCGTGAGCACCGCGACGTACGCGCCCACGGTGCGGTCGAACCCCGTGCACCCGCGCCCCGTGCACCCGAACCCCGTGCACCCGAACCCCGTGCACCTGGACCCGGCACTGCTCCGGGCTCTGGACGTGGCCGGCCCCGAGCGGGTCGGGACGGTCCACGCCGTCGTCGGCCTGTCCGTCGACGTGGCGGGCCTGACCGGTGCGGTCGGTGACGTGCTGACCGTCGGCGAGGGCCGTGAGGCGGTGGCGGTCGAGGTCGTGGCCGCCACGTCCTCCGTGCTGCGGTGCATGCCGTTGGCCGCGGTGCACGGGCTGCGGGTCGGGATGCCGGTGCGGGGCACCGGTCGGCCGTTGACGGTCCCCACCGGGCGCAGCCTGCTGGGTCGGGTCCTGGACGGGCTGGGCCGGCCGGTCGACGGCAAGGGTCCCCTGGACGCTGCGATGGTGCCGGTCAGCGGTTCCGCCCCGTCGGCGCTGGGCCGGGCCCGGGTCGACACGCCCCTGGAGCTCGGCGTGCGTGCCCTGGACACCATGGTCACGGCCGGGCGCGGTCAGCGCCTGGGCCTGTTCGCGGGGTCCGGCGTCGGCAAGTCGAGCCTGCTGTCGATGGTCGCCCGCGGCACCGAGGCCGAGGTCTCGGTGATCGCGCTGGTCGGTGAGCGTGGCCGTGAGGTCCGCGAGTTCCTGGAGGACGACCTGGGGCCCGAGGGCCTGGCCAGGTCCGTGGTGGTGGTCGCGACGTCCGACGAGCCGCCCCTGGTGCGGTTGCGTGCGGCATTCGTCGCGACCCGCATCGCCGAGCAGTTCCGGGCCGAGGGCCGCGACGTGGTCCTGATGATGGACTCCCTGACCCGGGTGGCGATGGCCCAGCGTGAGATCGGGTTGTCGGTCGGTGAGCCACCCGCGACCCGCGGGTACCCGCCGTCGACGTTCTCGCTGCTCGCCCAGCTCCTGGAGCGCGCCGGGACGGCCGAGCGCGGCTCGGTGACCGGCATCTACACCGTCCTGGTGGACGGTGACGACCACAACGAGCCGGTCGCCGACGCCGCACGTTCGATCCTCGACGGGCACGTGGTGCTCACCCGTGAGCTGGCCGTCGCCGGGCACTTCCCGTCGATCGACGTCCTGGGTTCGGTCTCGCGCGTGGCCGGTCGGGTGACCACCCCCGCGCAGCGGGCCGACGCGACCCGGTTGCGGCAGGTGATGGCGGCGCGCCGGCGCGCGCAGGACCTGCTCGACGTGGGTGCCTACGTCCCCGGTTCCAACCCGTTGGTCGACGCCGCGGTCGCGAACGCCGCCGGCATCGACGCGTTCCTGCAGCAGCCCTTGGACGAGGTCGCCGAGGCCGAGGACTCCTGGGAGCACCTGGCCGCGCTCGTCGGCCAGATGGGGGTGCAGCCATGAGCGCGCGCGGGTTCCGGCTCAGCGGACTCCTGCGGCTGCGCCGGATCCAGGAGGAGCAGGCGGCGGCCGACGCCGCCCGGGCTCACGCCGAGCGTCGCCGTGCGGAGCGCCGCCGGCACGAGACCGCTCAGATGCTCGCCGGGTGCGAGCTGCCCGAGCGCGGCGACGACCTGACGTGGCGCGCGTCGATCGCGAGCCGCGCGGCGTTGACGGGCCTGGCGGCGGAGTCCCTGGCCGTGCTGGGCACGACCCAGCTCCAGGTGGACGAGGCGACGGCGGCCTGGACCGGCGCCAGGTCGCGAGCCACGGCTCTGGGAAAGCTCGAGGAGCGGCACGACGCCGAGGTCCGGGCCGAGGACGAGCACCTGGAGCAGCTGGCGCTGGACGAGGCGGCCCTTCGAGGGGCCACCCGACCCGACCGTGCAGACCTGACCGACGAGGGGGACCGATGACCACCATCATCATGCTGCCGACTCCGCCAGCCCCGGCCGCCGGGCAGCGTGGGGGCACCGCCCAGGGTGCGTCCGGGCACGACTTCGCGGCGGTCCTGGGTGCCGCGGTCGAGGGTGCGGACGCATCGACGACGGGCAGCGACGGCCGGACGGCCCACGAGGACCCGGTCACGGTCGCGCAGGTCGTCCACGAGGCAGCCGAGCTGATCGCCTCCGTCGGCGGGACCGAGCACACCGGGGCCGTGACGTCGGGCGGGGGTGAGCAGCCG
>NZ_AXCZ01000374.1 GCF_000767165.1 Cellulomonas bogoriensis 69B4 = DSM 16987
CCGCACCCGGCACCCCGAGCCGACCGGCTGACAGGACACCCACCCACTGCCGTGGCGGGGCGCCCCGGCGCGCCCGCCTCCCGGGGCCATGCCCCTTCACCCCTGCCTGAGGAGACCTGATGAGAGCACGTCCAGCCGCGGTACTGACCCTGGTGGGTGCCCTGGCGCTCGCCGCCTGCGGAACCACCGAGGAGGCGCCGGGCGCCGCGCCCAGCCCCGAGGGGCAGGCGGCCACCGCCGGCGAACCCCTCACCGTCACCGACGCCCGCGGCATCGAGGTGACCCTCGACGGGCCGGCCCAACGGGTCGCCGTGTCGGAGTGGAACGTCGCCGAGTACCTGGTGTCCCTGGGGGTCCAGCCGGTCGGCGTCGCGAGCATCGAGGGCTTCGAGACCTGGAACACCACCGTCGAGCTCGCCCCGGACGTCACCGACATCGGCGGTCGCGGTGAGCCCAGCATCGACACCCTCGCCGCCCTCGACGTCGACGTCCTGTTCGTGACGGGCTCGCTCGTCGAGGGGGCGATCGAGCAGATCGAGGCCACCACTCCCGTCGTCGTCGTCCCCGGTGGTGACGCCACCGACCCCGTGGGCTCGATGTTCGCCAACCTCGACCTGGTTGCCGAGGTCACCGGTACCGAGGAGCAGGCCGCCGCGCTGCGCGCCCGGTACGACGAGGCCGTGGAGGCCGCGCGGGCCGAGCTGGGCGACGTCACCGACGTGCCGGTGGCCTTCGCCGACGGCTACGACACCGGTGAGGCGGTCACGATCCGCCCGTTCACCGACGGCTCGCTGGTCGGCGGGGTGCTGGCCGACCTCGGTTTCGCCGACGCCTGGGACGCGCTGCCCGACCTGGAGACCGACCCCGCCTACGGGCTGGGGGCCGTGGACGTCGAGGCGTTGA
>NZ_AXCZ01000315.1 GCF_000767165.1 Cellulomonas bogoriensis 69B4 = DSM 16987
TTCTGGTACCTGGCCAACGGTGACGACGACGTGTTCGCCGGCGCCCTGGGTGCGAACCCGATCTGGACCTCGCTGCCCTTCTCGGACGGGTCGGCGCGCTTCCCGGACGGCATCTGGGCGTTCGGCGGTCCCGAGTCCATGCTCCGTGTGATCGACGCGGCCGTCGACGCCGCCGCATGACCACCACCACGCCACGAGGTCCGGCCGGCGCCCCCGTGGCCCCGGCCGGACCCGGTGGCGTGGCTGACGGTGCCGCGCCCCGAGGTGGACCGGGCCCTGTGGTCCTCGCCGTGGGCCTCGTGCTCCTGCTCCTCCCGCTGGCGGTGTGGCAGCTGACCCAGGGCACCTCAGGGCTCGGCGCGACCGACGTGTGGCAGTGGGTGCTGGGCGCCTCCGACGACCAGGCCGGGGCCGTGGTGATCAGCTCCCGTGTTCCCCGGCTGCTCGCCGCACTGACCGCAGGGCTGGCGCTCGGTGCGGCCGGCACCGTCCTGCAGTCCCTCACCCGCAACCCGCTCGCCTCACCCGACACCCTCGCCATCCACAGCGGGGCGCACCTCGCACTCTCCCTCGGGGCCCTCGGCGGGCTGCCCGGCGCGTTCCTCGGGGACGTCGTCCTGGCGCTCCTCGGCGGACTGCTCTCCGCCGGGACCGTCCTCCTGCTGAGCGGCACGTCGGGTGCCGCAGGGACGCGACTCGTCCTGGGGGGCACGGCCCTCGCCGCAGCGATGACCTCGGTCACCACGGCGATCGTGATCCTGCGACCCATGGAGGCCCGCGGGCTGATCGCCTGGTCCGCCGGTTCCCTCGGCCAGAACGGGCTCGGAACCGTCCGCTGGGCCCTGCCCCTCGTCCTGGGCGTGCTCCTGGCGGTCCTGGCACAGGCACGCCGGCTCGACCTGCTGCGCCTGGGGGACGACCAGGCCGCGACCTTGGGCATGAACGTCCGCCGCACCCGGGTGACCGCCCTGGTCACGGCCGTGCTCCTCGCCGCGACGGCCGTCGCGACCACCGGGCCGCTCGGGTTCGTGGGCCTCGCCGCCCCAGCCCTGGTCCGGATGCTCGTCCCGTGGGTCCCGGGCCTGCACCGGCACCGAGCCCTCCTGCCGGTCGCGGCACTCGCCGCCACGAACCTCGTGCTCGTCGCCGACGTCGGGATGCGCGCCCTCCTCGGGGCGCAGGCCGCCGTCATGGTGCCGACGGGGACCGTCACCGCACTGATCGGTGGCACGGTCGTCGTGGTCGTCGCCCTCCGGCTGCGGTCCAGGTCCCTCGGTGGCGCCGGGTCCGCGCTGCCCGTCGACGGGGTCGGTGCACGCCACCGCGTCCTGGTCCTGGTCCTCGCCCTCGGCGTGCTGCTCGCCGCCGCCGTGGTCTCGCTGCTGCTGGGCGACCGCATGCTCCTGCTGGGGGACGTCGCGGCATGGCTCCGCGGGGACGCGGGGCCGGTGGTCACCGGCGTCCTCGGCACCCGGGTCCCGAGGGTCGTCGCCGCTGTGCTCGCCGGCATCGCGCTCGCGGTCGCCGGG
>NZ_AXCZ01000268.1 GCF_000767165.1 Cellulomonas bogoriensis 69B4 = DSM 16987
AGTCCCGCAGTCAAGGCCGGGGAGGAGACGGTGAAAGAAGTGTCTGATCGATCCAACGAGCGCGCCATCGGCGCCGCCCCAGACATGGAGGAGCGAGAGGAGCTCCTGGGCCTGCTAACCAACACATCGATCTTCGTCGGCGTCTCGATCCTGATCATCGGCGGTCTACTTGGAGTCGGCTTTGATGCGCTCACCGATGGCGAGACCGGCTTGCTCCTGGCCCGAGTTGTCGGCGTCGCATTGAGTGCTCCATTAAATGCTCTGGGCGCAGTCTGGGCCGTGCGCTGGGCCGTCGCGCGGCGGGATCTAGCACGTCGACGACAAACGCCTTCGCCTGCGTCACAGCCGGGCGTCCGTGACCTCGCCTACGCAGCCCCGCTCGCTGCACTTTTCGGCACATTCCTCGCGCTCGTCTAGGTGTTGTGGCTCATGAGGTTGGTGACACCGGGCGGGGGGTGAGGGAGAGGTAGGCCCTGGCGGCGGGATGGAAGTGCGACCAACCGTCCCGCCGTACGAAAGACCTACCCCTCGATGCCCCTCGCTAACGCCCCGCTGACCCCTGCCGGCCGCCTTCACCTGGCCCAGCGCTGTCAGCCCCGTCCGATCGCGCACGTCGCGGCCGATGCCGGGATCTCCCGACGGTGCCTGTCGAAGTGGAAGGCCCGCTACGACGAGCTCGGCGAGGTGGGGCTGCTCGACCGTTCCAGCGTCCCGCACGCGAGCCCGATGCAGATGCCGGCGGACGTGGTCGAGTTGATCGAGCGGCTGCGGCGGGACCACAAGTGGACCGTCCGTCGGATCCACCTCGAACTGACCCGCACCGGGCACCGGGTGTCATCGGCGACGGTCTCGCGGTGGCTGACCCGCCGGGGCATCAACCGGCGCCGGGACATCGACCCCGACGGGTCAACCAACCGCAGCACCGGCCGGATCACCGCCCGCTACCCCGGGCACATAATCCACCTGGACGTGAAGAAGGTCGGACGGATCCCCGACGGCGGCGGGTGGCGCGCCCACGGCATCAACCGGCTGGTCCGCGTCGTGACGGACAACGGCGCGAACTACAAGGCCACCGCGTTCACCCGCACCGTCCTGGCGGTCGCCTCACGCCACCAGCGCATCCGCCCGCACACGCCCCGGCACAACGGCAAGGTCTGTGAAGATCGTCCTGGAGCCGCACCGGCCCGGTCTGACCCCGGCCAAGGTATGACCACGGTGTCCTGCGTTCGATCTGTCGACCGGTCCCCGGTGCGGCTCCGCGGCGCACCGGCCAGACGGATCTGACCTGATAGGAGCTTGGCTAGAAGCCCCGTCACAGACCTGTCGCCCGTCCGGCCGGCTCGCCCCATCCGCAGATCAGTCCTGACGGAGGAGCGATTCCAGCATGGCAACTACTCCCGCGACTGTCACCGTGATCGGCGGCGTCGACACGCACAAGCACACCCACTACGCGGCCGCGGTCGATGACCAGGGCCGGCTGCTCGGCCACAAGGAGTTCCCGGCGACCGACCACGGCTACCAGGCCTTGCTGGACTGGCTGCGCACACGGGGACAGGTCCACACGATCGGAGTCGAGAGCACCGGCTCCTTCGGCGCGGCGCTCGCCCGCGCGCTGACCAGCGCCGGAGAGAACGTTGTGGAGGTCAACCGCCCCAATCGGTTGGCCCGGCGCATGGACGGCAAGTCCGATCGACTGGACGCCGAGCAGATCGCACGGGCGGTGCTCGGACGGACGTCGACGGCGACCCCGAAGGCAAAGTCCGGGATCGTCGAAGTGATCCGCACCCTGCGCGTCACTCGCTCGAGCGCCGTTAAGGCACGCACGCAGGCCTTCAACACCCTCTTCGGAGTGATGATCGGCGCCCCCTCGCCCCTGCGCGAGGAGCTCGTTGTCCTCACCAAGCGGACACTGGTCAACCGCTGCCTCCGGCTTCGCCCGGAGACTGACGACCTGATCACCCTCGTCGACGACAGCGACCGCCTGTTGATGGCTGGCGTGAAGACCGCCCTACGGGACCTGGCTCGCCGCTGGAAAGCCCTCGACGACGAGGTCAAGACGCTCAACAACCAGCTCGAGGCGCTGGTGCGCGCAGCCGCCCCGGATCTCGTCGAACTCCATGGTGTCGGCGTCGAGATCGCCGGCCAGTTCCTGGTCACCGCCGGCGACAACGCCGACCGGATCCGCAACGAGGCTGCCTTCGCCAAGCTCTGCGGGGTCGCTCCTCAACCGGCCAGCAGCGGCCGCACGACCGGGCGTCACCGCCTCAGCCGTGCCGGTGACCGAGCAGCCAACAGCGCCCTCTACATCGTCACGATCGTCCGCATGAGACACCACCCGCGACACGCGAGTACGTCGAGCGCCGCACCAACGAGGGCCTGAGCAAGCGGGAGATCATCCGCTGCCTCAAGCGCTA
>NZ_AXCZ01000276.1 GCF_000767165.1 Cellulomonas bogoriensis 69B4 = DSM 16987
TGCTGGCGGGGGACGAGACCGCCGCACCCGCCATCTGCTCGATCCTCGAGCGGCTCCCCGACGGCGCCCGGGCCCACGCCTACGTCGAGGTCCCCACCGCCCACGACGTCCTGGACGTCGAGCTCCCCGACGGCGCCCAGCTCACCTGGTTGCCCCGCCACCGCCCCGGTCACCAGGACGCCCCCCACGGCGCCGTCCTGCACCAGGCCGTGGCCACCACCGCCAGGCGCCTGGCGCGGGCCACCGTCGCCGGTGTCGCCCCCCAGGACGTCGACGTCGACGACGCGGTCCTGTGGGACGTCCCCGGTGAGGCGAGCGCCCCCGACGGCCTGTACAGCTGGATCGCCGGCGAGGCCACCGTCGTCCGCGACCTGCGCCGCCACCTGGTCGGCGAGGTCGGCCTGGACCGCCGCTCCGTCGCGTTCATGGGCTACTGGCGCGCCGGCCGGGCCGAAGGCTGACCCGCCGCACCACCCCCTCACCCCGGCCCACCGGGTGCCCCCACGGACGTCGCCGTCCGCCCCCCACCGCTGAACGGAGACCCATGCACGCCCGAACCCGACCCGGGACCCGCGCACCCCACGTGCGCGTCCTGGCGCTGGCCGCCACCGCCGCCCTGGCCCTCGCCGCCTGCACCGCAGACCCGGAGGACCCCGCCACGCCCGGGCCCGACCCCACCGGCGACGCGACGTTCCCGGTGACCATCGACCACGCCCTGGGGCAGGCCGTCGTCCCCGAGCGGCCCGAGCGGGTCGTGACACTCGGGTGGGGCTCCCACGACACCGTCCTGGCACTCGGCGTCGTGCCCGTCGGCATCCCCGCCGACTCCTGGGCCGGCGACCCCGAGACCGGCCTGCTGCCCTGGACCCAGGCCGCCATAGACGAGCTGGGCGGTGAGCAGCCCACCACCTACACCGACCTGCCCGAGGTGAACGTCGAGCAGATCGCCGGCCTGGCCCCCGACCTCATCCTCGCCCCCTACTCGGGCATCAGCCAGGAGGTGTACGACCAGCTCGCCACCCTCGCGCCCACCGTCGCCTACCCCGAGCAGCCGTGGCTGCTGCCCTGGCAGGACCAGACACTCCTCAACGGGCGGGCCCTGGGCATGGAGGACCAGGCCCAGGAGCTCATCGACCAGACCACCGGCCTCATCGAGCAGGCCGCCCAGGACAACCCCGAGCTCGCCGGCACCACCTTCGCCTACGTGTACGCCACCCCCGACGGCGCGCTCGCGGCCTACGTCGAGGGTGACCCCCGCGTGGACCTCCTCACCTCCCTGGGCATGGAGCTCGCCCCCGCCATCGCCGACCTCGACACCCCCGAGGGCACCTTCTACGCCGACCTCGGCACCGAGGGGACCGACCTCCTGGAGGACGTCGACCTCCTCCTCACCTGGTACAACGACACCGAGGAGCAGGCCGCCGTCGAGGGCCTGGGCACCTTCCAGGCCATCCCCGCCGTCGAGCGCGGCACCTACCTGCCCCTGCTGGACCGCCAGCTCGGCATGGCCATGACCACCACCACCGCGCTCAGCGTCCCGTGGGGGCTGGACACGTTCGTGCCCCAGCTCCTGCAGGCCCTGGACCAGTGACCCGCAGCACCACCGCGCGCTCAGCACTCCTGCTGGGCGCGGTGGTGCTGCTGGTCGCCGCCGTCGCTCTCAGCCTCACCGTCGGGTCCCGTGACATCGCCCCCACCGACGTGTGGCGGCTGCTCCGGGCACCGGACGGCACCGGTGAGGCCGCCGTCATCCACGAGATCCGCCTCCCGCGGACCCTCCTCGGCATCGCCGCGGGCGCCGCCCTCGGGCTGGCCGGTGCCCTCATGCAGTCCCTGACCCGCAACCCCCTGGCCGAACCCGGGCTGCTGGGCGTCAACGCCGGTGCAGCGGTCGCCGTCGTCGGCGGCGTCACGCTCCTGGGGCTCACCGAGGCCCGCCAGTACGTGTGGCTGGCGTTCGGCGGCGCCGGTGCCGCCGCCGTGGTCGTGTACCTCGTGGGCGGCACCACCCGGGGGCGTGCCGGCACCTCCCCGGTCCGGCTGGCCCTCGCCGGCGCCGCGGTCACCGCAGCCCTCATGGCCCTGGTCTCGGGCCTCATCTACACCGACGCCCAGGCCCTGGACCGCTACCGGTTCTGGGCCGTGGGCAGCCTCTCCGGGCGCGACCTCACCGTCCTGTGGCAGGTCGCCCCGTTCCTCGTCGCCGGCCTGCTCCTCGGCCTGGTCCTGGCCCCCGCGCTCAACGCCATGGCCCTCGGCGACGACACCGGCCGGGCCCTGGGCGCCCGCCCCGGCCTGGTCC
>NZ_AXCZ01000025.1 GCF_000767165.1 Cellulomonas bogoriensis 69B4 = DSM 16987
CCCGACGTCTGCCGGCGCGGGCCCCGAGGGCGCCCGGTGGTGAGGTGCGGCCGCCGACGGAGCCGGGGTACGCACAGGGCGTTCCTCGGACGAGGTGTCACGCCCCGGTGCGCCATGGGCCACGGGCTCCTCGCGCCGGCCCGGTGCGCCGCGTCCCTCACGGTCACCGCGGCGGGCCCGGGGTCGGCCCTCACGCAGGATCAGGACCCACCACAGCGCACCGGCGAGGACCAGAGCGATCCCGACCGCGACGCCCGGCCCCAGCCAGGGCGTCCGTACCTCCTGCGGCCACGTCAGCGTGAGCGTCGCAGGTTCGGCGCCCTCCCCCACGGTCGCCACCAGCACGCTCCAGCGGCCCTGCTCAGCCGCCCACTCGAGGTCCACCGAACCGTCGCCCACGATCTCGGTGACCCACAGGTCGGACCCACGGGGGTCGGGCGGCGGCTCGACGGCTTCCTCCTCGGTGCCCTCCTCCCCGTCCTCCTCGGCTTGCTCCTCGGCGTCCTCGTCACCGGCCTCGTCGTCGGGCTCCGGCTGACGTGCCGCGACGTCCCGGGTCGCGAGCGTGCTCGCGTCCTGCAACCCGGTGACCCGGGTGTGGGCGTCGTCACCGATCCACGCCTCGACGTCCTCGGTCCGCCCCAGCGCGACCACGAGCGCCTCACCCTGTCCCTGCGCCCGGAGCGTCACCTGCTGGGCAGCCACGTCCAGGACCCCCGGCTCGGTCATGACCAGGGTGGCGCCGCTCTGCGCGGAGGCGACCAGCGAGTCCGCCGGGCGCCATGCCGTCGCCGAGGCGACAGCGAGCCCGGCCGCGACCAGACCGAGCACGCAGAGCGCGGTCGCAATAGCACGTTGGAGCACGGAACGTCCCTTCCGAAGTGACGTTCCACCATAGGCGAGCGCAGCACAGGCACGCGCCCCGGGGCCGGTCCGGTGGACAGCCGGGGCGAGGCTGCGCAGCGCGGCCCCACCCGGGCTCCCCGTGGCCCGGCCCCGACCGATACGCTGGTGCCCCGGTCGGCCCGAGCACGGTGACCGGCACGCGCTGCCGCCCCCCCGCGAGCAGCGCGACGCGGACACGCGCGCGGCTCGACGCCGCCCTGAGGAGGTTCTGGTGCCCGACGAGCGATCGCTCTTCCCCGTCGTGATGCGAGGGTACGACCGGACCCTGGTCGACCAGAGGCTGCAGCAGCTCGAGAAGCAGCTCGCCGACACCCGGCGCCAGGTGGAGCAGCTCGACTCCAAGGCCATGCAGGTCGCCGGCGAGCTCTCCGAGGCACACCGTCAGCTCCGAGAGGCGGAACGGCCCACGTACTCGGGCCTCGGGTCCCGGATCGAGCAGCTGCTCCGGTCCGCCGAGGAGCAGTCCTCGGACGTCGTTGCACAGGCCAACGCGCAGGCCGGCGACGCGACGGCACGCGCCAAGCTCGCGGCCGAGCAGATGCGTGCCCGCGCCGAGAACGAGGTGGCCGAGCTCCTGGCCACCGCACGCCGGGAGGCCGAGGACCTGCGTGCGAGTGCGGCGACGGAGTCCGAGAGCACGATCACCGGTGCCCACCGTCGTGCCGAGGAGCTGGTCGGCTCGGCCGAGCGTGAGGCCGCACGTATCTCCTCGGCGATCCGCACCGAGGAGAGCGAGCGCCGCACCACCCTCGAGCGCGAGCTCGGCACCCTGCGGGCCACCATCGAACGTGAGACCACAGAGCTGCGGGTCCGTACCGAGCAGGAGACCACCGAGCTGCGCACCCGCACGCAGAAGGAGGTGACCGCCGCGCGGACCGAGGCCGAGGAGTACGCGCACGACCTGAGGTCCTCGGCCGAGGCGGACACCACCGAGCTGCGACGCACCACCGAGCAGGAGACGTCCACGCTGCGCGCCGACGCCGAGCAGTACGCCGCCCGCCTGCGCTCGGAGGCCGAGAACGAGACCGCCGAGCTGCGGCGCACCACCGCCGAAGAGGTCGCTGCACTGCGCTCAGCCACCCAGGAGCACGCGGCCGCGGTACGCGCCGAGGCCGAGCGCGAGGCCCGTGCCGTCCTGCAACGCGCCGAGGCCGACGGGGCCGCCGTCCGGGCCGAGGCCGACACCTACGCCGGCTTCGTCCGCGCCACGGCCGACCGCGAGGTCACCGAGCTCCGGTCCACCGCGGCCCAGGAGGCCGCCCGGGCCAAGGACGAGCTCGCCCAGGAGCTCTCCGTCACCCGCGGGGACGCGGAGGCTTACGTCGCCGAGCTGCGGGAGACCGCCGAGCGGGAGACCACCGAGCTGCGCCAGACGACCCAGCGGGAGACCGCACACCTGCGCGAGGTCACCGAGCGGGAGACCACCGAGCTGCGCCAGGTCACCGAACGGGAGACCGCCGAGCTGCGCCAGACCACCGAGCGCGAGGCCGCTGCACTCCTCGACCGTTCCCGGCAGGAGGCCGACAAGGTCCTGACCGAGGCACGTCGAGCGGCTGCCGAGGCGACCACCACCGCCTCCAGCGAGGCCGAGGCGATCCGGGCCGAGGTCCGGGACCTGCGGGCAGAGGCCGAGATCGAGATCGCCGCCCGCAGGGAAGCCGCCGAGAAGGCTGACACCGAGCGACACGAACGCGCCAAGGCGGAGACCGAACGACTCGTCGCCGACTCCGAGGCCCACGCCCACGAGGCCGAGCAGAGGGTCGCCGCCGCCCTGCAGCAGGCAGAGAAGATCCGCCGGGACTCGGACGCGCACGCGAAGGACCTCCTGTCCAACGCACGCCGCAACGCCGACCGGGTGCTGGCGGAGGCCAGGGAGCACGCCGAGAAGGCCCTCTCAGAGGCGCTGACCGAGGCCGAGCGGGAGCGCACCACGGCCCAGCGGCAGGTCGAGGACCTCAACCGGCAGCGCGAGTCGATCACCTCCTACCTCGACGAGCTGCGCAACCTCCTCGGCAACGACCCGGTGCCCACGCGCGTGACGCTGCAGAAGGCCGAGGACGCCGAAGCCCGCTTCGCCGCCGCCACGGACGACGACCACCCGGCACCGGAGACGCAGAACCACGGTCCGCAGCCCGGGTCCGGTACCCCCACCGCACCCACCGACACGGCGCCCACGACGACCAGCACCGAGATCACCGGCGCCGAGACCGCGGACGCCCCGGGAGCGGACACGTCCCCGGCACCGGGTGAGGCCCCGAGGCAGACCGAGTCCACGAAGGACGCGGCCACCCACGCGGCACCCCCGGAGGCGAACGGCGCGACGAGCACCGGCAAGCAGGCTCGCCCCAAGAAGACGCCCACGGGATCGAAGCCACGCACGTGACGGCAGGGGACCCCGACTGGCGCGAGCAGCGCAGGCTCGCGGCTGACGAGCACGCGCGGGCTCTTCGGCGATCACAGCAGGCCGAGAGCAACCATGCACGGCGGCTGCTCGCCGAGTTCGTGGCCGAGGCCGGCCGCCGTGGGATCGAGCCCGTCCCGCTCCGTGCGCGCGGAGAGTCCGGTACCGGCCGTTACCGCACCGGGCTGCACGGCTGGTACCTGCGGCGCAACGAGTCCGTGGCCGTCAGCACCGAGGGCGACTTCTACGTTCTCAGAGTCCCAGGAGGTCTCAGGGCGCGACTCGCAGGGGCGACTCCTGAACCCTCCGACCCGCCCCTGGTGCTCGGCAAGGGCGCCCGCGACGGTGAGTCCATCGACCTGAAGGACGCACTCGCGATCGTGCTCGACGCAGGTCCCCGCTGAGGGCTCGCCGCCCTCAGCCGGGACCCACCCGTCAGACGCGCGCGGCCGCGCGGCCCGCCCGCGCCAAGAGCTCCCCCAACGCCGCCGCGACCGGCTCAGGGCTCTCGTTCGACGTCATGTGGCCGGCACCCCGGACCACGACGAGCTCGCTGTCCTTCAGCGCCTCGACCATGTGCTGGGCCGTCGGGACGGGCGACAGCTCGTCCTCGTCCCCGACCACGACGACCGAGGGCCCCTCGTAGCCCGCCAGGGCGTCGGTCCGGTCGGGGCGTGCAGCCATCGCCTCCTGGGCCCAGGCCACGGCGCGTGGCCCCTGGTCCCTGATCCAGCCTTCGATCCGTTCCACGAGGTCCGGGCGCGCCACCCGGTTCGAGGCACCCAGCACCGAGGTCCTCATGCCGAACACGGCGTCCACCCTGTGCTCGGCCACGACGGTCCGCGCGATCTCGAGCCGCTTGGATCGGGCCCCCTCGTCATCGGCCGTCGACTTGGTGTCGATGAGACCGACACCGGCCACGAGGTCGGGGTGCCGCTCCAGCAGCGCCATCGCGACGTACCCCCCCATGGACAGCCCCCCGATCACCGCGCGGTCCACGCCGGCGGAACGCAGCGTCGCCGCCACACCATCGGCCATCACGTCCACCGACGGTGCGTCACGGTCGGCGCCGAGCGCAGCGGCGATGTCCGGGCCGCTGGGCGAGGCGCCGAACCCCGGGAGGTCAGGGGCCAGGACCGTTCGATCCCCGGGAAGCAGGTCGGTCACGTCCAGCCACATCCGATGGTCGAGCGGGAAGCCGTGCAGCAGCACCAGGGGCAGCAGCCCCGCCTCTCCCTCGCGCAGCACGTGCAGGCGAAGCATCCGGTCCCTCGTCATCCGACCCTCCCGAAGTCGTTCACAGGTACGCCGACCTTCGTCCCGTACCCCGTCACACGTGCCACGCGCGTCAACGCGTCTCGTCGTCGTCTCCGCCGGCGGTCTCGACCGGCCCCTCATAGCGTGCCGGAAGCGGACCGCGTCCGGGCAGGACGTGGGTCACGATCTCGTCCAGCACCCTGCGGACCGAAGGTTCCCCGACCCACAGGTGCTTGGCCCCGTCCACCGCGATCACCTCGGCCTGCCGCACCGCGGCGAAGCGCCTACGGGCCTCGGCCGGGCGCAGGAAGTCGTCGTGCTCGGGCACCAGGACCACCAGGGGCTTGCCGAACGCGTCCCATGCGGCCAGATCGGCGTCGGTGGCCCGGTGCAACGGGGGTGACAGGAGCACCGCGCCCTCGATCGACGGGTCCGCGCCGTGCATGAGGGCCAGCTCGGTACCGAACGACCACCCCACGAGCCAACGCCGGGGCAAGTCGTGGAACTCGGCGTACTCGATCGCCGCGGCCACGTCGAACCGCTCACCGCGCCCCTCGTCGAACTCGCCCTCGCTGCGTCCCCGAGGGCTGGACGTGCCGCGGGTGTTGAAGCGCAGCACCGCGAGGTCGGCAAGCGCCGGTAGCCGCCACGCCGCCTTGCGCAGCACGTGCGAGTCCATGAACCCACCGTGCGTCGGCAACGGGTGCAAGGTGATCAACGTGGCCAGCGGGTCCCGGACCGCGGGGAGGGCGACCTCGCCGACGAGCCGCAACCCGTCAGCGGTGTGGAGCTCGATGTCCTCACGCCGCGCCGGCAGGACACTCAGGGCACGGATCTCCTGGGGGGCGGTCTGCTCGCTGGTGCTCATCGGGACGAGCCTAGCCACGTCCGGCACGCCACGCCGTGCAAGTCTCACCGGGTCAACGGCGCCGACCACGAGCCGTCCAGCACGCCGAGTGCCAGTGCCGCCTCAGCTCCAGGGCGGCCTGTGAGCCGAGCAACCCGTCGGCCGCCCACGCCACCACGTGCGCGGCCCCGGCAGGGATCATCTGGTTGCACCCGGGGCACCGGTACTCCTTGGCACCGCCACGCACCTGCTGCACCGTCCAGTCCCCGTCCGGCCCGGACTCCGACCGCCGCCCCCCCAGGGCGCGGTCGAGGTCCAGCTCGCGGTGCGGGCCCTGGCGGCGGCGCGGTCGACGGGAAGGCATGCCACCAGTCTCCCGCAGCGGTGGCGGACCGGGGCGCCGCTCAGGCCAGCGAGGGTGCCGACTCCGGCGCCGGGATCTGGTGCGTGCGCACGAGCTCCCGGTACCAGTAGGCGGAGTCCTTCCAGATCCGCTCCTGGGTCTCGTAGTCGATCCGCACGATGCCGAACCTCCGGTGGTACCCGTACGCCCACTCGAAGTTGTCCATCAGCGACCACACGAAGTAGCCGCGCACGTCCGCACCGGCGTCCATGGCCTGGCCCACGGCGTCCACGTGCCTCGCCACGTAGCTGACCCGCTCGGCGTCGTGCACCCGTCCGGCGGCGGTGACCTCGTCAGCGAACGCGGCACCGTTCTCGGTGACCATGAGCGGCAGGTCGGGGTACGTGCGGGAGAGCCCGGTGAGGAGCTCGGTCATCCCGGACGGGTCGATGTTCCAGCCCATCGCGGTGTGCGGTCCGGGCTGCGGCAGGAACTCCACGTCGTCGGCACCGACCCACGCCGACGCCGCCGACGCGCCGTGCCCGTCGGCCATGGTGCGCTCGTGGTCCGGGACGTACCGGCGGACCCGCTGGGTGGAGTAGAAGTTCACCCCGAGCACGTCCAGCCCCGTGTGGGTCGTGACCAGGTCGCCGTCCCGCACGAACGACCAGTCCGACAGGTGCGAGGTGTCCTCGATGACGTCGGCCGGGTACCGGCCGTCCAGGACCGGCTGCAGGAACACCCGGTTCGCGAGGCCGTCGATCTTGCGGGCCGCGTCCACGTCCTCCGGCTTGGACGGGTCGTCCGGGCGCGCCACGTGGAGGTTCAACGTGAGGGAGAGGGTTCCCGCCTCACCCAGCACGTCCCGCACCACGCGACCGGCCAGCCCGTGGGCGAGGTTGAGGTGGTGCACCGCGGCGAGGGCGTCGGCGGCGTCCTGGCGCCCCGGAGCGTGGACCCCCGAGGCGTAGCCCAGGTACGACGAGCACCACGGCTCGTTGAGCGTGGTCCACACCTTCACCCGGTCGCGGTAGGACTCCACGACCTTCTGGGCGTAGTCAGCGAACCGCAGCGCGGTGTCCCGGGCCGGCCACCCGCCGGCGTCCTCCAGCGGCTGGGGAAGGTCCCAGTGGTACATCGTCACGACAGGGTCGATGCCCGCAGCAAGGAGGTCGTCGATGAGCCGGTCGTAGAACGCCAGCCCCTCGGCGTTGAACTCCCCCGCACCGGTGGGCTGGATACGAGGCCACGCCAGGGAGAACCTGTACGCGTCCAGGCCGAGCTCGGTCATCATCGCGATGTCCTGCGCGGTGCGGTGGTAGTGATCAGCGGCGACCGCACCGGAGTGACCGTCGAGCACCTTGCCGGGCGTGGCCGAGAACGTGTCCCAGATGCAGGGCCCGCGACCGTCCTCGGTCGTGGCGCCCTCGATCTGGTACGAGGCGGTCGCGGCGCCCCACACGAACGAGTCGGGGAAGCTGCGGGCCTGGCCTGGCGTCGTCGTCATGCCGTCATCCTGTCTGTCAGTTCTTCGTCGCCCTGGACGCGTCCACCCTGTGGGAGCGCGCTCACGGCCTCATGTTCTCATGTTCCACCGGAGGGACGACCACCCCGCCACGCACGACGGACCTGACCTCGAGCTCCGGACCGAGCACCACCATGTCCGCCTTGGCGCCCGGTCGCAGGTGACCCAGGTCCGCGCGACCGAGGACACGCGCCGGCGTCGCCGTGGCCGACCGGAGGGCCTCCACGAGCGGCACACCCGACCTGACCGTGGAACGGAGCACGTCGATCAAGGTCGAGGCGCCGCCGGCCAGCGCCCCGCAGCCGGTGCGCGCCACCCCGTCACGGACACGGACGACCCCCTCGCCCCACGGCACCTCCCGATCGCCCAGCCCCGCCGCCGGCGTGGCGTCGCTCACCAACGCCACCGACCGCGGGCCGACCATCTCGAGCACGGCCCGCACCGTCTGCGGGGCCAGGTGGACCCCGTCCGCGACCAGCTCCAGGACGGCAGCACCCCGGCCGGCGGCCGCCAGGCACTCCAGGACCGGACCGGGGTCACGATGGTGCGGCACCGGCATCCCGTTGAACAGGTGCGTCACCGTCGGGCGCGTGGACCGTGCCCCC
This sequence comes from Cellulomonas bogoriensis 69B4 = DSM 16987, assembly GCF_000767165.1. GTDB lineage: Bacteria > Actinomycetota > Actinomycetes > Actinomycetales > Cellulomonadaceae > Actinotalea > Actinotalea bogoriensis. Next base: position 7,885 of record NZ_AXCZ01000025.1, read on the forward strand.
GCCGCCGCGAGATCGGACCGAGCCTGTTCGAGGGCGGCACGCGCGGTGTCGGCCGAGGCACGCGTGTGCCCGAGGGACGGCAGGACACCGAGCAGACCCGCCGCAGACCACGCCCCGTCCTGACCGAGGACACCGGGCACCTCCGGCGCCATCGTCATGGACACCAGGTGCCCTCCGAACGCGTCGGCGGCCTCGTGCACGGAGCGCGCCGATCCAGGCCGCATGAACCTCCCGTCCTGCGCGCCGGCGTGGTGCGGTGACAGGAACGGGCCCTCCAGGTGCACCCCGGCGAGGTCACCCCGCTCGGCGGCAGCCGTCAGGACCGTGGCGGCCCCCAGCATGTGCACCCATCGCGCGGTCATCACCGACGCGACCACCGAGGTCGTGCCGGAACGCCAGTGGACCTCGAGCGCACGGCGCACGTCCCCGGTCGAGCGCACCGAGCCGAGATCGACGCCCCCACCTCCGTGACAGTGCAGGTCGACCAGCCCGGGAACCACGACGTCATCGCTGACGGGCGGGGCCACGAACACCGGTGGCAGAGAACCGCTGGGCCCTGACCACAAGACGCGCTCCCCGGCCACGACACAGCCGTCCGCGACCTCAGGACCCGCGCCCAGCAGCCTGCCGCGCAGCACCACCGGCCGACCGCGGCCGGTCCCACCGGACCCCTCCAGATCGCGATCCACGGGACTCAGAACAACCGTGACTCCACGTCGTCCACACCACGCATCGCGTCGTAGTCGAGCACCACGCAGCTGATGCCCCGGTCCTCGGCGAGCACCCGCGCCTGGGGCTTGATCTCCTGGGCCGCGTAGACGCCCCGGACCGGTGACAGGTGCGGATCGCGGTTGAGCAGCTCCAGGTACCTCGTCAGCTGCTCGACACCGTCGATGTCTCCCCGGCGCTTGATCTCGACAGCGACGCTGCCCCCGGCGGGATCCTTGGCGAGGATGTCGACGGGGCCGATCGCCGTGGGGAACTCACGCCTGACCAGGGTGTGGCCGTCGCCGAGCACCTCGATCTGCTCCGCGAGCAGCGCCTGGAGATGAGCCTCGACCCCGTCCTTGACCAGGCCCGGGTCCAGGCCGAGCTCGTGCACCGAGTCGTGGAGCACCTCGTGGAGCTCCACGACCAGCCGGTCGTCGCTCTTCGCGTGCTGGACCGCCCACACCTCGGTGACACCACGCGCCTCGGCCTCGGCACCTGGCGTCTGCACGGCCAGCGAGCACGGCGGGCTCATCCAGTTGAGAGGCTTGTACGAGCCACCGTCGGAGTGGAGCAGGACGCTCCCGTCCGCCTTCACGAGCAGCAGTCGGGTGGCCAGCGGCAGGCGCGCCGTCAGCCGACCCGAGTACAAGGCCTCGCACCGCGCGATCACCACACGCATCAGATCACTCTCCCGATCGGTCGTGGCCCGGACTCGAGCCACGAGACGAGACCGGCGCACGCAGGTACGGACATCGCGAGGTCGAAGGTCTCACCCCCGTGGAGGCATCTGACGAGGAGCATCTCCTGCCCGTGCTCGTCCTGCTCACCCAGGGGCGTCCTCTCCAGCAGCGTCAGCTCTCCGCGGGACCACGTGCGCGCGGGCCTCGGCGCCAGCGATACGGCTCGCCACCACGCGATCCGCCCGTGGGTGTACTGCGCGATCCCGGCCGTCCAGCGGTCCTCGTGCCGCACCCCGCACGCGAAGGACCCGACTCTCCTGCTGAGCGTCCGGAGCCGCGACAGGTACAGCCCGGCGAGAACGACGACTGCGACGAGGAGGACGGCGGTGAGGCCGCCGAGGACGACGCTCGTCACACCGGGCTCCACCGTCGTCGTTCAGGCCTGGACGACGGACCCCTCGGCGGAGTCCACGACGACCGTCACTTGGTCGTGGTCCACCGAGAGGAATCCGGCACCGACCGCGACGCGGACGGCCGCCTCCCCCACCGGGGTGATCCGGACCGGTCCCGGCTGCAGCACCGCGAGCACGGGCGCGTGACCGGGCAGGATCCCGATCTCGCCCTCGGCCGCGGGCGCGCTCAGCATGCTCGCGGCGCCGGACCAGACCTTGCGGTCGGCCGCGACGAGGTCGACCTCCAGGTGTGCCACGGGTGACTCCTCAGACTAGACGGCTGCAGACAGGGTAGCGGGGCGTCAGCCGATCTCGGCCTGGAGGCGAGCCCAGTTGCGCTCGAGGTCCTCCAGACCACCGATGTTGAAGAACGCCTGCTCTGCGATGTGGTCGAAGTCCCCGTCCGCGATCTTGGTGAAGGCCTCGATCGTCTCCGACAGCGGCACCGTCGAGCCGGGCACACCGGTGAACTGGGTTGCCATGTAGGTGTTCTGCGACAAGAACTGCTGAATCCGACGCGCCCGTGCGACGACGACCTTGTCCTCCTCGGAGAGCTCGTCGACACCCATGATGGCGATGATGTCCTGGAGCTCCTTGTTCCGCTGGAGGATCTGCTTGACCCGGACTGCCGCGTCGTAGTGCGCCTGACCGACGTAACGCGGGTCGAGGATGCGGGAGGTGGACGTCAGCGGGTCCACGGCCGGGTACAGACCCCGCGAGGCGATCTCACGCGACAGCTCGGTGGTGGCGTCCAGGTGCGCGAACGTCGTGGCCGGAGCGGGGTCGGTGTAGTCGTCCACAGGCACGTAGATGGCCTGGAGCGAGGTGATCGAGTGACCACGCGTCGAGGTGATGCGCTCCTGGAGCTGACCCATCTCGTCGGCGAGGTTCGGCTGGTAACCGACCGCCGACGGCATCCGACCCAGGAGGGTCGAGACCTCGGACCCCGCCTGGGTGAACCGGAAGATGTTGTCGATGAACAGCAGCACGTCCTGCTTCTGCACGTCGCGGAAGTACTCCGCCATCGTCAGCGCGGACAGCGCCACCCGCAGACGCGTGCCCGGCGGCTCGTCCATCTGTCCGAAGACCAGGGCGGTCTGCTTGATGACCCCGGACTCGGTCATCTCCTCGATCAGGTCGTTGCCCTCACGGGTGCGCTCACCGACCCCGGCGAACACGGAGACACCGTTGTGGTTGTTGGCGACGCGGTAGATCATCTCCTGGATCAGGACCGTCTTACCCACACCTGCGCCACCGAAGAGCCCGATCTTGCCGCCCTGGACGTACGGGGTCAGCAGGTCGATGACCTTGATTCCGGTCTCGAACATCTGGGTCTTGGACTCGAGCTGGTCGAACGCCGGGGGCTTGCGGTGGATCGGCCAGCGCTCGGTCACCTCGATGCGCTCACCCTCCTTGAGGTTGAGCACCTCACCGGTCACGTCGAAGACGTGGCCCTTGGTCACGTCCCCGACGGGCACGCTGATCGGCTCCCCCGTGTCCACCACGAGTGCGCCGCGGACGAGGCCGTCGGTCGGCTTCAGCGCGATGGCACGCACCATGGAGTCACCGAGGTGCTGGGCGACCTCGAGGCGGAGCGTGATGACCGTCTCGCCCTCACCCTGGGCGGTGAGGTCGATCGTGGTCTCCAGGGCGTTGTAGATCTCCGGGAGTGCGTCGGGCGGGAACTCGATGTCGACGACCGGGCCGATCACCCGGGCGACCCGGCCCGTGCCGGTCCCGCCCTTGGGCTGGGCCGCGGCGTCGGTGGTGGTGGCAGTCATGTCTCTCTCGCTTCGCTCGACCGGAGGATGGCCCCGGTGGGTGTGTGCGGTCTGGGGTGCGGGTCGATCAGGACGAGGCCGACAGCGCGTCCGCGCCGGACACGATCTCGCTGATCTCCTGGGTGATCTCGGCCTGGCGCGCCTGGTTGGCGAGCCTGGTGAAGGTGCGGATGAGGTCCTCGGCGTTCTCGGTGGCCGTGTGCATCGCACGCTGCCGCGCGGCGAGCTCGGACGCCGCCGCCTGCAGGAGGCAGCTGTAGATCCGGCTCGAGATGTAGCGGGGCAGGAGGGCGTCGAGGACCTCTTCGGGTGACGGCTCGAACTCGTACAGCGGAAGCATCTCGCTCGCGTCGCTCGCCTCCCCCTCCACGACCTCCAGTGGAAGCATCCGGACCACGCGCGGCGTCTGGGTCACCATGTTCACGAACCGCGTGTAGACCACGTGCAGCTCGCTGACCCCGCCCTCGTCGGCATCGGCCAGGAACGCGTCCAGCAGGGTCGAGGCGATCTCCTCGGCGGTCTCCACCTCCGGGGCGTCCGACGCCCCGGTCCACTGCCGCGTGATCTCACGGTGACGGAACGTGAAGTACGACACGCCCCGTCGACCGGCCACGTACAGCGACACGGTCTTGCCCTCGGCCGTGAGCTGCTCGATCAGCCGCTCACCCTCCCGGATCACCGACGCGGAGTACGCGCCGGCCATGCCCCGGTCGGACGTCACGAGCAGGACCGCGACCCGCTGGGTGTCGGTCCGCTCGCTGGTGAGAGGGTGATCGACCTCGGCGTGCGTCGCGACCGCCGACACCGCTCGGGTGATCGCCTGCGAGTACGGCGAGGCGGCCGCCACACGGTCCCGCGCCTTGCTGATGCGCGAGGCCGCCATCAGCTCCATCGCACGGAAGATCTTCTTGAGCGACTGCGTCGACCGGATCCGCTGCCGGTAGACCCGCTGCTGGCCCGCCACGTTCAGCCCCGCTTCTGCTTGACGATCTGCTCCTGCTCGACCTCGGCCTCGGCACCGTCGGCCAGGGTCGCGTCCGTCGTCAGATCAGCGCCCTCGGAGACCACGAACGTCGACGCGAAGTCGTCGATCGCCGCGCCCAGAGCCGCCTCGGTGTCCTCACCGAGCTGACCCGTCTCGGCGATCGTCGTCAGCACGTCGCTGTTCCGGCGAAGGTGGTCGAGCATCTCCGTCTCGAAGCGCCGGACCTCGGACAACGGGACCGAGTCCAGCTTGCCCTTGGTACCTGCCCAGATCGAGGCCACCTGCTCCGCCACCGGGTACGGCGAGTACTGGGGCTGCTTGAGCAGCTCCATCAGACGCGCGCCACGGGTCAGCTGCTGACGCGAGGCCGCGTCGAGGTCGGAGGCGAACATCGCGAACGCCTCGAGCGAGCGGTACTGCGCAAGGTCGATCTTGAGCGTCCCGGAGACCTTCTTCATGGCCTTGACCTGCGCCGAACCACCCACACGCGACACCGAGATACCGACGTCGACCGCCGGACGCTGGTCGGCGTTGAAGAGGTCGGACTGCAGGAAGATCTGACCGTCGGTGATCGAGATGACGTTCGTCGGGATGTACGCCGAGACGTCGTTGGCCTTGGTCTCGATCATCGGCAGTCCGGTCATCGAGCCCGCGCCGAGCTCGTCGTTGAGCTTCGCACAACGCTCCAGCAGCCGGGAGTGCAGGTAGAACACGTCGCCCGGGTACGCCTCACGGCCCGGCGGCCGACGAAGGAGCAGCGACACGGCGCGGTACGCCTCGGCCTGCTTGGACAGGTCGTCGAAGACGACGAGCACGTGCTTGCCGCCGTACATCCAGTGCTGGCCGATCGCCGAGCCCGTGTAGGGGGCCAGGTACTTGAAGCCGGCAGGGTCGGAGGCGGGAGCCGCGACGATGGTCGTGTACTCCAGGGCGCCGGCCTCCTCGAGCGCTCCGCGGACCGCCGCGATGGTCGAGCCCTTCTGCCCGATCGCGACGTAGATGCAACGCACCTGCTTCGTCGGGTCGCCGGACTCCCAGTTGGCCTTCTGGTTGATGATCGTGTCGATCGCGATCGCCGTCTTGCCGGTCTGCCGGTCGCCGATGATCAGCTGCCGCTGACCGCGACCGATCGGGATCATCGCGTCGATGGCCTTCAGGCCGGTCTGCAGCGGCTCGTGGACGCTCTTACGGGCCATGACGCCCGGGGCCTGGAGCTCCAGGGCACGACGACCCTCGGTCGCGATCTCGCCGAGACCGTCGATCGGGTGACCGAGCGGGTCCACGACACGCCCCAGGTAACCGTCACCCACGGCCACGGACAGGACCTCACCGGTCCGGCGGACCGTCTGGCCCTCCTCGATGCCGGTGAACTCGCCCAGCACCACGACGCCGATCTCTCGCACGTCGAGGTTCAGCGCGAGGCCGAGCGTGCCGTCCTCGAACTCGAGCAGCTCGTTGGCCATCGCCCCCGGCAGGCCCTCGACCTGCGCGATCCCGTCGCCCGCGAGAGTCACGCGGCCGACCTCCTCGCGCACGGCGCCCTGCGGCTCGTAGGACTTCACGAAGCTGTCCAGAGCAGCCCGGATCTCCTCGGGCTTGATCGTCAGCTCAGCCATGGGTCTCTCTCCTGTCGTGACGGCACCGGTGTGCTGTCGCATCGTCTGCACGAGCCGGCAGGCTCGGTTGTCATGGGGGCGGCCTAGCCGGCCAGTCGCCGTCGCGCGTCATCGAGCCGGCCCAGCACGGTCGCGTCCACGACCTCCGAACCGACCTCGATCCGCAGACCGCCGATGACGGCCGGGTCGACGGACACGTTGAGCTGCACGGGGCGCTCGTAGGTGCGCTCCAGCAGCGCGACCAGGCGCGCACGCTGCGCCTCGGTCAGGACCGTCGCGGCGGTGACCTTGGCCACCAGCCGCCGTCGACGCTCCGCCGTGAGCCGGCCCAGGTGCGCCAGCGCCGCCGTGATGCTGCGACCCCGTGGCGCACGCGCCACCCGCTCGAGCAGCTCCACGGTCAGCGGGTGAGCCTGCTCGCCGAACACCTGACGCACCAGCGCCGCCCGCCTGGACGGCTCGGCCGAGCGATCGGTCAGGGCCTGACGGAGAGCACGCTCGCCCGCCAGGACACGGTCGATCCGGAAGAGCTCGTCCTCGACCTGCGCCAGGGCCCCGTCGTGGTCGGCCGCTGCGAGCACGGAGTCGGTCGCGAGCAGCTCCACGGCCTGCACCAGGTCCGCCTCGGCGGACCAGCGGGCACGGACCAGCGCGGACACCACGGCCACGACCCGGTCGTCGACCTTGCCCGCAAGGAGTCCGGCGACCAGTCCGCTCTTGTCCTCGCCGCTGCGTGCAGGGTCGCTCAGGGCACGGCGCAGCGCGCTCGACCCGTCGAGGGCGTCCACCACCGCGAACAGGTCACGGCCCAGGGACGCCGCCGACGAACCGGCAGCGCGCAGGACCGGCTCGTAGCCCTCGGCCACTGCCTGCAGCGACGCCTGTCCCGTGCCGCGCATCAGGTCCGGTCCACCGTGGTCGACTCGAGCTCGTCGAGGAACCGGTCGATCACTCGCGACTGGCGGGCGGAGTCGGCGAGCGCCTCGCCCACGATCCGTGACGCCAGCTCGGTCGCCAACGACCCGACCTCGGCACGCAGGGCCTGCGAGGCCTGCTGCTGCTCGGCCTCGATCTGCCGCTGCGCGTTCTCCAGGATCCGCGCGGCGTCCTGGGAAGCCTTCGTGCGCAGCTCCTCGATGATCGTGGCACCCTCGGCCCTCGCCGCCTCACGGATCCGTCCGGCCTCGGCGCGAGCCTCGGCCAGCTGCCGGGTGTACTCCTCCAGGGCCTCCTGCGCCTCGGCCTGCGCGGTCTCGGCCTTGGCGATACCGCCCTGGATGAGCTCGGCGCGCTCGTCCAGGATGCGCGTGAAGGCCGGCAGGACCTTCTTCCAGAAGACCAGCGCGATGACGACCAGCGCCAGGGCCGACCAGACGACCTCCTCCAGCGGGGGGACGAACATCATCACGCCCTCCGGGGCGTTCCCCTCCCCGGCGGCGATCACGGTCGCGTCGATCATGAGAACATCAGACCCGCGACCAGCCCGATCAGGCCCAGGGCCTCGACCAGTGCCATACCGATGAACATGTTGATCCGCAGCTGGCCGGCGACCTCAGGCTGGCGAGCGGTGCTCTCCTGGGTCTTCGCGACCAGCATGCCGATACCGAGGGCCGGGCCCAGGGTCGCCAGACCGTAGCCGATCGTCGCGATGTTGCCGGTCACCTGGGCGAGGATGGTGCTGTCCACTGTGATTCCTTCCATGGTCCCCCGCACGTCGCGCGCAGGGTGTTGTCACATCGGTCGAACGGCCGCGGTCGCGACCGACGGTAGGTCAGTGCGCCTCCTGCGAGAGGTTGATGTACACCGCCGTCAGGAGCGTGAAGATATAGGCCTGCAGCGCAGAGATGAAGATCTCGAACACGGTGAAGGCGATCGAGGCACCGAACGTCACCACACCGACAGCGGCGAACGCCGGACCGGCCTCCACGAAGAAGTAGTGCGTCATGGCGAAGAACAGCACGAGCAGCAGGTGCCCGGCGAGCATGTTCGACATGAGACGGATGGTGAGCGTCGCCGGCCGCAGGATGAAGGTCGAGAGGACCTCGATGGGAGCCAGGATGAAGTAGAGGGGCCACGGGACACCCGAGGGGAACAACGTGGTCCGGACGTAGCCGAACACGCCGTGAGCCCGGATGCCCGCCACGATGAACGCGACGAACGACGCGACGGCGAGCAGCAGCGGCACCGCCACCACGCTGTTGGAGGAGATGTTCAGCAGCGGCAGCACACCGGTGATGTTCAGCGCGAAGATCGCGAAGAACATGGTGGTGAGCAGCGGCACGTAGGGACGCGCGTGGTTCTTGCCGAGAACCTCTTCGGCGATGTTGACCCGGACGAAGTCCAGCCCCATCTCGGCGATGCTCTGGGCACGACCGGGGACCAGCCGGGCGCGGTTGGCGAGGATCCAGAAGACCACGCACAGGACGACCGTGGCCAGGATGCGCACGAAGGTCACGCGGTTGAACTCGAAGATCGTGCCCTCGAAGGCGATGGCCGGAGGGAAGAACTCGTCCATCGTCGGGATGTGGATCCCACCGCCCTCACCGGCGGCGAGCAGGAGGTCCGTCGCTGCGGTGATCAGAGCGCACTCCCCGAGGTCGTCGGCCGCGCGGGCGCGCCAAAGACAGCGCGTCGTCGGACCGAGTTGGTGTGGATCGCGGAAATCGTAACCCATGAGGCCGTGTCGGCCGAACTCGGTCCGCCTCCGCAGGCTGCAGCGTCGGAGGTGCGCGAGGGACCATGGTCCCGGGCCTCGACGGGCCTGCCGCGGGGCACCGTCACCCGGCGTCCCGCGCGGTCCCGGCGCCCGGCTCGACGTACGGGACCCGCACGCTCGTCACCGCCCGGAAGTCGACCCAGATCGACCCGATCACCCCGACCAGGACCACCACCCCGAACACCGGGCGGTCGTAGAACTGCGCGTCCCGCAGCAGCGCGACCACGACCAGCAGCAAGGCCATCTTGGCGATCCAGGTGCCCACGAGTGCCGCGCTCGCCACCGTGACCGACGACCTCGCGGTACGGAGCATGGCGACCACGGTGCTGCCGGTGAACACCAGCGTCACCGCCGACGCGATCAGCGCCGACCAGAGGCCCGGGGTCCCCGCGACGAGGTAGCCACCGACTCCTCCCAGGACGGTCACCGCACCCATGAGCACGAGCACCCCACGCAGGGCCCGCCGGAACACGTCGCTCGTCGTCGCCACCGGTGACGAGCCCGTCGGCGCTGCACCGTCGGTCCGTGGCCGGTCGTCTCGGGGATCGGTCATCGTGTCGCACTCCTCGTCGTCGGTCTCGGTCGTAGGGCGGCGCCGCGCATCGGTCCCAAGGTCAGCAGCAGGACCACCACCGCACCTGCCCCGAGCACACCCAGGGTCGTCCCGGTGGTCCACACGGCAAGGCCCGCGGCGCCGAACGCGAACAGCGCGGTCCACAGGTACATGATCAGGACCGCGCGACGGTGGGAGTGGCCCAGCTCCAGCAACCGGTGGTGCAGGTGGAGCCGATCGGGGTGGAACGGCGACCGTCCCGCCCCCACTCGACGGACCACCGCCAGGCCCATGTCCAGCAGCGGCAGGAGCAGCACCGCCACCGGCAGGACGATCGGGAGGAACGCCGGGATCTGCTGCCGCTCCTCCACCACCACGGTGTCGATCTGCCCCGTCACCACGATGCCGGCCGCTGCGATGACCAGGCCGATGAGCATCGACCCCGAGTCCCCCATGAAGATCCTGGCGGGGTGGAAGTTGTGCGGAAGGAACCCCAGGCACGCCCCGACGAGGACCGCGACCACCAGGCTCGCGACGTTCGCGTAGTTCTCGGCGCTGACGTCGCGGGACAGCAGGTAGGTGTAGACGAAGAACCCCGTGCCACCGATCGCGACCACCCCCGCTGCCAGCCCGTCGAGGCCGTCCACGAAGTTCACGGCGTTCATCGCCACCACGATCACCAGGACGGTCACGACGAGCGAGAGCTGTGAGCTGCCGATGGTCTGGCCGGCGATCGGCACGGCATAGAGCCAGACGCCTCCCTGCCAGGCCATCACGCCTGCGGCGAGCACCTGACCGATCAGCTTGGTGAACCAGTCCAGGTCCCAGATGTCGTCCGCCACACCGAGCAGGCAGACCATCGCCGCACCGCCCAGGATCGCCCACGCCTCCCGCTGGCTGAAGACGCCCTCGAGGAACGGCATCCGGGAAGCCACGACCATCGCTGCGGCGATCCCGAGCAGCATCGCCACGCCACCGAGCCGCGGGGTGGGGACGGAGTGCACGTCACGGGAGCGCACCGCCGTGATCGCACCGGTGCGCAGCGCCAACCACCGCGCCAGCGGCGTCGTCAGGTACGTCACGGACGCCGCGACCAGCACGACGAGGAGGTAGACCCTCACGTGTCCTCCCCCACGGGTTCGACATCGGCGACGGTACGGAGGAGCTCCAGGCCGACAGCGCCCGCCCGCACGACCCGCAGGCGCCCACCGGTCGCGTCGACGATCGTCGACGGTGTCGTTCCCGGCGCGGGGCCGGCGTCCAGGTACACGGAGACGGACGGGCCCAGCTGGTCCTGGGCGTCCTGCGCGTTGCGGGTGGCCGGGCTCCCGCTCAGGTGCGCCCCGGTGACCGCCAGCGGGCCGGTCCGGCGCAGCAGCGCCAGCGCAGCGGCGTGATCGGGCACGCGCACCGCCACGGTCCCGGCCGCGTCGCCCAGGTCCCACGCCAGGGACGGCTGGGACCTGCAGATCACCGTCAGCCCACCGGGCCAGAACGCCTGGACCAGGTCGCGCACGGCGTCCGGCACGTCGGTGCACAGGCCGTCCAGGGTGCGGGCGTCGGGCACCAGGACCGGCGGTGGCACCGCAGGGACCCGACGCCTGACCGATGCGAGCGCTGCGACCGCCTCGGGCTGGAACGCGTCGGCCCCGAGCCCGTACACCGTGTCCGTCGGGAGCACCACCAGCCCACCGCGCGCCAGGGCGTTGACGGCCTCGTCCATGGACGGCCCCCAGGTCTGGGGGTCGGTGCATCCCAGGACGACGCTCACGGGCGGGAGTCTTTCACGACGCGCCTCCGCGCCGGGCCACGACCATCCGCGGACGTCCGGTCAGATCGTCGCGGGTCTCGACGTCGTCGAAGACCCCGCGTGCCGCGACCAGCTCACGCACCGCCGTGGCCTGCACCTCGGCGTGCTCCATCACCAGCAGACCCCCGGTCCGCAGCAGCGACCCCGCTGCTGTCACCACTCCACGCGGAACCGCCAGGCCGTCGGGACCACCTCCGTACAGGGCGAGGTCCGGGTCGTGGTCGCGCACCTCAGGGTCCACCGGAACAGCGTGGGGCGGGATGTACGGGGGGTTCGACACCACCACGTCGACCGAACCGGCGACGTCGGAGAGGATCCTCGGGTCGGTCGCGTCGCCCACGCGGGTCAGGACCGTGACGCCGACCGCGCGGGCGTTGTCCTCCGTGAGCGCGACCGCCTCGCCGGACAGGTCGACCGCGTGGACCTGGGACCCCGGCACCTCGTGCGCCACCGACACGGCCATCCCTCCGGCCCCGCAGCAGAGGTCGACCACGACCGGCACCCTGCGGGCCGCCACCCGCAGCGCCTCACGCACCGCCACCTCGGCGACGACCTCGGTCTCCGGGCGCGGGACGAACACCCCCGGCCGGACCTCGAGCCGCACGTGCCGGAAGAACGCGTGCCCGACGATGTGCTGCAACGGCTCCCGCCGACAGCGCCGCTCGACGAGCCCGGCCAGGCGGGAGGTGAAGTCCGCCGGCAACGGCGGCGGCAGGACCAGGTCCAGGCGGTCCACCCCCAGCACGTGGGCCGCGAGGGCGCACGCGTCATGGTCGGGCGACCCCACCCCGGCCTCGGCGAGCAGCGACGCCGCACCACGCACCGCGGCCCGGAGCGTCGCCGTCCGACCGTGGTCGTGGCCGAGGCCTGCGGCGGTCACTCGGCCGCCCCCGCCGCGGCCAGCCGCTCCGCCTCCTCGGCCGCCATGCAGGACTGCACGACCGCGTCGAGGTCACCGGCGAGCACCTGGTCGAGGTTGTACGCCTTGAACCCGGTCCGGTGGTCCACGATGCGGTTCTCGGGGAAGTTGTAGGTCCGGATCCTCTCGGACCGGTCCACGGTCCGCACCTGGGACCTCCGGAGCTCGGAGGCCTCGGCAGCTGCCTGCTCCTGCTGGACCGCGAGCAGGCGAGCACGCAGGATCCGCAGGGCGGACTCCTTGTTCTGCAGCTGGGACTTCTCGTTCTGGCAGGCGACGACCAGCCCCGAGGGCAGGTGGGTGATCCGCACCGCGGAGTCCGTGGTGTTGACCGACTGCCCACCGGGTCCCGAGGAACGGAACACGTCGACGCGGAGGTCGGCCGGGTCGATCTCCAGCTCTGCGGGGTCCTCGACGTCAGGCAGGGCCACCACGCCGGCGGCGGAGGTGTGGATCCGGCCCTGGGACTCGGTCACCGGCACCCGCTGCACCCGGTGCACGCCGCCCTCGAACTTCAGGTGCGCCCACACCCCGTCCTCGGGTGCGACGTCGCCGCGGGCCTTGACGGCCAGCGTGACGTCCTTCATGCCACCCAGGTCCGAGACCGTGGACCCCAGCACATCGGTGCGCCAGCCCCGCCGCTCGGCGAAGCGCTGGTACATGCGCAGCAGGTCGGCGGCGAACAAGGCGGACTCCTCGCCCCCCTCCCCCGCCTTGATCTCGATCAGGACGTCCCGGGAGTCGTCGGGGTCGCGCGGGATGAGCACCCGACGCAGGCGGTCCCGGGCGGCCTCCTCGGCCGAGCGCAGCTCCCCGAGCTCGGAGGCGAACCCCGGGTCCTCCTCGGCCAGCTCCGCTGCGGCCTCGGCGTCGTCGCGTGCCGCGCGCCACTGCTGGTAGGCCGCCACCACCCGTCCCAGCTCGGCGTACCGACGGCCCAAGGACCTGGCCCGGCGCGCGTCGGCGTGGACGGCGGGATCGGCGAGCTCGGCCTCGATCCGGGCGTGCTCGGCCAGGGACGGTGCCACCGCGTCGGCGACCTCGTTCACGGGTGGTCCCTCCCAGGACGGTTCACGGGCACGACGACGCCGGCGGGCCCATCCCGGCTCGTGACGAGCCGGGCGTGGTCACCGCCGGCGTCGGGTGGACTACTTGGAGTCCTGCTTGCCGTAGCGAGCCTGGAACCGGGCCACGCGGCCACCGGTGTCGAGGATCTTCTGCTTGCCCGTGTAGAACGGGTGGCAGGCGCTGCACACGTCCGCGTGGATGCTGCCGGAGGTCGCGGTGCTGCGCGTCACGAACGAGGCGCCGCACGTGCAGGTCACGCGGGTCTCGACGTACTCCGGGTGGATGTCGCTCTTCACAGTGGTTCTCCTATCGACGGGCCTCCGGGTCGCCTGCGCTGATCGCAGGCGTGAACCGCAGACCGAAGGGACAGTCTGCCAGACGGTCGGTCCGGGCCATAACCGGACCGACCGTCCGGATCAGTCCTCGTGCTGCCCGGGCGCGCTGGGCGTGGTCTTCTGCACCTGGAGCAGGAACTCGACGTTCGAGCTCGTCTCGCGCAGCTTCGAGAGCAGGAGCTCGATGGCCTGCTGCTGGTCCAACGCGCTCATGACCCGTCGCAGTTTCCAGCTGATCTTGAGCTCGTCGGCGGGGATGAGGATCTCCTCCCGGCGGGTACCGGAGGCGTCCACGTCCACCGCGGGGAAGATCCGCTTGTCGGCCAGGGTCCGCGAGAGCTTGAGCTCCATGTTCCCGGTGCCCTTGAACTCCTCGAAGATCACCTCGTCGGCCTTCGACCCGGTCTCGACCAGGGCGGTGGCGAGGATCGTGAGCGACCCCCCGTTCTCGATGTTGCGGGCCGCGCCGAAGAACCGCTTGGGCGGGTACAGGGCGCTGGAGTCCACACCACCGGACAGGATGCGGCCCGACGCCGGTGCCGCGATGTTGTACGCCCGTCCCAGGCGCGTGATCGAGTCGAGGAGGACCACCACGTCCTGACCGAGCTCGACCAGACGCTTGGCACGTTCGATCGCCAGCTCGGCGACGGTCGTGTGGTCGTCGGCGGGCCGGTCGAACGTCGAGGCGATCACCTCTCCGTTCACCGTCCGCTGCATGTCGGTGACCTCTTCGGGGCGCTCGTCCACGAGCACGACCATGAGGTGGACCTCGGGGTTGTTCTGGGAGATCGCGTTCGCGATCGCCTGCAGCACGAGCGTCTTGCCGGCCTTGGGCGGGGAGACGATCAGGCCACGCTGACCCTTGCCGATCGGTGCGACGAGGTCGATGACCCGGGTGGTCATCACGTTCGGGACGGTCTCCAGACGCAGGCGCTCCTGGGGGTACAGCGGGGTGAGCTTGCCGAACTCGGGCCGCTTGCGCGACTCCTCGGCCCCCATGCCGTTGATCGAGTCCAGACGCACCAGTGCGTTGACCTTCGACCCGCGGCCCTGCGACTGCGCCTCGCCCTCCCGCGGCTGCCGCACCGCGCCGACCACGGCGTCGCCCTTCCGCATCCCGTTCTTCTTGACCTGGTTCATCGACACGTACACGTCGTTGTCACCGGGCAGGTACCCGGAGGTGCGCACGAACGCGTAGTTGTCCTTGATGTCCAGGATCCCCGCGACCGGGAGCAGGACGTCGTCGTCCGAGACCTCGACGTCCTCGTAGCCCCCCAGGTCGTTCTGACCACCACGCCCGCGTCGCTTGCCACGGTCACGGTCACGGTTGCGGCCCCGACGTCGACGTCCGCCGCCCTCCTCGCCGTCACCGCGCTGCTGGTCCGCGGGGCCGCGTGTCGCGCCGTCACGACCCTGCTGACGCCCCTGGCCCTCGCGACCCTGGCCACCCTCACGCCCGGGACCGCTGTCACGACCGTGCGTGCCCTCGCGCTGGCCTCCGTCGCGCTGACCGCCGTCACCGTCGCGACCACCGTCGCCCTTGCGTTGGTCCTCACCCTGCTTCTCACGGCCGGGACGTCCGCTGTCGTCACCGGCGGGCGGGCCTTCACCGCGCCCGGACCGGCGGGATCGACGACCCTCACCGGAGACCGCCCTGGCGGCCTCCGCGGCCCGGGCGGCACGCTCGTCAGCGCCCTCGCCGGCGTTCTCGGCCTGCTTGTCGGGGTCCTTCACTGGCGGCAGGTCGAGGAGCGGGGTGGTGCGGGACCTGGTCTCCTCCGCAGGAGTCGCAGTCTGCTTCGCGGCCGGTGCCTGCCCGGCGGACCTCGACCCTGCGGACGTGCCCGAACCCCGACGTTCCTTGATGGCCGCCACCAGGTCGGCCTTGCGCATGCCGGAGGTCCCCGTGATGCCGATCTCTGCCGCCAGCGCCTGCAGCTCCGGGAGCCTCAGGCCCGACAGCGCGGCACCTCTGGAGGCCGCGGGCTTGCGGCCGGAGTCCGCACCGCTGGACTCGACGGCCTCGGTGGTGTCTGTCACGAAGGATCCTTCCCCCTCGTCGGCGGCCGTCACTGCACGGGAGGGCCGCATGGGTTCGACGCCCGGTCTCGTCCGGACGCGCTGGTCGCCACGGTGGGATCGTGCGCCGGAGCGCGGTCATCACCTGGCTGGGCCCCGCCGGCGGATTGTCCCGGTACGCACCGTGGTGCACCTCGAGGTGCACGATGTCCGCGCGGAGTGCCGGGGGGATGACCCTACGGTACCACCAGCCGAACGACGGTCGTCAGAGCCGGTGGACAGCGCCGGTGGGCGGCGAGGTCGGCACGCTCACCTGGCGGCGCTCGCCTCGCCCACGTGCAACGCCCGTGCCCCGTCCAGGGCGATCCCCGGGCGGAGCTCACGCCACCCACCGTCCCCCCCGTGGACGGCGGCCAGCGCGGCGCGGCGCGCCACCTCGCCCTCGTCCGCAGCGGCCGAGGGCTGGAGGACCAGGACGGACGGGCCCGCACCCGAGACGACCGCAGCCTGACCGCGGGACCGGAGCTCACCCACGAGTCGCAACGTCGGGGCCATGACCTCGGCCCGGTAGGGCTGGTGCAGCACGTCCTCGGTCGCCTCGAGCAGCAGGGTCGGCTCGTGGCACAGCGCGTGGACGAGGAGCGCCGCCCGGCCGGCCGTCCTGGCGGCATCGGCGTGCGGGACCGTCGGCGGCAGCACCCCCCGGGCCTTGCGGGTCGCGCACGTGTCGTCCGGGACGAGCACGACCGCCTCGACGTCCGCGCGCA
>NZ_AXCZ01000271.1 GCF_000767165.1 Cellulomonas bogoriensis 69B4 = DSM 16987
ATCGCCTCGACCGGGCACACCGGTTCGCAGGCACCGCAGTCCACGCACTCGTCCGGCTGGATGTACAGGGAGCGCTTGCCCTCGTAGATGCAGTCGACAGGGCACTCCTCGATGCAGGCCTTGTCCTTGACGTCCACACAGGGCTGAGCGATCACGTAGGTCACGGGCGGTCCTCCAGGTACGGGTGCGCGTCGGCAGGTCGCGCGGACCTAGTATCCCCCAGGTGGACTCCCCTGCGACCCCGCACCCGACCGACCCGCACGCGTCGTGGCGCACCTGGGTGCCCGGCCAACGCGTGGTGGTGCGCCGCCGTGTACCCACCGGCGGGTACACGGACGTGCTGGGCCACCTGCTGGCGGTCGGCGACGACGGCGTGGTCGTGGACACGCGGCGGGGTCCCGAGGCGGTGGCGGCCGCCGACATCGCGCTGGGCAAGATCGTGCCGCCACCACCGGCACCGCGACGTCCCCGCCGCGGGTGAGGTCCCCTCAGTCGTCGTCCTCGTCGTCCTCGTCGTCCTCGTCGTCGTCGGTGCGGGACCCGGGCGGGGGGCCGCAGACGATGGCGTTCTGCGGACGGTAGGTCCAGGTGTTGCTCTCCTCGTGGCGGGTCTCGCCCTCACGCAGCAGGCGGCGGCCCACGGTCACCGTGAACCCGGGGTTGCCCGCGGCCTGCGCGATGCACCCGGACTCGGTGTTGTACACGGTCGTGGGTGAGACCACGTTGGACCGACCGCTGGTCCAGTGCTCCACCTCCCAGTACTCGGTGCTCCACAGCGCCACGTGCAGACGCCCCCCGGCCACCCAGGACTGGAACAGCACGCCGTAGGGGGTGTTGTTCCCGACCTTCACGTCCAGGACGCCCGCGTAGATCGTGGCCTCACGCCCCTCGGGGTACCTGCTGAAGTAGAAGCTGTGGGGCTGGTGCTCGACGTCCTCCAGCCCGGCGAAGAAGGCCGCGTTGTAGACCGTCGTGCCCATCTGCGACAGGCCTCCGCCGGTGCCCTGCTGCAGCACCCCGTTGACGACAACGCCCGCCTGGCGGTAGCCGGACTCGGTGGTGATGGGCGCGAGGGTGTCGTTGAGGCTGAACACCTCGTCGGGGCGGAGCAGGGTGCCGTTGACCCTGCTCGCGCCCAGCGTCAGGTTGTGGTTCCGGTTGGAGTCGGCCGTCAGGGGGGTGGAGAACTCACCGACCCTCTCCACCACGCCCAGGCCCTCGAGCTCGGCGGTGGTGGCCTCGGGGTCGACCTCCACCAGGTCGACCCTCGCGGTCCGGTCGTCGCCGGTACCGGCGACGGTGACCGCGTCGACCATGACCTCCGGGTCCAGGGTCGTCCCCGGAGTTCCGGGAACGATGACCGGCTCGCCGTCCTCGAACTCGAAACGCGCGTCCTCGGCGTCGGTCAGGAGGTCGTCGGTGCGGTCCAGGACGGCCTCGGTCAGCGCCTCCCCGTCGAGCTGGAGCTCCAGCCGACCGTTCTCGCCGGTGAACCCCGCCGCACCGGTGACGACCTCGACGGGCAGCTCGGCCCTCTGGTCGTCGACGACGACGGTGACCGGCGCCCGCGACAGGGGCCTGGCGAGCTCGCGCATCGCCCGCTCGACCTCGGCGTCGTCGATGACGGGGGGCACCACCACCGTCGGCAGCTGGAGCGGCGGCGCCGCGGTGAGCCACTGCTCGATCACGATCTGGCGGGTGGAGTCCACGTCGAGGTCGATGCCCTCGGCGGAGTCCTCGGGCACGGGGCGCGCGTCCACGAAGCTGATGGTCCCGTCCAGCGGCTCGGTCGCCAGCGCCCCGGACAACGCCTCGACCGCGGCGTCCAGGGCGTCGTCGTCGACCTGGGTGACGGGGGCGACAGGTCCCCCGCCGAACACCTGCTGCCACAACCGCCATGGCTCGAGGCCGAATCCCGTGACCGGGCCCAGGGTCGCCTCGACGTCGAGCTCGAGCCCGGCCTCGACCGGGTCGAGCGTCGTGCGCTTCTCCCCCGCCTCCACCGCGACGGGCTGGGTCACGACCCCGCCCAGCTCGGAACGCAGGTGCGCGCGGGCCTCCTCCGCCGTCAGCCCGCCGACCTCGACACCGGCCACCGTCGACCCCGGGGGCACCCTGTCGGACCACCACCAGGCGGCACCGACGTACACACCCGCGACCACGACCACAGCAGCGGCCACCAGACCCAGCGTCCGGGCCCATGGCGTGGACCGCGCGGTCTCGTCCTCGAACTCGTCCATGGGCGAGCGCGGCAACGCAGCCGGCTCGGGTCCGGTCTCGCCACCGGGCTGCACGGCCGGCCCCGTGGCCGCGGGTGCCGGGTCATGGGCCGGTTCCGGGGCCGGTTCC
>NZ_AXCZ01000272.1 GCF_000767165.1 Cellulomonas bogoriensis 69B4 = DSM 16987
GGCCGACGCGGTCTGCGGCGCCGAGTGGGGTCAGCCGTCCCCGGAGCGGGTCAACCAGGCTCTTCGCGGTTCGTGGTGAACGTGCCTGCTGGGGAGGGTGTTCACGCTGCGGTTTTCGCGGCGCTGGTGAGCAGGATACGGGTGCGGTAGTTGTGCTCGTTGCGGAAGCCGCGGCCGGTGCGCTTGATGTTCTTGATGGCGGTGTTCGCGGCTTCGGTGCGGGCGTTGGTCACGCCGGTGACGATGAGGACCTCGATGGCCGACCACCAGGTGCAGATGGTGTCGTAGAGCTTGTCGGTCTCGGGCATGTTAGCGGCCAGGACGTAGGCGCCCAGGCGCATCTTCTCGGTGTGAGCGTCGGCCGGGGACCCGGTGCGCAGCAGGCGGCAGACCTGCTCCTTGATGCCCCAGGCCGTGCCGAGCTCGTCGGTCGGGTCATCGGTGCGCAGCACCCGTTCCAGGCGCGCCCACCCGGCCGGGGACAGCATGTCGGCTCCGCGTAGCAGCAGCCGCCGGTTCGCCCACGCCGGGGCGGCGGTCGTGCCGCGCCGTCCGTGCCGGTCCCGGACGGCGCGCTGGCGGACCTTGGTGACCATGTCGCCTGCCAGGGCGACCAGGTGGAACGCATCGACGCTGATCGCGCGTCCGGTAGGTGCTCAGTCAGGGCCTTGCCGAACGCCGCGGACGGGTCGATCGCCACGACCTGGACGCCCTCGCGCCAGGCGGGGCTACGGGCAGCGAGCCAGGCCCAGACACCGGCGCTGTCACGCCCGTCGACCACGCCCAGGACCCGCCCGGTGCCCAGGTCCACGAACGTGGTCATCCACGGCTCGAAGCGGGCCCATGAGCCGTCCGTGGTCCAGAAGTACCGCACCGAGACGACCACCGCAGCCACCAGCGTCTCCCGCAGCCGCCCAGTGGACCGGGCCCTGGGTGGGACCTGGATCGTGGACTCGCTGAACGTCCCCCGCGCACACAGCTCCTCGGCGCAGAACCAGCGCCGCTTGTCCCAGACCACCTGCACCTGCCCACCGACCGGGACGTCACGCACCACCTGCCGACGCCGGGAGTACACCCGCACCGAGATCACCCCGCAGACCGGGCACCCCGGCGGCGCCGTGCTCTCCACGACGACTTGTCGCTGCCCCTCAGGCAGATCGACCGCGTCGATCACGCGGTCCTCAGGCAGGTTGAAGATCCTGCTCGCAGCATCCCGCTCCGAACCCGTAGGCTCGAACACGGCTCGTGGTCCTCTGGTCCTTGGAGGTCTCGACAACACCCATCCCAGCAGGCCACGAGCCTTCTACGTCCCAACGACGCCGCCCAACTCCATCACCACCAACCACGACACTCCTATAGAGATTTGTCAAGCGGCCGTGGTCGTGGTGGGTTGTTGGAGGACGTCGCGGATGAGTGGGTAGAGCTGGAGGGCGAGGTAGCGCTTGAGGCAGCGGATGATTTCCATCTTGGTCCGGCCTTCGCTGGTGCGGCGGGCCACGTAGTCGCGGGTGGTGGGGTCGTAGCGCATGCGCACGATCACGATGTGGTAGAGCGCGGAGTTGGCCTGCCGGTCTCCGGCGCGGTTCAGGCGGTGCCGGTTGGTCTTGCCCGAGGATGCTGGGATTGGACACACTCCGGCTAGCGCGGCGAAGTGAGCCTCTGAGCGCAGCCGGTCGGGGTTGTCCCCGGCGGTGATCAGGAGCTGGGCGACGGTGTCTGGGCCGGTGCCGTAGACGGCCATGAGTGCTGGGGCGTGGTCGTCCAGGAGCCGGCGCAGGTGGCTGGTCATGTCGGTGATCTGTTCGGACAGCAGTAGGTAGCGGCGGGCCAGGACGCGCAGGGCGTAGGCGGTGGCCTCGGTGGCGGTGACCGGCGCGCTGGTGGGGCGGGTGGCGGCCAGCGTCGCGGTCAGGCGGGTGTTGGACAGGCCGCGGTAGCGGGCCCGAAGGGGTTCTGGTCCGGCGATGAGCATCGCCTTGATCTGGTTGATCGTCGCGGTCCTCTCGCGCAGCGCCGAGGTCCTGGTCGTGCGCAGCACCCGCAGCGACTCCACCAACCCGTCGCCACCCTTGGGGGCCGCCACTGCCCGCTCGGACAGGACCGCCTCGGCCGCGGAGTACGCGTCGAACACGTCGGTCTTGCCTCGAGCGCGACGGTCGAACCGGTTGGGTCGGTTGACCTCGATGACCGTGTGACCAGCCGCCGTCAGCTCGCGGGTCACCCCGGCCCCGTAGCTGCCGGTGCACTCCACTCCGACCTTCGCGACCTGCGGCCACCGGCCGATGAACCGGACCGCTTGGCGGTAGCCGGCCGCGGTGGCCGGGACCCGCACATCGCCCAACGCCCGCC
>NZ_AXCZ01000416.1 GCF_000767165.1 Cellulomonas bogoriensis 69B4 = DSM 16987
CCTGCGGTCCCGTGCCTGGCGCACCACGACCCGCCACCCCACCTGCAGCGGACGCAACGAGCGGCGGGGCAGCCTCCGGGTGCGGGCCGCGCGGCGCCGGCCACGCACCACCCTCGGGAACCGGACCAGCACGGCCCACGGTGCCCAGAGCTCACCCGCAACCAGGTGGGGCTCCTTGGTGACGAGCCTCCCCAGGGCGCGCAGCAGCCCGCTGACGAGGGCGAGCACCGCGACGATCGGCACCAGCAGCAGTGGGACGCCCACGAGCTGGCCGTACAGGAACGCCTCCCGCCGCTCCCGCTCGGACCGTGCCGCGTCCCAGCCGGGCCGGCGCAGCACCGGCCCGGTGACGGGCGAGGACAGGCTGGCCTGGGCGTGACGGACCACCGCACCGGGCACCACGACCACCCGGTGACCTGCCAGGCGGGCCCGACGGCTGAGGTCCGCCCCGTCACCGTAGGGTCCGAGCGCGGGGTCGATGCCGTCCAGGTCGTCCCACACGTCCTGGCGGACGAGCGCGCCCGCGGCACCGACGGCCAGCACGTCCTCACGGCCGTCGTGCTGACCCTGGTCGACCTCCGGCTCGTCGATGCCGGTCATCCGTCGCCCGAACCTGGAGGTCGTGGTCCCGACCTCCAGCA
>NZ_AXCZ01000307.1 GCF_000767165.1 Cellulomonas bogoriensis 69B4 = DSM 16987
TGCTGCTTGCACCCTGCGACCACGACCGAGGGCGCGACCTCGACCGCCCGCAGGAGCGCGGCGAGCGCGCCGGGGTCCGGTGCGCTGTCGTCGTGGAGCAGCCACAGCCACCTGGGTGCTGCGTCCGCCCTGCCGCGGTCGGCGTCGGCCTCGGTGAGCGTCTCGCCGGCGACCTGCCCCGGGCGGGGGACGGACGCCAGACCGGATCGCACCGCTGCCCCGAACGTCCGGGCCCGCGGGGCAGGTACGACCGACACCCGTACCGGGTCCGGGGGCCCGGCCGACCACAAGGACCCC
The DNA here is from genome assembly GCF_000767165.1 of Cellulomonas bogoriensis 69B4 = DSM 16987. Classification (GTDB taxonomy): domain Bacteria; phylum Actinomycetota; class Actinomycetes; order Actinomycetales; family Cellulomonadaceae; genus Actinotalea; species Actinotalea bogoriensis. Next base: position 298 of record NZ_AXCZ01000307.1, read on the forward strand.
ACGAGTGCCCGGACGGGGTCGGCCTCGGCCGCGACGTCCGGTGCAGGGGCCACGTCCACCACGACGACCTGCTGAGGTGCGCGACGCTGGGCGGCGAGCGCCTGGAGGGTCACCTCGAGGTAGTCGGTGAGCCCCTGGGTGACGACGACCGTGACGACCTCGACACCGTGGGGGTCCACCGCCTGCCCGGTACGGGGGGAACCATCGGGTCGGGGCAGCGCGACGGGGGCCTCGGACATCAGGGCTGCCCGGGAGCCGCTCGGGCGGTCAGACGACCTGCTTCTTCAGCTTGCGCCGCTCCCGCTCCGACAGCCCGCCCCAGATGCCGAACCGCTCGTCGTTCTCCAGCGCGTACTCCAGGCACTCCGACCTCACGTCGCAGCCCATGCAGACCTTCTTGGCCTCGCGGGTGGAGCCGCCCTTCTCGGGGAAGAAGGCCTCGGGGTCGGTCTGCGCGCACAGTGCACGATCCTGCCACCCCATGACGGTGTCGTCGTCAGCCGTCCCGAAGAGCGGGAGCACCGGGGCCACGCCCGTCGCCGGTGCTGCGTGGTCGGTCGGGAACGCCTCGTCCTCGAGCAGGTTCCACATGTCCGCCAGCCTTCCGTGCCGCTCGGTTCCCTCGGGTCTCGCCCCCACGTCTGCGTCCGGCCGACGCCTGGTCCGTCACGCCCGGTCACGTGCCCCGGCAGAACCGCATTGGTGGAATTACACGCGTGTCGTCAGCACGCGTCAAGCGGAAACGAGGCAGGTCAGACCACAGGTGGACCCCATACCATGACCAAACCAGACACGTCGGTCACCACGTCGTCCAGATCGCTCCGGAGCGTTGCGCCGTTAGGGTGAACAGGTGCGTCCCACCCCGGTTCCCCAGCTGCTGGCAACCCTCACCCACGACCCCGGCCGCCCCCGCCTGACGTGGTACGGACCGGGCGGCGAGAGGGTCGAGCTGTCCGGACACGTGCTGGACAACTGGGTGACCAAGACCGCGAACCTGCTCGTGGAGGAGTACGACACCGCCCCGACGTCCCGGGTGCTGCTGGACCTGCCCGTGCACTGGCGGACCGTGGTGTGGGCCCTGGCCGTGTGGCGCACCGGGGGTCACGTCCTGCTGCCCACGGACCAGGACCGGGTACCGGACGCCGACGTGGTCGTCACCCACCGTCCCGACGCCCATCCCGGGGCCACCGACCTGGTCGCCGTCGCGCTCCCGGCCCTGGCACGCACCTTCGACGGGCCCCTGCCCGCAGGCGCGACCGACGCCGCCGGGGCGGTCATGACCTACGGGGACGTCCTGACGTGGATGCCCGAGGCGGTGCCCACCGCGCCGGCGCTGACGGCCGGGACCGAGCAGGTGGTGCACGCCGAGCTGCTGACGTGGGCCCTGCGCGCGTGGGGC
>NZ_AXCZ01000277.1 GCF_000767165.1 Cellulomonas bogoriensis 69B4 = DSM 16987
ACGTCGGGGAACTTGATGGCGTCGCGGATGAAGAAGACGCCCAGGTTGTTGCCCACGAGGTCCCAGTTGCCGTCCTCGGTGTAGAACTTCACCGCGAATCCACGCGGGTCGCGTGCGGCCTCGGAGGAGTCCCGACCACCGATCACGGTGGAGAAGCGGATCGCGATGTCGGTGCGCTTGCCCGGCTCCTGGAAGAGCTTGGCCCGCGTGTACTTCGAGATCGGCTCCTCACCCCACTGACCGGTCGCCTCGAAGTAGCCGTAGGCCACGGCACCCCGGGCGTGGACGACGCGCTCGGGGATGCGCTCACGGTCGAAGTGGCTGATCTTCTCCAGGAACTGGTAGTTCTCCAGAGTGGCCGGGCCGCGCGCACCGACGGTGCGCTGGTTCTGGTTGTCGTACACGGGGTGGCCCTGACGGTTGGTCAGGACCGGGCGGTCGTCCCCAGATGCGGGAGGCTGCGAAGCCACGTCGGTCATGATGTCCTCTCGGTGTGGGTGGTGCTGACAAGCAGGTCTGAGGGCGGCGCGGCGCACGTGGCGCACAACCCCCAGAAGATGACCTCGGCCTCGTCCAGGACGAAGCCGTGCCCCTCGGACGGGGACAAGCAGGGAGCCTCGCCGTGGACGCAGTCCACGTCCAGGGTCAGACCGCAGCCGCGGCACACCATGTGGTGGTGGTTGTCCCCCACACGGGTCTCGTACAGCGCGGCGTGACCCGCCGGCTCGATGCGACGGACCAGGCCCGCGCCGCGCAGCGCGTCCAGGCAGTCGTAGACCGCCTGCGTGGACACGCTGCCCAGCTCGATGCGCACGGCCTCACCGACCTCGGCGGCACGGAGGTGCCGACCGTGGGACCGGGCCTGCTCCAGCGCGCGCAGCACCGCGAGACGGGGGGCGGTGACCCGCAACCCGATCTCGCGCAGCCGCACGGCGTGGAGGTCGTCCATACCTCCCATCCTCGCACCTTTTCTGGAACGAGTCCATTAATGGGTGGTGTCCAGTCAGTGACGCGGCTCGGTCAGGTGCGGGCGTGGCCGGTGAGGGTGCCGAGGTCGGTGGGGCCGAAGGCGACGTTGACACCCAACGCCATCTGCACGGTGGCGTCCGACCAGGTGATCTGGGCCTCGAAGCGGGACGGGCCCACCGTCGGACGCACGTGCAGCACGAGGCGACCGGGGTCGGGGAGCGCCGCGGCGCCCACGACCTCGACCGGGCCGGTGACCGGGCCCTCGCGCCCCAGCCGGAGGCCGACGGTCGACGCGACCCAACGGCCGGGCCCGACGTCGATGGTGCCCTCACCGTCACGGTCCCACAGGGTCCATTCCAGGCCGTCACCGCCGTCGGGTGCGTCGAGCCGCATGGCGGTCAGGCCGAGCGGGTTCGGGTCGAGGTCGAACGTCCGGCCCAGCAGGCCCGGGGCGAGCGCCCCGGCAAGCGGATCGGCGGGCACCGGCCCGGGCAGGAGGACCGCCAGGTCCCCGGGGGCGGGACCCGGGTCGTCGAGGTGCGGGACGAGGTGCTCCCACACCCGGTTCAGCACCCCCTGCAGGTCGGGCGTCGCGCTGGTCATGACCACCACTGCCTGGTGCTCGGGAAGGACCAGGCAGAACTGCCCGAAGGCACCGTCGGCCCGGTAGCCGTGCCGGCTGCGCCACAGCTGGTACCCGTACCCCTCGGTCCAGTCCGACTCCGAGTGCACGCTGCGGACCTGCCGGGCCGACGCCTCCGCGACCCACCCCTCGGGCAGCACCTGGCGCCCCTGCCACACCCCGTCCTGCAGCAGGAGCTGGCCGAAGCAGGCGATGTCCTCGGTGCGCAGCGCGAGCCCGAACCCGCCGGTGTCGATCCCCTGCGGTGACTGCTCCCACGTCGCACCGGCAACGCCCAGGGGCTCCAGGAGCCGGGGCGTGAGGTAGTCGAGCAGCCGTTGCCCCGTGCGTGCCTGCACCACCGCCGACAGCGCGTAGGTGGCCGCGGTGTTGTAGACGAAGTGGGTGCCCGGCGGGTGCTGGACCGGCTGGCTCAGGAACCCGTGGACCCAGTCCGGGTCGGTGACGGTCTGCCCGGTGACGTCACCGTCGTGCCCGGTGGTCATGGTGAGCAGGTGCCGCAACCGCATGGCGTGCAGGTTCGGGTCGGTGCTGCCCGCGTCACCGAGGTGGTCCACGACCCGGTCCTCCAGGTCGAGCAGCCCCTCGGCGCGCGCGAACCCGACGGCGCACGAGGTGAACGTCTTGCTCATGGAGAACAGGTCGTGCGGCAGG
>NZ_AXCZ01000475.1 GCF_000767165.1 Cellulomonas bogoriensis 69B4 = DSM 16987
CACGGGCTGCCGGCGGGAACGGCCCAGGCGCGCAACCGCGTCGACGGGCGGTGGATCCGGGCCGACCGCGTGTACGAGGGGCGCGGGGTGCGGGTCGAGCTCGACGGGAGGCTCGCCCACGGCGACGCCCGGCGCGGCGACGACACCTGGCGTGACAACGCCGTGCGGATCGAGCTCGGCGACCTCACCCTCAGGTACGTGTGGGAGCACGTCGCACGGTCCCCGTGCCGGACCGCCGCCCAGGTCGCCGCCGCGCTCACCGCCCGCGGCCACCCCACGACCCCCACGACCTGCGGCCCCACCTGCGCACTGCCCCCCGCCCCAGGATGAACGGCGACGGGGAGCACCTGGTGCGCATGGCGCACAGGGTGCTCCCCGTCGACGGCGGCCCGGTGGTGGGGCCAGGAGATCGGCCCGATGGT
>NZ_AXCZ01000297.1 GCF_000767165.1 Cellulomonas bogoriensis 69B4 = DSM 16987
GGTTGACGAGCTCCTGGAGCAGCTCGTCGGACGTGGTGATCACCCGCGAGTTCGCCTGGAACCCGCGCTGGGCGATGATCAGGTTGGTGAACTCCGAGGAGAGGTCCACGTTCGACATCTCCAGCGCGCCGCCGGTCAGGCTCCCGCGACCACCGGTACCGGCTGCCCCGACCTGCGGGTCACCGGAGTTCACCGACACCTGGTAGAGGGAGTCCCCGGCCTTCTCCAGGCCCGAGGGGTTCGCGAACGTCGCCAGCGCGACCCGTCCGAGCGGCTGCTTCAGCCCGTTGCTGAACGCGCCCTGCAACGTGCCGTCGGGCTCGATGACGAACGACTGCAACGTCCCGGCTCCACGGCCGTTCTGGTTCGCGGCCTCCACCGTCGTCAGGCCCGCGAAGCCCGTGAGCGTACCCAGGTCGACGGCGATGCCGCCGGCGGTCACGGTGCCGCCACCGGTCAGCTGCCCGCTGGCGTCGAACGTCAGGGCGTGCCCCGTCACCAGGTTCGTTCCGTCGCGGCTGACGTCCAGGCTCCACCCGCCAGCGTTCTTGGTGAACGACAGGCCCAGGGACTGGCGGTTGCCCGCAGCGTCGAACACGTCGACCTCACGGTTCAGGACGGTGCCGTCGGCCGCGTCCGCGGGGAGGTTGCCTGCGAACCCGGCCGCCGTCGTCGCCGAGGCACCCATGAGCGTACCGATCGGCAGGGTCAGGTTCGTCAGCGGCCCGTTGGTGTCGATCGTGCCGTCCGCAGTCGCTCCCCAGCCGCGCACCAGACCACCGTCGGCGGTCACCAGCTGGCCCGAGGCGTCGAAGTCGAACGCACCGGCGCGGGTGTAGAAGTTCTGGCCGCCCTTGCTGACCATGAAGAACCCGTCACCGGAGATCATGATGTCGGTGGACCGGTTGGTCAGCTGGGCCGCGCCCTGCTGGAAGTTGGTGGTGATGCCGGCGGTCCGCACACCGAGCCCGACCTGCGCCGGGTTGGTCCCGCCGACGCCGGCACCGCCGCCACCGGCGTTGGTGAGGACCTGGGACAGGGTGTCCTGGAACTGGGTCTGGGACGCCTTGAAGCCGGTCGTGTTGACGTTGGCGATGTTGTTGCCCGTGACGTCGAGCATGGTCTGGTGCGCCCGCAGGCCGCTGATCCCGGAGAACATCGAACGAAGCATGGGGGGTGGTCCTTTCGGTGGTGCCGCAGCCTGGGTCAGGCGGCAGGTCCGGCGGTGCCGGCAGGGTCGGGGGTGGTGTCGGTCGGCGCAGGAGCGTCCTGCTGGGTCGTGGCGCGGATCATCGAGACGTTGTCGAGGGGGACCTTCCGGTCCCCGACCGTCACGACCGGCACCTTGTCCTCGAAGCTGACGGACGTGGCCACACCGGTGTGGGTGGTGCCGTCGGCGTCGACGAAGCTCACCTGCTGGCCCACCAGCGAGCTGGCCGCGACCCGCATCTGCAGGGCGAAGCTCTCACGCGAGGTGTCCGTCAGGGCGGTCAGCTGCTCCATGGTCGCCAGCTGGGTGGACTGGGCCATCATCTGGCTGGTGTCCATGGGGGCGGTGGGGTCCTGGTTGCGCAGCTGGGCGACCAGGAGGGCGAGGAACACCTCCTTGTCCATCTCCTGCTTGGGTGCGGCGACCGTGCTCGTCGCGTGCAGGGAGGTGGCGGGCGTGGCTGCCGTGGGTGCGATGGTCACCGGGGTGATCTCCTCACAGGACGATGTCGAGGCCGACGTGCGACCCCGGGGACGGGGTGGGCTGGGGGTCGGTGCCGTCAGGTCGGGCGGACGTGCGCTCGCCCTGGGCACCGGGCCGGGCGTGGGGCGCTCGGCCCTCGCCGCCGCG
>NZ_AXCZ01000353.1 GCF_000767165.1 Cellulomonas bogoriensis 69B4 = DSM 16987
GCGGGCACCCTGACCGAGATCCTGGTCCAGGAGGACGAGACCGCCGAGGTCGGGACCACGTTGGCGCGCATCGGCTCGCCCGGGTCCGGGGGCGGGGGCAGCCAGCCGGAGCAGGCCGGGTCGGAGCAGGGTCAGGCGGAGGCTGAGCAGGCCGCGCCAGAGCAGGCCGAGCAGCCCTCCCAGGGTTCCACGGGCCAGGCCCAGGCCCGTGAGCAGCAGCAGGCGGGCTCGGACCACAGCGGGCCCGACCCGGTCCAGGAGACGACGTCCACCGAGGCGTCGGCCACGTCCACCGGCGGGCAGGCCAAGGCGAGCCAGCCGGCCCCGACCGGCGGTGGCTACCTCACTCCCCTGGTCCGCAAGCTCGCGGCCGAGAAGGGCGTCGACCTGGCCTCGGTGACGGGCACGGGGGTCGGGGGCCGGATCCGCAAGGAGGACGTGCTGGAGGCCGCAGAGCGTGCGGCGAAGGAGCGGGCCGAGAAGGAGCGGGCGCAGAGCCAACCCTCGAGCAGCCCGTCCGCCACCCCGGCGCGGAGCAGCGCCCCGGCGGTCTCCCCGCTGCGCGGGACCACCGAGAAGGCGAGCCGGCTGCGGCAGATCATCGCCGACCGGATGGTCGACGCCCTGCACAGCATGGCCCAGCTCACGACCGTGGTCGAGGTCGACGTCACCCGGGTGGCGCGGCTGCGGGCCCGCGCGAAGGAGGACTTCCGTGCTCGCGAGGGTGTGAACCTGACGTTCCTGCCGTTCTTCGTGCTGGCCGCGACCGAGGCCCTCAAGGCCCACCCCAAGGTCAACGGCGTGCTCGAGGGCAAGGAGATCACCTACCACGGCCACGAGAACGTCGGGATCGCGGTCGACACCGAGCGCGGCCTGGTGGTGCCGGTGATCCGGGACGCGGGCGACCTCAACCTCGCCGGGATCGCGCGCAAGATCAGCGACCTCGCGACGCGCACCCGTGACAACAAGGCCACCCCGGACGACCTCAGCGGCGCGACCTTCACCGTCACCAACACGGGTTCGGGCGGTGCACTGTTCGACA
>NZ_AXCZ01000348.1 GCF_000767165.1 Cellulomonas bogoriensis 69B4 = DSM 16987
TCGGCGATCCTGGGTACGGGCACCATCGTCAAGCGCCCCGTGGTCCGCACCGACGAGGACGGCCAGGAGTACATCGCGGTCCGTTCGATGTGCTACCTCGCACTGTCCTACGACCACCGCCTGGTCGACGGCGCGGATGCCTCCCGGTACCTGATGACCGTGAAGAAGCGCATCGAGGACGGCGACTTCGAGGCAGAGGTCGGCCTCTGAGGCACTGAGGGATGAGACGGGCGAGGCCCGGGGCGTGCACAGCACCGCCCCGGGCCTCGCCCGTTGAACCGTGATCGCCTACCGTGGCCACATGCACGTGGTCATCGCGGGGTCGCACGGATTGATCGGCACGGCACTCGTGGAGCACCTGGCCGCGAACGGGCACCAGGTTCGCCGCCTGGTCCGCCGTGAGGCGCGGTGCTCCCGTGAGATCCGGTGGGACCCCAGCCGCGCCGAGCTCGACACCGACGCCCTGGGCGGGGTGGACGCCGTGGTGAACCTCGGCGGCGCCGGGGTCGGGGACAAGCGTTGGACCCCCGCCTACCGGCGTACCGTGCTGCGGTCCAGGACGGCACCCACCGCCCTCCTGTCCCGCGCGGTAGCCGACCTCGGCGACGACGCCCCCGTCCTCGTGCAGGCCTCCGCCGTGGGGTACTACGGCGACCGGGGTGCCGAGCTGCTGACCGAGGACTCCGCTCCCGGCCACGGGTTCCTCGCCGATGTCGCCCAAGCATGGGAGCGCGCCACGGCGCCGGCCCAGGACGCAGGTACCCGCGTCGTCCACCTGCGCACGGGGATCGTCATGTCCCGCACCGGCGGGTCGTTCGGCAAGCTCCTCCCCCTGGTCCGGCTCGGCCTGGGCGGGCCGCTGGGTCCGGGCGACAACTACTGGCCCTGGATCACGCTGGTCGACCAGGTCCGGGCCATCACGCACCTGATGAGCGCGGACGTGGCCGGCCCGGTCAACCTCACCGCGCCCGAGCCGGCCCCGCACGCCGACGTCGTGCGCACCGTCGCCCGCGCCCTCGGCCGCCCCGCAGCCCTGCGTGTCCCGCCGTTCGCGCTGCGCCTGGCCGTCGGTGAGTTCGCCGACGACATCCTGTCCTCC
>NZ_AXCZ01000398.1 GCF_000767165.1 Cellulomonas bogoriensis 69B4 = DSM 16987
CCGCCGGCCCCGGCGCGACCCGCCGAGGTCGTGCCGGCGGTCTCACCCGGAGAGCTCCTCGAGGATCACCGGCGCGAGCTCGGTCACGTCGCCCGCCCCCACGGTCAGGACCAGGTCACCCGGCGCCGCGAGCGCGGCGACCGCGCGCGCGGCCTCGAACCGGTCGGGGACGAACCGGCCCCTGGCGTCCATGAGGTCGGTGATGGTCCCACCCGTCACCGACGGGTCGTGATCCTCCCGAGCGGCGTACACGTCGGTCACGACGACGTGGTCGGCCAGCGCGAGCGCCTCGGCGAACTCGCCCGCGAAGGTGCGCGTACGGGAGTACAGGTGCGGCTGGAACAGGACCAGGACGCGCCCCCCGCTCACCGGCCGCGCGGCGCGCAGCAGCGCCGCGACCTCCGTGGGGTGGTGGGCGTAGTCGTCCACCACCCGCACGCCGGCGGCGGTGCCGCGGTCCTCGAATCGCCGCCCCGTCCCGGCGAACCGCTCCAACGCGGCGGCGGCCGCGACCGGACCGGCGCCCAGGAGCACACCCACCGTCCAGGCCGCGGTGGCGTTGAGCGCGTTGTGCGCCCCCGGTACACCCAGGCGCAGGTCCACGTGCTCCCCCACCGCGACCGGTGACCCGGGTCCACCAACGAGGGTCGCACGTCCCGAGGCCTCGCCGCCCGCGGACGGGGCCCAGCCGACCAGACGCACGTCGGCGTCGTCCACCGTGCCGTACGTCACGACCTGACGACCTGAGGCCCGCACCCGGGCAGCGAGGGACCGGGA
>NZ_AXCZ01000026.1 GCF_000767165.1 Cellulomonas bogoriensis 69B4 = DSM 16987
CACGGCCGCCAAGCCCACGGCCGGCAAGGCCCCGGCCGCCAAGCCTCCGGCCACCAAGGTCACCCCGGCGAAGCCCGCGGCTGCGAAGCCCGCTGCCGCCAAGTCGCCGGCCCGGCCCGCGACGGACCCGACCGACGGGAGCACGTCACGCCCGTAGCGGTGGCACTCACGGGCACACGTCGGGAGTCGGCAGCGTCGCCGGCCCCTCCGGGGAGGCCGACGTCGGGCCGCCGCCCGTGCTTCCAGGACCGTCAACGGCTCCTGCGGGCGGGTCCGGGGGGTCGACGAGGGGCCGATCGGCAGAGAGCCGGTCCCACAGCTCGTCGGCGTCAGCGGTCCACACCACCCGGTTCGGATCGGAGGGGTCCTGGGTGTGGGGAACGGTGATCGCGGTCAGGGCGTCACGGCCCGCGTGCCTGAGGCTGAACGCCAGACCGACGGCACCCGTCAGATCGGCCACTGCCGGGCTCGCGCTGAGCGACCGGGTCACGTCGTCGAGCACAGCGGTCACCCTCAGCGGGTTCGCCAGCAGCCCCTGGTCGGTCAGGGACGTGACGAGCGCCCCGACGAACATCTGCTGACGTTCGATCCGAGCGATGTCCGAGCCCGTCTCCAGCCCGAACCCGGTGCCGGTCCGGGCTCGGAGGAACGCCACAGCCGTCCTCCCGTCGAGCGTCTGGGGGCCCGCCCCGAGCTCCAGGTGGGCCTTGGGTGAGGTCATCGGCTCCGGGATGCACACATCCACACCCCCCAGGGTGTCGATGATGTCGCGCACGCCATCCATCTTCACCACGACGTGCTCGTCGATGCGCAGACCGGTGTTGTGCTCAACCGCCCGGATCATGCAGGCAGCCCCCGCAACGAGGTCCAGATCCTCACCCCCACCGATGCCGAACACCTCGTTGAGCTGCACACGGGGGCGCGCCGGTGAACGGCCACCGTCCGGCAGAGCACACTCCGGCAGCTCGACCATGGAGTCCCGGGGCAACGACACGACGTCGATGCGTCGACGGTCGGCGGACAGGTGGACGACCAGGGTCGTGTCCGAGCGCATCCCGTCGGCATGACCACCGATCGTGGCGTTGTCACCGTCGCGCACGTCGGTGCCGATCACCAGGATGTCGAGGGCACGCCCGGCGAGCCCGTCCGACGGTGCCCCGCCACCGCTCGAACGGCGATCGAGGAACTGGTCGACGTGCGCCACGTCGATGTTGGACTGCAACCGGGTGTAGGTGCCGGTCGCCGTCCCGATCCCGGTGGTGAGGACGGCCACGAGCACCAGGACCAGCCCACGTGGCCCCCGTGGACCCCCCGGACGGGAGTGGCGGGGTGCGACAGGTCGACGCGCGTGTGCAGGCACAACCGCACCGTAGGGAGGGCACCGGCCTCGGTGGTCATGGCGAGGTGAAGAGCCTGTGCGGAAAGCGAGCACGCCCACCACCGCGCACCCGCGGGGCCGGTACCGGGCTCACACGGCACGGGCGAAGTCCTCGGGGCTGGCCACCGGCTCCGGGTCGGACGGGCCCACCGGTCGGACGTCGTCACTGGACATCGCCGCTTCCAGGAGCGGCATCTCGGCCAGGGCGGTGGGCGACTCGTCGGCCAACCTGCTCGGGTCGTGGCGTTCGACCCACACCCGGCGGACCTGGGGGAGCCACACGAGAAAGCTGGTGAGCGAGGCGAGGAACCCGGAGACCTCGGTGATGAGCTGCACGGTCGAGCTCCTGGACGCGGGCAGCACCCAACCCGGTGCTGCAGAGGTGGAAGAAGGGGGTCGACAGGGCCCCGTCGCCGCGCCCCGGATCTGCGCGCAGCGGGGTCTCAGTACGCGAAGAACGGGAACATGTGCGGGTTGTGGGCGTGGACGATCGCGAGGAACACCACCGCGTCGAACAGCAGGTGCACGATGATCACGTAGGTGAGGGACCCGGTGCGGGTGAAGATGTAGCCCTGCAGCAGGGCGAAGGGGACGGTCAGCAGCGGACCCCACTCGCGGTACCCGAGCTCCCACAGGAACGACACGAAGATCACGGCCTGCAGGACGTTCGCCTGCCACACCCTCATGTGCCGGCGCAGCAGCACGAAGCAGGTGCAGATGAAGAACAGCTCGTCCCAGATGCCGACGGCGTTCACCCCGACGAAGAACCGCCCCAGCTCACCCGCCTCGGTGACCTCCGGCCAGTTCTGGTACGCCCCGGAGCTGATGAAGTAGAACGGCAGCAGCGCCCACCCCAGCAGCGGGACCAGCACCAGGTACGCCTTCTCGATGCGCGGCCACGGCTCTCCCGTGCGCCACGGGAACCGGATCACCTTGCGGCGGTACACGAACCTGTCGATCAGGAACGGGGCCGTGACCCCGGCGGTCAGGGCGGCACCGATCGCGAAGAAGCGCGGCCACGAGACGTCGGCCTCCATCGAGGTGGTCGACACCAACGTCAGCCCGACCCCGATGAGCAGCAGGTCCTTGCCGAGCACCCTGTCGACGACGAACGCCCCGACCAGTGCGGCCACCAGCACCAGGTACCCGGCGGGGCGGACGTGCGCCCCGAACAGCAGGAACGCCGCGAACGACACCCCGGCGGCCGGAAGCAGCGACCAGGACAGGCGCGGTGGGGACTCGTGCAGGGCTGGGGTCGGCGCGGGCACCGGCACAGCATGCCACCGGCCCGACGACGGCGCTCAGCGAGGAACCGACCGCATCGGGCTCCCGCCGGTGACCGGGAACGTTCATCGGTGCCGGGCCGTTGGGCCCGCGACGATGATCATGGGAGGGTGTTGCATGGATGGGTTCAGGGTCAGCAGGGACGCCGTCACCGGGGGCCTGATGACCGGTGCGTTCGCCACGGCCTGGTGGGCCCTGCCGGACGTCGTGCGGTCCAGGCCGGTGCGCGGTCTGGTGAAGGCCGGGCTCGTGGCCGCGTCCGTCGCCTACGAGCAGAGACGTGCCGCACACACCCCTGACCGGCCGGACCGTCCCGCAGCACCCGACGCGCACCTCCAGGGCGTGCGGGACCTGACGTCCGCCAACCCGGTCCTGCGCGCAGAGGACCTGGGCCTCGCGAGCCCCGAGCCCCCGCCGTCCAGGCCATGGATGGGCACGGCGGTGCTCGCGGTGGGTGCTGTCGGGCTGACGTGGGCGATGGAGCGCGGGGTCTTCGTCTGGGGCGAGAAGGCCCGTGCCCGCGGCGACCGGAGCGCCCACACCCGCCACGGCCTGATCCTCGGCGTCGTGTTCGGGGCCCTCAGCACGGTCGCGACCGAAGCCCTCCGCCGCGCCGACGAGCGGGCGTGACCGAATCGTTTAGGTCCCAGAACGGTCCCAGAACCCGCTGATAGCCCTGGGGGAACCGTCCTCAATGCCGCGGACGGTCCACACAGGGGAAGAGGGAACCGTGTCTCATCCATCCACCCGACGACCGGCCAGGGGGTGGGCCGCAGCGGTGTGCGCACTGCTGCTGGCGCCCGCCGTCGCCGCCGTCGGACCCACCACCGCCCACGCCTCACCGGGGGCGGACTGGCTCACCACCGACGGCAACCAGATCGTCGACTCCACGGGTAACCCGGTCTGGTTGACGGGCACCAACTGGTTCGGTTTCAACACCAGCGAACGCGTCTTCCACGGGTTGTGGTCGGCGAACATCACCGAGGTGACCCGTTCGATGGCCGAGCGGGGCATGAACATCATCCGCGTCCCGATCTCCACCGAGCTGCTGCTCGAGTGGCGCGCCGGGCAGGCGGCCCCCGCCAGCGGCGTGAACACGTTCGCGAACCCCGAGCTCGAGGGCATGACGACGCTGGAGGTGTTCGACTACTTCCTCGAGCTGTGCCAGACGTACGGGTTGAAGGTGATGCTCGACGTCCACTCCGCCGAGGCCGACAACTCCGGTCACATCGCGCCCCTCTGGTACAAGGGCTCGATCACTCCCGAGGACTTCTTCTCCACGTGGGAGTGGGTCGCAGAGCGGTACAAGGACAACGACACCCTGCTCGCCTACGACCTGCAGAACGAACCCCACGGGCAGCCCGGTGAGCCACGCGCCAAGTGGGACGACTCCACGGACGTCGACAACTGGAAGCACGCCGCCGAGACCGCGGCCGAGCGCATCCTCGCGATCAACCCCGACGCCCTGATCCTCGTCGAGGGGATCGAGGTGTACCCCAAGGAGGGCCAGACGTGGGACTCCCCCCGCGTCAACGCCCAGAACGAGGGCAACTACTACAACTACTGGTGGGGCGGGAACCTGCGCGGGGTGCGGGACCACCCCGTGCAGGTGAGCGCGCACCAGGAGCAGATCATGTACTCGCCCCACGACTACGGCCCCCTGGTGCACGAGCAGCCGTGGTTCCGTGGCGAGTTCGACAAGGAGTCCCTCACCCGGGACGTCTGGGGCCCGAACTGGTTGTACCTGCACGACGAGGGCGTCTCGCCGCTGCTCATGGGTGAGTGGGGCGGCCGCCTCGGTCAGGACCCACGTCAGGACAAGTGGATGTTCGCGCTGCGGGACCTGATGATCGAGAAGCGCATCCACCACACGTTCTGGGTGCTCAACCCGAACTCCGGTGACACCGGTGGCCTGCTCCTGGACGACTGGGCGACGTGGGACGAGGAGAAGTACGCCATGCTCGAGCCCGCCCTGTGGCAGCACGACGGCAAGTTCGTCGGGCTCGACCGTCAGGTCCCCCTCGGTGGGCACGGCAGCACCACCGGCATCAGCCTGGGCCAGTACCTGGGCGAGGCAACCACCGACCCTGCACCCACCGACCCTGTGCCGACGGACCCGCCGACGGAGCCGGAGCCGACCGACCCGCCCACGGATCCCGGTCCGACGGATCCCGGGACCACGGACACCGAGCTGACCGTGCGGTACCGGGACGCGAGCTCCTCACCGACGAGCGGCTCGATCAACCCGGTCCTGGACGTCGTGAACTCGGGAACCAAGACCGTCGACCTGTCGACGGTGACGGTGCGGTACTGGTTCACGCGTGACGGGGGGCCGTCCTCGTTCACGACGTGGTGCGACTGGGCCGCGGTCGGCTGCGCCGACCTCGACCTGCGGGTGGTGACCCTGCCGACACCGGTGACCGGCGCCGACGCCTACCTCGAGGTGTCGTTCACCGCCGGCACGCTGGCGCCCGGGGCGAGCACCGGTGACCTGCAGCTGCGGATCCACAAGAGCGACTGGTCACCATTCGACCAGTCCGACGACCACAGCCGCGCCGCCGGCCCGGGCATGGGCGCCAACGCCCACATCACCGCCTACGACGCCGGCGCCCTGGTCTGGGGTTCGCCCCCCGCCTGACCGCCCGCCTCACGACCGGGTCGGGGACGTCCCGTGCCGCCACACGTGCACGGGACGTCCCCGACCTGCCCTCGGGACGGGACACCGGAGCCCGCGTCGATCGAGTGCCAATAGGACGTGCAGTCCACTACCACTAGTAGTGAGCGTGCGGTTGCTGCACGGATCGCGTCGCCGGTCGCCTCGACACAGGGCGCTGGACGTCCGGATCACCGTCGCCCTGGCGCTGGTCGACGTGCGCGTTGCCCACCACCCCGTAGCGGCGCAGGTGGAACCGCATCCGGTCGGCGACGAACCGCTCGGTCGCGCACTCGATCGGGCGGCCGCCGGCGTCCTGCGTCACCCGGGTCAGCCGCAGCAGCGTGGTGCCGGGCAGGACCCCGAGCGTGTCGGCCTCGTCGATGGTGGCGTAGGCGACCTCGACGCTCTCGTCGGAGAGCTCCGGGTGGATGTCGTAGACGTCGCGGAACAGTCGGTAGAGGTGGCTGAGGTCGTGCCGCGCCAGGTCGGGGAAGAGGTCGGCCGGAACCCGGGTGTCCTCCAGGCTCAGGCCCCGACCGTCCGCGTTCCGCAGTCGGAGCACGTGATGGACGTAGGCACCCGGGGCGAGCCGGAGCTGCCGCAGGTCGTGGGGCCGTGCGAGCGTGAGCTCGCAGCGCAGCAGCGTGGTGGTCAGGCGCACGCCCTGGACCCGGGTGATGTCCGGCAGTCCCTCGATCGTGTTGAGGTTGCGTTCGATGCGACCGTCGGAGACGAAGACGCCGCCGCCGCGACCGATCCGGCGCCGCAGCAGGCCCTGCTCCTCGAGGACCCCGAGAGCCTCACGCAGCCGGTGCCGGGTCACGCCCAGCTCGGCCGCGAGCGACCGTTCGTCGCCCAGGCGGTCACCCGGGCCCAGCTCGTCGCGCCGCAGCATCGAGCGCAGGAGGCCGGCGACCTCCTCGCCCGACACCGGGCCCCGCTGAGTCGTCACGACCGGTCGTTCACCGCAGGACGGCGAGCGCTGCGGTGAGCTCCTCGAGGAGCCGTGCCGCGTCGACGTCGTCGAACACCAGCGGTGGACGCAGCTTCAGCACGTTGCCGCCCCCGCCGCAGACCGAGGTGAGCACGCGGCGGGCGCGCAGCTCCTCGACCAGGTCCAGCGCCAAGGTCCGCGACGGTGCGCCGTCGTCCGGGTCCACGATCTCCAGCCCGAGGTAGAGGCCCGACCCGCGCACCTGCCCGATCCGGTCGTCACCGGCCCCCAGGGCCCGCAGGTCCGCCAGGAGCGCCGAACCGACACGGTCGGCGCGGAGCTGCAGGCCGTCCTCGCGGATCACGTCCAGAACCGCCTGCGCGGCGGCGACCGAGACCGGGTTGCCGCCGAAGGTGTTGAAGTAGGGCAGGTTCTCCGCGAACGGCGCGAGCGTCTCGTGACGTGCAGCCAGGCCGGAGACGGGGATCCCGTTGCCCATCGGTTTGCCCGTGGTGACGAGGTCGGGCACGACGCCGTGGCGCGCGAACCCCCAGAACTCCGCCCCCGTGCGACCGAAGCCCGGCTGAACCTCGTCGGAGATGACGACTCCGCCCGCGTCGTGCACCAGGTCCACGGCAGGGGCGAGGAAGCCGGCTGGGTCGGGGAACACCCCGTCGGAGGAGAAGATCGAGTCGACGAGAAGTGCCGCGACCCCATGGCCGGCGGCCTCGAGGTCGGCGATCTGCGCGGCGACCTGGCGGGCGAACCATGCTCCGAGCTCCTCACCACCGATGCGGCGCGGATCGGGCTCGGGCACCAGCCGCACCCACGGGGCAAGGCCCTGCGCTGTGCCGAGCGCGGGGGAGAGCTGCGAGACCAACGCGGTGTTCCCGTGGTAGGCCTCGGCGCTGATGATGATTCCCTGCCTGCCCGTCGCCACCTGCGCGACGCGGACGGCGAGGTCGTTGGCCTCCGACCCCGTGCACAGGAGCATCAGGCGGTCGAGCTCCGCGGGCATCGTGCTCAGCAGGTCGGCCGAGTAGTCCAGGACGGCCTCGTGCAGGTAGCGCGTGTGCGTGTTGAGCGTGCTCATCTGCCGTGTGACGGCCTCGACCACGCGGGGGTTCGCGTGCCCGACCGAGGCGACGTTGTTGTAGACGTCGAGATACTCCGCGCCGTCGGCGTCGTACAGGTGGGCGCCCTGCCCCCGCACGAGGTGGATGGGGTCGCGGTAGAACAGCCGGTACGCGGGCCCGAGGATCTTGCGGCGCTCGGTGAGCGCCCGGGTGGCCGGGCTCAGGTGGTGGGCCACCTCGGGGCGAAAGCTGTTGGTGTCCATGATCGTCGAACGCGTGGCCACCGTTGTTCCTCTCGTGGGACGGAAGCCGCCCGGCCCCGCACCGCCGTCGTCGGGTGCGTCCCGACGAGGACCAGTCTGCCGATGTCGACCGGCCCGCACAGGCTGTCCGGTAAACCCTGGGTTACACCGGTGGCTCGTCACGTGAATGGTCGAAGACCGGGCTCCCGCGACGTTAAATCTCGGTTTCCATCTGCCTCGTCGCTTGCCTGCGGGCGCGGACCGCGAGGACGCTCGGGCCGAGCCGCCCGCTCCCCCAGCCGGTCCACCCGGAACCTGGCAAGGGAACAGTCATGACCATCTCGAGCGCCTCCGACGTCGCCGCTGACCTCACCGTCGGATCCGCCGACGTGAGCGCCGCGGTGTCACTCTCCACGTTCGACGCCCTCTCCAGGGGTGCTCCCGCACCGTACTGGCTGCATCGCGGTGTCTGCGCCGCGTGGGGCCTGGACCCCGACCGGGTCGACATGCCGCTCATCACGGTCTCGGAGAACGCGACGTTCCGGCTCGACCTCGACTCCCGCCCCGTCGGGGTGGTCCGTGTCAGCCAGCCCGGCTACGTCGGCGGTCCCGAGGCGATCGCCTCGGAGCTGGCGTGGCTCGGAGCGCTCCACGAGATCGACGAGCTGAACCTCATCTCGCCGGTGCCCACGATCCGCGGCCCCTTCACCGCGGTCGTCAAGGACACCCAGGGCAACGGCTGGGTGTGCGTGAGCACACGCTTCATCCAGGGTGAGGTCCTCGAGGACCTCCCCGACCCGGCCGAGCACTACCAGGTCATCGGTCGGTGGAGCGCCCTGCTGCACGACCACGCGCGCCGCTGGGACAAGCCGCACGGCTTCACGCGCTTCACCTGGGCCTACACCGACATGGTCGGGCCGGGAAGTCGCTGGGGGCGGTGGGAGGACGCGGTGGGCGAGGGCTCCGAGGCCGACGCCGCGCTGCTGCGCAGTGCGCAGGAGCGCGCGCTGGAGCTGCTCGGTGACCTGCCGCGGACCCGCGAGACGTGGGGCGTGATCCACGCCGACCTGCGTCCGTCGAACGTCATGACCGACGGCGAGCGACTCACGATCATCGACTTCGACGACTGCGGCTTCGGCTACTTCCTGTACGACTACGCAGCCGCGCTGTCGTTCGTCGAGCACGAGCCGTACGCCCCGGCGATGGCCCGCGCCTGGGTCGCCGGGTACCAGGAGGTCGCCCCGCTCAGCAGCACCGACCTGCGTCACGCCAGCGCCCTGTCGATGCTGCGACGCCTGACGATGCTCGGCTGGACCACCAACCACCGGGCCGACGCCCTGCCCGACGGCCTGCACGCCGCACAGCTTCCCGGGACCCTCACCGTCGCCCGCCGGTTCCTGGAGTCCCCCACCTGGCTCCTGGACTGAGCCCGCCACCGACCGTCACCGCACACCCCCGAGCCGTCCCGTCCCTCCTCCACCGAAAGGCACTCCCATGGCACTCACCGCGGTCGACCCGCCCCCCGCCGGACCACCGTCGTCAGGCTCGGCCGGCGAGGACTACTTCGCCCGGCGCTCACTTCGGAAGGGAGCAGCCGGATGGGTGCTCCTGGCGGGGCTCGGGGTCTCCTACGTCATCTCGGGGGACTTCTCCGGATGGAACCTGGGCCTGGCCCAAGGCGGGTGGGGCGGGCTCGCGATCGCGTTCGTCCTCATGGGCACCATGTACGTGTGCATGGTCTTCGGGCTGGCCGAGATGTCCTCCGCGCTGCCGACCGCCGGCGCCGGCTACGGGTTCGCTCGTCGTGCGCTCGGCAAGCTCGGCGGTTTCGCTACCGGCATGGCCATCCTGATCGAGTACGCGATCGCTCCCGCCGCGATCGCGGTCTTCATCGGCGGCTACATCGAGTCCCTCGGGCTGTTCGGTCTGACGAGCTCGTGGCCGGTGTTCCTGGCCTGCTACGTGCTGTTCATCGGGATCCACCTGGTCGGTGTCGGTGAGGCGCTCAAGGCGATGTTCGTCATCACGGCGATCGCCCTGGTGGCGCTGGTCGTCTTCGGGTTCGGCATGATCGGCCACTTCGAGCTCGGCAACCTCTTCGACATCGTCCCGGACGGCTCCGCGGGCGCGAACGCGTTCATCCCGTTCGGGTACTCGGGTGTGCTCGCGGCGTTGGTGTTCGGCATCTGGTTCTTCCTCGCGATCGAGGGCGTGCCGCTCGCCGCGGAGGAAGCCGGCGACCCTCGGCGCGACCTGCCGCGCGGCATCATCGTCGGCATGGGGGTGCTCGTCCTCACCGGTCTGCTCGTGCTGTTCCTCGCCCCCGGCGGGGCGGGATCGCTGGCCATGAGCACCTCGGGCAGCCCGCTCCCCGACGCGCTGAACGCGGTCGGCAGCACCGGCCTGGCGACCTTCATCAACTACGCGGGCCTGGCCGGACTGGTCGCGTCGTTCTTCTCGATCGTCTACGCCTACTCCCGTCAGCTGTTCGCGTTGTCGCGGGCCGGGTACCTGCCCCGGTGGCTCTCACGCACCACCTCACGCAAGACCCCGGTCTGGGCGCTCGTCGTGCCGGGCACGATCGGCTTCCTGCTCGCAGCCGTCATGAACAACGGCGACCAGCTGATCAACATCGCCGTGTTCGGTGCGGCCGTCTCCTACGTGCTGCTCAACGTCTCGCACATCGTGCTGCGGCTACGTGAGCCCGACCTGCCGCGGGCCTACCGCGCACCGGGGGGCGTGGTGACGACGTCGATCGCCCTGGTCCTGTCGGTCGTGGCCGTGGTGGCCACGTTCGTGGTGGACCCCCTCGCCGCGGGCGTGACCGCCGCGATCTTCGTGGCGTTCCTGGCCTACTTCTGGTTCTACAGCCGCCACCGCCTGGTCGCCAACGCGCCCGAGGAGGAGTTCGACCAGCTCGCCCGGGCTGCGGAGGCGCTGCGCTGAGACCGGCTGTGGACGCAGCGTCGAGCCCTCGTCCGCACGACGGCGGGTGTCGTCCACCTGGGGTGCGGCGCCCGCCGTCGTCGCGCGTGTCGAGCCGCCGAGGACCGCCCGCGGTGGGGCAGGCGGCCGAGCTGCTCGCGAGGGTGGGCTGGTCGATGAGAGGAGGATGAGGGTCCTCTCATCGCGGCCGCGTTCTCGGTACAGGGTTGCGACGGTCGGGTCAGACGCGGGAGCCCCCACCCGCGACCCAGCCAACGACCGCCCCCACCACCGGCGGGCTCCTCGAGCACGCCGACCGCGCTGTCCAGACCCCGTTCGCGCAGCGCGTCCACGAGGTCCCGCTGCGGCCGGAGTTGCGCGACCAGGACACATGACCCAGAGGCCGCAGGTCCTGAACCTGCCCCGGGACAGCTGGTCCACGTCGATCCACCTGTGACCATGCTGCCCGCGGGACCCTCCCCTCGGGCGGATGCGCCGTCAGGACTGGCGAACCGGGGTCCACGGGTCGAGCTGCGTGAGCCGACGCGCGACGTTGAGCCGGAACAGGTCCGGCTGCTCGACCCACGGATAGTGGCCGCAGTCGTCGAGCAGGCGGAGTTCAGCGCCGAGTGCCGTGGCAAGGGCTCGAACCGGCTCGACGCCGCTCAGGATGTCTTCCGTGCCACCAAGCACGAGAGTCGGAAGGACCGCCGATCGTCCCGACCCGGGTGTCCAGGTCGCGGTGGCGGTAACCGTTGCGCTGGTTGACCCGCTCCGGGGAGGGCTGGCCCCACTCGGCGCCGCAGACAGCGTCGGCCTCCGCCGACAGCAACGAGTTGATCACCGTGGCGAGCAGGTGACGCATCAAGTCCGGGGATGCATCCGTCAGGGCCTGGCCCAGGACGGCGGCAGGGTCGACAATGCGAGGTGCGGTCATCGTGATGCTCCGTTCGAGAGTGCTGTGGAAGGTTCACTCGAAGGATCACGCGGTGACCGCCTCGTCGTCTACGACGACGGTCCCGGCGCTACACCACTATCGGGGACGCAACTTCGTGCCCAGCGGAGTGGGCGAGCACCGGTGCCCTGCAGCTGCGGATCCACAAGAGCGACTGGTCACCATTCGACCAGTCCGACGACCACAGCCGCGCCGCCGGCTCCCGTGCCGCCACACGTGCACGGGACGTCCGCGACCTGCCCTCGACGAGGTGCCGTGTCAGTGTCGGCCTCATCGAAGTGCATATAATATGTGCAGTCGAGTACGACTAATAGTGAGCGAGGGCTGCATGGCGCACAGGTACCTGCCGCGGCTGGTCGATACCCAGCTCCGCCGTGCGCTGAAGTCCGCGGGAGCGGTGCTGCTCGAGGGCCCCAAGGCGTGCGGCAAGACCTCCACCGCGCGAGAGCAAGCCGCCTCGCTCGTCCGGCTCGACGCCAGTCCGCAGCTCCGAGCCGCCGGTGCCGCGGACCCGAACCTCCTGCTCGACGGCGCCCCGCCCCGGCTCATCGACGAGTGGCAACTCGTCCCGGGCGTGTGGAACGCGGTCCGGTACCAGGTGGACGAGCGCCAGGCCGACGGACAGTTCATCCTGACCGGCTCCGCCACCCCGGCGGACGACCTCACCCGGCACACCGGCGCCGGCCGCTTCGCACGCATCAGGATGTCCCCGATGTCGCTGGCGGAGGCAGGCGCGTCGGACGGTGCTGTGTCCCTCGAGGGGCTGTTCGATGGTGATGCCGCTTCCAGTGTGGGGTCCACCCTCGAGCTGATGGACGTCGCCGAGCTCATGTGCCGAGGAGGGTGGCCGGCGAACCTGCAGCGTGACCTCGACAGCGCGCTCGCCGCGAACCGTGACTACCTGGCGACCATCGCGGCCGCCGACATCGTCACAGTCGACGGCGTGCGACGGGACCCGCGCAAGGTCACCGATCTGATCTACGCCCTCGCGCGCAACAACGGCACCTACGTCACCGACAAGACGCTCCGAGCAGACGTGGCCGCCCGCGGGCAGACCCTCGCGACACGCACGCTCCACTCCTACACCGACGCCCTGCACAGGCTGTGGATCACGGCGGAGCAGGCTGCCTGGGGACAGCACCTG
The DNA here is from genome assembly GCF_000767165.1 of Cellulomonas bogoriensis 69B4 = DSM 16987. GTDB lineage: Bacteria > Actinomycetota > Actinomycetes > Actinomycetales > Cellulomonadaceae > Actinotalea > Actinotalea bogoriensis. The sequence continues at coordinate 12,595 of NZ_AXCZ01000026.1, forward strand.
CGCTCAGGCGCCCAGCTTCGCAAGGCCCCCAAGCGACACCTCGTCGACCCTTCGCTGGCCATTGCAGCCCTGGGCGCATCCCCGAGGGCGCTTGTCGGCGACCCGGAGGCGTTCGGGCAGCACTTCGAGAGCCTCGTGTTCCGTGACCTGTCGATCTACGCACAAGCCGTAGGCGCGACGGTGCACGGCTACCAGGAGAGCTCGGGCGCCGAGCTCGACGCCGTCGTCGTCCGCGACGACCAGTGGATCGGCATCGAGGTCAAGCTCTCCGCCCGACCCGACGTCGTCGACGCCGCCGCGGCCGGGCTACTGACCATCGCGGGGCGCATGCGACGCCCGCCGGCTGCGCTTGCGGTCGTGACGGCGACAGGACCGTCCTACCGTCGACCCGACGGGGTCCACGTGATCTCGGTCCTCACCCTGGGGCCCTGAGCTGGCGCAGTACCCGGTGAGCAGCCTCGGCGAGCGCCCGCGCGACCACACCGAGCCCGGGAACGTCCAGGGTCCACTGCTGCCAGTGGAGGGTGACGTCGACGGGATCAACGCCGGGCAGTCGCACCAGCCCACCTGCGTGTTCCAGCGGCTCGGACTGCTGCTCGGGCAGCATCCCCCACCCGAAGCCGAGGCGGATCGCCTCCGCGAAGTCGGCCGACGCCGGGACGAGGTGCCGGGGCGGGTCTGCGGAGAGCACGCCATGGGTGTCGAGCACCTTGTCCTGCAGGAGGTCGTCACGGTCGAACACGACCAGGGGCGCACGCCGGAGCGCCCGGGGGTGCACGCCGTCCGCGAACCACCGCTCCACCAGGTGCGGCGCCATGACGGCGTGGTAGCGCATCACGCCCAGCACCACCGAGCTGCAGCCCTGCACCGCCCGACGCTGGGAGGTCACCGCGCCCATGACCGTGCCGTCACGCAGCAGGGCCGCGGTGCGCTCCTGGTCCTCGCGCCGCACCTCGAGCGCCACGTCGCCCGCCAGCGGGGCCAAGGCCGGGAGCACCCAGGTGGTGAGCGAGTCACCGTTGACGGCAAGGGGCACCTTCGGCAGGCGCGAGTCGTCGCCGTGACCGGGCGCGTCCGCGTGGTCCAGGCCGGCCCCCGCCAGAAGGGCCTCGACCTGCCGGGCCACCCTGACCAGCGGCTCGCCCGCCGCGGTGGGCCTGACCGGGCGTTCACGCCGCAGCAGCACCGCACCCGCGTGCCGCTCCAGTGCCTTGATCCGTTGACTGATCGCCGACGGCGTCACGTGCAACGCGCCCGCAGCGGCCTCGAACGTGCCCATGTCGACGGCTGCCGCGAGCGCCCGCAGCTGGTCCAGGTCCCACCTCGGCATCGTCGTTCCTCTCGTGATGAAGCGCTGCTCATGATGCCTGAGGAAGATTCGTTGGTCTTCATCACGGTCCCGGACCTAGCGTCACCGTCATGGAGATCCCGTGGTCCGTCGTCGCCTCCGGCCTGGGCCTGGGGCTCGCGCTGATCGTCGCGATCGGTGCACAGAACGCGCACGTCCTGCGTCAGGGGATGCGCCGGGAGCACGTCGGGACCGTGGTGGCGATCTGCGCGGTCTCTGACGCGGCCCTGGTCGTCGTGGGGACCGCGGGTCTGGGGGCGGTGATCGCCGCGAGCACGGTGCTGCGGGTGACGATGACCCTGCTCGGTGCGGCGGTGCTCCTGGGCTACGCGGCGATGGCGGCGCGCCGGGCCCTGCGCCACAGCCCGTCGGACGGCCTGACCGTGGGGACGGAACGCCCGGGGTCGGTTCGGCCCGGGGCGCGGTGGGGGCCGGTGGCGCTGACGACCCTTGCCCTCACGTGGCTCAACCCGCACGTCTACCTCGACACCGTGGTGCTGCTGGGATCGGTCGCTGCCGGTCAGGGTGAGGCCCGGTGGTGGTTCGCAGCGGGCGCCGTCGCCGGGAGCCTCACGTGGTTCACGGCCCTGGGCCTCGGCGCGCGACTGCTCAGCCCGCTGCTCGCCCGGCCGGGGGCGTGGCGGGTGGTCGACGCGGTGATCGCGACCGTCATGCTCGTGATCGCGTTCCGACTGGTGGCGGGCCTGTGGTCGGTGGGGTGAGGCGACGTCTCTCTGGCACGAGCCGCGTCGAATTCGACCGATTGGGTACGCCCACGGGTATTCACCCGACGCACGGCTTCAGGAGTCCGCCCCGGTGCCGATCGACTGTCGTGGGTTCCCCCTGCCCACTCGGTGTCACGCCCGTCAGACGAGAGGCCCCGCATGTTCGGCTCCCGCACCCGCACCAACACCCCCGAGCTCGCGCAGCTCCATGAGGCACGTGCCAACAGCACGGCGCTGACCGAGGTCGCGGAGGCCCTCGGCGAGGCCCGCACCGCAGCCGACGCGGTGACGGCCGCCCTGGAGACCGTGCGCGCCGGCTTCGGTTGGGAGTACGGCTCGCACTGGGTGCTCGACCCGGCCGCCAAGGCCCTGCAGTTCGCGCAGGAGTCCGGCGACGCGGGCGCGGAGTTCCGTGACGTCACCCGCACCGCCACGTTCGCCGAGGGTGTCGGCCTCGCCGGCCGCGCCTGGAGCACCCGGGAGCTGCAGTTCGCCCCGGACCTCGGCGAGGTGCGCGACTGCGTCCGGGCGCCCGTCGCCCAGCGTGCGGGCGTCCGCTCCGGGGTGTGCTTCCCGCTGCTGCGCGACGGCCAGGTGGTGGGGACCATGGACTTCTTCACCACCACGGTGCTGGACCTCTCACCCGAGCGGCTCGCCGTGCTGCGCGCCGTCGGCCGGCTCGTCTCCACGACCATCGCACGGCTCGCCGCCGACGAGGCCCAGGCGGAGAACGCCAAGGACACCGAGGCCACCGCCGCCGTCCTGCGCGTCATCGCCGCCGCCACCAGCCGGGAGGAAGCGCTGCGCGTGGCCCTGGACACCATCCGCCGCGGGTTCGACTGGGCGTACGGCTCGTTCTGGGAGATCGACCCCGAGACCCGTGTCCTGCGCTTCTCGCAGGAGTCCGGCGACGCCGGCCCCGAGTTCCGCGAGGTCACCCGCACCTCCACGTTCGCCGAGGGCGTCGGGCTCGCCGGCCGCGCCTGGCGCAGCCGCGACATGGTGTTCGCCCCCGATCTGGGCGAGGTCCAGGACTGCGTCCGCGCCCCCGTCGCCCAACGCGTGGGGGTCAGGTCCGGGGTGTGCCTCCCGATCCTCGTGGGCGGTCAGGTCGCCGGGACGATGGACTTCTTCGTGACCCGCACCATCGAGCTCAGCCCCGGCCGGGAGCAGGCCCTGCGCAACACCGCCCTGCTCGTGGGCCAGGCGCTCGAGCGGTTCGCCGCCGCCGACCGGCTCCAGACCGCCGGCCGAGAGCTGGTCACCTCCATCGAAGAGGTCGAGCGCAACGTCCTCACCGCCACCTCCGTCGCCAATGACGGCCAACGGCTCGCCGAGGAGGCCGACCGTGAGGTCGCGGGTCTCGGCGACTCCAGCGCGCAGATCGGCAAGGTCGTCGCCGTCATCCAGGGCATCGCCGCGCAGACCAACCTGCTCGCCCTCAACGCAACCATCGAGGCCGCACGCGCCGGCGAGGCCGGTCGCGGATTCGCCGTGGTCGCCGGAGAGGTCAAGGACCTCGCCAACGAGACCGCCCAGGCCACCACCGAGGTGAACGCCCGCATCACCACCATCCAGCAGCAGGTCGCCACCGTGGTCACCTCGCTCGGCGCCATCCGCGACGCGGTCGAGCGCATCAACGAGACCCAGAACATCATCGGCGGGGTCCTCACCGAGCAGGTCGCCGTCACCCGCTCCATCCTCGACTGACGTTCCAAGGCCCGTCCGCGCTCGACCGTGGGTCCGGGGTCACGGTCGAGCAGGCTGCCGACCGGAGGACCGGAGGCGGCCCGCGGCACCGTGCCCCATGATTGGCCGGTGTCACTCGAGACCATGGAGTTCGGACCGGTCGTCGTGGCTTTCCACGACCGTGTCCTGCGGCCGCGCCCGTGGACGATGATCCAGGCGTCCTGGGCGGCCGACCTCTCACCAGGACTGCCCCCGGGACCGGTCCTGGAGGTGTGCGCGGGCGCCGGCCACATCGGGCAGGCCGCAGCCGCCCTCACGGGCCGCCACCTGGTCCAGGTGGACGTGGAGCCGCAGGCCTGCGCGCTGGCCGAGGCGAACGCCCGGGCGAACCTCATGGCCACCCGGGTCGACGTCCGGTGCGCGGAGCTCGAGGACGCGCTCGACGCCGATGAGCGTTTCCCGCTGATCCTCGCCGACCCCCCGTACGTGCCCCAGGGAGAGGTCCTGGCGTACCCGGACGACCCCGACCTGGCCATCAACGGCGGCCCCGACGGCCTGCGCATGCTCCGCCGGTGCGTGCGGCTCGCCGGCGCCCACGTCCAGCCCCACGGTGCGGTGCTCCTCCAGCTGCTGGGAGCGGCCCAGGTCGAGGGCCTCGCCCCGGAGCTGCACGACGCCGGCCTGGACGTCGTCGACGTGCGCGCCACCGACGACCGACGCGCGGTCGCCCACCTGCGTCCCCGGACGGACGAACGCGGCACCCGCGACACGGCCGGATCGGGGACGTCCTGGTGCGAATAGCGCACCGAGGCGTCCCCGTTCCCCGTGCGACGCCAGGACGCGGGCCGGGTACGCGAAGAGCCGGTGACCTGGTGGTCACCGGCTCTCGGTCCCGGCCTGGCCGGGGGTGGTGCGCGAGGGGGGACTTGAACCCCCACGCCCTTTCGGACACTGGCACCTGAAGCCAGCGCGTCTGCCATTCCGCCACTCGCGCGTGACGCAGCCTTCTGCGACGCAAAAGGCTAGCACGCCTCAGGAGCCCTCCGAACACCCCGGCGCGGTGCCCGCGCAGGGCCGCGACGCGGACGTGGGCGCCTGTGGCCGATAGCATCGCCTCGGACCTCTGGGCGGTCCACCGGTCGGTCCGAGCTCGGGGCGCCACAAGCGCAGGAGGTCAGACGCCCGGTCCCACCCAGCAACGACGTCGTAGCGGGCCCCCGTTCCCGCTGTGAGCACGGGGAGGGAGGTGGCATGGGAGTCCTCGACAAGTTCGAGAAGGGTGTCGAGCGCGTGGTCAGCAGCGCGTTCGCCAAGGCCTTCCGCAGCGAGGTCAAACCCGTCGAGCTCGCGAGCGCCCTGCGCCGCGAGGTGGACGACCGCGCCGCCGTGGTGGGCCGCGACCGCACGGTGGTGCCCAACGAGTTCACGATCGAGCTCTCACCGTCCGATAACAACCAGGTGCAGACCTGGGGCGCGGAGACCCTCGCGGACGAGCTGGCCGCGAACGTGACCGAGCACGCCACCAGCCAGCGCTACGCGTTCGTGGGCCCGGTGACCGTCGCGTTCGTGGAGAACGAGACCCTGGAGACGGGCCGGTACCTGGTGCGGTCGGCGACGGTGCGCGGCGCCGTCGCGCCGGCCACGTCGGTCGCGGCGAGCGCCCGGCACCCGTTGATCGACATCGACGGGCAGCGGTACCTGCTGACCGGCCCGGTGACGGTGATCGGGCGGGGCAGCGAGGCCGACATCATCGTCGACGACCCGGGGATCTCCCGCCGGCACCTGGAAATCCGGGTCATGGCCGACGGGGTCGTCGCCACCGACCTGGGGTCCACGAACGGCACGTTCGTCGAAGGGCACCAGGTGCCCGCCGCGACGCTCGTCGACGGCAACACGATCACCATCGGCCGCACCCGGATCCACTTCTGGACCGGCACCGGCGAGGAGGACGGGTGAGGCGCGGGTGAGCGAGCTGACGATCACGCTCCTGCGGTTGGGGTACCTGGTGCTGCTGTGGGCGTTCGTCCTGTCGGCGATCAGCGTGCTGCGGCGGGACCTGTACGGCACCAAGATCGTCAACCGGCGTCGGCCGGGTGCGGCGAAGGCCCCCGCGGCCCCGCCCCCACCGCCGGCCGGCGCCGACCGTGCCGCGCCGATCCCCCGCCGGGACGTGGGTCCCCGGCGCCTGGTCGTCACGCAGGGCCCGTTGCGGGGCACCACCGTCCCGTTGAGCGGTTCGCAGATCCTGATCGGACGGGCCCCGTCGTGCACGCTCGTGCTCGACGACGACTACTCCTCGTCCCGGCACGCGCGGATCTTCTCCCAGGACGGGCAGTGGATGGTCGAGGACCTCGGCTCCACCAACGGCACGTTCCTGGGGCGGGAACGCGTCCAGGGGCCGACGGTCGTGCAGGCCGGGTCCCAGGTCCGTGTCGGGCAGAGCACCCTCGAGCTGCAGAGGTAGGCCTGTGACCATCGCCCTGAGGTACGCGGCCCGCTCCGACGTCGGCCTGGTGCGGTCCAACAACCAGGACTCCGCCTACGCCGGGCCCCACCTGCTGGTGGTCGCCGACGGGATGGGCGGGCACGCCGGGGGCGACGTCGCCTCGTCGGTGGCGGTCGCGCACCTGGCACCCCTGGACGACGAGGCCCACGGGCCGGACGACGCGCTGGACGAGCTCGGCAAGGCCATCAGCACCGCCCACGACGAGCTGCTGGCCCGCGCGGAGGAGAACCCCGAGCTCGCCGGCCTGGGGACCACGGTCACCGCCCTGCTGCGCAGCGGCAACAAGCTGGCGATGGCCCACATCGGCGACTCCCGGGCGTACCTGCTGCGCGACGGGACCCTGAACCAGGTGACCAGCGACCACTCGTTCGTCCAGCACCTGATCAACACCGGGAAGATCACCCCGGAGGAGGCCGAGCACCACCCGCAGCGGTCGGTGTTGCTGCGCGTCCTGGGTGACTTCGACATGGAGATCGTGCCCGACATGTCCGTGCGCGAGGCCCGCGTCGGCGACCGGTGGCTGCTGTGCTCGGACGGGTTGTCGGGCGTGGTCTCGGCCCAGACGCTCGCCGAGACCCTCGCCACCGTCCACGACGTCGACACGTGCGCCGACACCCTCGTCGAGCTGGCCCTGCGGGGCGGCGCGCCGGACAACGTGACGGTCGTCGTCGGGGACGTCGTGGAGGTCGACGGGCTGCGCGACGGGGCGGGCCCGTCCACGTCCTCGGACATCGTCGGGGCTGCGGCCCTGGACCGGAACCGGCCCACCATGGGCGGGTCGGGGGCGGCAGCCCGGGCGGCGATGCACTCGCAGGCGGCGCGGGCCTCCGGGGGCGTGCCACCCCCGCCGGAGGACGAGGTCGTCGACGAGGAGCGCCCCCGCACCGGGCGGCGCATCCTCATGGTGCTGCTCACCCTGCTGGTGCTCGGGGGTGTGGCCACGGGTGGGTACCTGGGCTACCAGTGGACCCAGGAGCAGTACTACGTGGGCGTGGCCGACGAGCGGATCGCGATCTACCAGGGCATCCCCCAGTCGGTGGGTGGTCTCGAGCTGTCGGAGGTCCTGGAGACCACCGACACCCCGGTCACGGACCTGCCCGGCTACCTGCAGGACCGCGTCCGCCAGAACATCCCGGCGTCGACCCTCGCCGAGGCCCGGGAGCGGGTCGCGACCCTCGAGGCCGACGCCGCACCCGCGGACGACCCCACCGACGGCACCACCGACGGGCCGGGCACCGAGGGCACCGACACCGAGCAGGACGCGACCACCACGGAGGACGACGCATGAGGGGCGCCCTCCAGGGGTCCGGCCGGACGCGGCAGGGGGTGGTCGTGTGGCGACGGTCCTGACGCAGCCCGCCCGGTCCAGCCGCACCCTGGAGCTGTGGCTCCTGGCGTTGGCGCTCGCCGTCGGGGTGGGGGCGTACGCCCTGGTCGGGATGGCGATGGAGGACTCCATCCCCCCGGACATCGTCGGCTACTCCGCCGGGCTGATCGGCCTGAGCGTGGGCCTGCACCTGGTGCTGCGCTGGCGGGCCCCGTACGCGGACCCGGTGCTGCTGCCCGTGGTCGTGGGCCTCAACGGCATCGGCCTGGCCATGATCTACCGGTTGGACGCCTCCTACGGGACGGCCGACGCCCCGTCGACGTTCGCCGAGCGCCAGCTCGCCTGGACGGCCCTGGGTGTGGTGATGGCCGCCCTGGTGCTGATCGTGCTGCGCGACCACCGGACCCTGCGCCGGTACACCTACACGGCGATGCTCGTCGGTCTGCTGCTGCTCGTGCTTCCCCTGGTCCCCCACCTGGGTGTGGAGATCAACGGTGCCCGGATCTGGATCCGCATCGGTGACAACTCCCTGCAACCCGCGGAGTTCGCGAAGATCGCCCTCGCGGTGTTCTTCGCCGGGTACCTCGTCACGATGCGTGACACCCTCGCGCTGGCCGGCCCCAAGGTGATGGGCCTGCAGCTGCCGCGACCCCGCGACCTGGGGCCCATCCTGCTGGCGTGGGCGGCGTCCCTGGCGGTCCTCGTCTTCCAGCGCGACCTGGGCACGTCGCTGCTGTTCTTCGGACTGTTCGTGGGCATGCTGTACCTCGCGACCGAACGGATCAGCTGGGTCGTCATCGGCCTCGGCCTGTTCATGGGCGGCGCACTCACCGCGGCCCAGGTGTTCCCGCACGTGGCAGGCCGGTTCAACGGCTGGTTGAACGCCTACGACAACGAGGTGTTCAACGCCGCGTTCGGGGGCTCGGGGCAGCTCGTCAGAGGCCTGTTCGGGATGGCGAACGGCGGGCTGTTCGGCACCGGCTGGGGCCAGGGCTACCCGCAGCTGGTGCCCTACGCGGAGTCCGACTTCATCATCCCGTCCCTCGGTGAGGAGCTGGGCCTGACCGGCCTGCTGGCCATCCTGGTGTGCTACCTGGTGCTCGCCGAACGTGGTCTGCGCACCGCGGTGGGTGTGCGCGACGGGTTCGGCAAGCTGTTCGCCGGCGGCATGTCCTTCGTCATCGCGTTCCAGTGCTTCGTGGTCGTCGGTGGGGTGACCCGCCTGATCCCCCTGACCGGCCTGACCATGCCGTTCATGGCGTACGGGGGCTCGTCGCTGCTGGCCAACTGGATGATCGTCGCGCTGCTGCTCCGGATCTCCGACAGCGCGCGTCGTCCCGCTCCCCCGTCCTCACCGGTGCCCGACGCCCCCTCGGACGACTCCCCCATCGTGGTGGGCGGGCGCGACGGTGGCGGCCGGGACAGCGACGGGCGTGGCGTCGAGGCGTCCGACAACGAGACGGTGCAGCTCGGGGTCGGTGAGGTGCGCCCGTGAACACCCCCCTGCGTCGGCTGTCGATGGTCGTGGTCGTGATGTTCCTGGCGCTGATGATGTCGGCGACCTGGGTGCAGTACGTGCGCGCACCCGACCTGAACAACGACCCCCGCAACGTACGGACCCTGTACCGCGAGTACGACCGGGCCCGCGGGCCGATCGTCGTGGGCGGTGAGGCGATCGCGTCGTCCGAGCCCGTGGACTCCCCCTTCGGGTACCTGCGCAGCTACTCCGACGGGCCCCTGTACGCGCACGCCACCGGGTACTTCTCGGTCGTGTACGGGCGGTCGGGCATCGAGCGGGCCATGAACACCGAGCTGAACGGCACGGCCGACTCGCTGTTCTACTCCCGCCTGCAGGACCTCGTCACCGGCCGGCAGCCGGAGGGCGCGGCCGTCGAGCTCACCCTGGACCCTGCCGCGCAGCAGGCGGCCTGGGACGCCCTGGGCGACCAGCGCGGCGCCGTCGTGGCGATGGACACCCGCACCGGTGAGGTGCTGGTCATGGTGTCCAAGCCCAGCTACGACCCGAACATCCTGGCGGTGCACTCCTCCCGGGAGGTCACCGAACGCTGGGCCGAGCTCAACGAGGCCGACGGCAACCCGCTCACCAACCGGGCGATCGCCGGCAACACCTACCCCCCGGGGTCCACCTTCAAGCTCGTCACGGCGGCTGCGGCCCTCGAGGACGGCCTGGGCATCGACGAGCAGATCGACGCCCCGGACCAGCTCCCGCTGCCGCAGAGCACCGCGGTGCTGCGGAACTTCGGCGGCTCGTCGTGCTCCCCCACCGGCACCCAGACCCTCGGTGACGCGTTGCGGATCTCGTGCAACACCGCGTTCGGCCAGCTGGGCCTGGACCTGGGGGCGGACGCGGTGCGCGCCCAGGCCGAGGCGTTCGGGTTCGGCCAGGAGCTGCAGATCCCCACGACGGTGACCCCCAGCTACTTCCCGGAGGACCCGAACGACCCGAACACGGTCCTGTCGGCGATCGGCCAGTACGAGGTACGGGTCACCCCGTTGCAGGTCGCGATGCTGTCGGCGGCGATCGCCAACGACGGTGTCCTGATGGAACCGCAGCTGGTGCGGTCCGTACGGGGGCAGGACCTGGAGGTCATCCGCGAGACCCGCCCGCAGGAGCTCGGCCGGGCGGTCTCGACGTCCACCGCCGAGGCCCTGCAGGACATGATGGTCGAGGTCGTGCAGAACGGCACCGGCCGGGCCGCGCAGATCTCCGGGGTGCAGGTCGCGGGCAAGACGGGCACCGCGCAGACCTCCGCCGAGGCCGCCCCGCACGCCTGGTTCACCGCCTTCGCCCCCGCCGACGACCCGCGGGTCGCCGTGGCGGTCATCGTGGAGAACGGTGGCGCGATGGGCAACGAGGCCACCGGTGGTGCGGTCGCCGCGCCCATCGCCCGGTCCGTCATCCAGGCGGTGCTCGAGTGAAGCCCGCCCCCGGTGTCGCCCTGGGCGGCAGGTACCGCCTGGTCTCGCGCATCGCCGTCGGCGGTATGGGCGAGGTGTGGGTCGCCCATGACGAGTCCCTGGCACGCGACGTCGCCGTGAAGGTGCTGCGCGAGGAGTTCGCGGGCGACGCGGGCTTCCTGGAGCGGTTCCGCACCGAGGCCCGCAACAGCGCCGGGTTGTCGCACCCGAACATCGCGGCCCTGTACGACTACGGGGAGCAGGACGGTTCGGGGTTCCTGGTCATGGAGCTGGTGCTCGGGGAGCCCATGTCGGACCTGCTGGACCGCCAGCCGGTGCTCCCCACCATGCGGCTGCTGCCGATCCTGGCCCAGACGGCCCGGGCGCTGCACGCCGCGCACGCCGGGGGAGTGGTGCACCGGGACGTGAAGCCCGGGAACATCATCCTGGCCCGGTCGGGCCGGGTGAAGATCACCGACTTCGGGATCTCCACCGCCACCAACCAGGTGCCGATGACCGCGTCGGGCATGGTCATGGGCACCGCCCAGTACCTGTCCCCCGAGCAGGCCGTCGGCAAGGCGGCCACGCCCGCCTCCGACATCTACTCGTTGGGGATCGTGGCCTACGAGGCCCTGGTGGGTCACCGCCCCTTCACGGGGCCGACCGCGGTCGACATCGCGGTGGCGCACGTCAACCAGCCCGTCCCGCCGATGCCGGACGGGATCGACCGGGCGCTGGCGGGCGTGGTCATGCAGATGCTCGACAAGAACCCGGAGAACCGGCCCCGGTCGGCGGCGTCGGTGGCCCGCACGCTCGACGGGATGCTGGAGCGCACCCCACCCGGGGGCGTGCCGATCGCGGGCGGACGGCACTCCCGGCCCGTGGACGTGCTGCACACCTCCGAGATCGAGGCTCAGCTCGGGGTGGTGACGGTGACGGGCCGGCCTGCCCGCGCCGGTGAACCCGTCCGGCCCGCCGGGACCCCCGGCGCCTCGGACGCC
>NZ_AXCZ01000327.1 GCF_000767165.1 Cellulomonas bogoriensis 69B4 = DSM 16987
CCGTCGGGCTCCACACGCTCGGTGAACCTGTCGAAAGCCGCCTCGAACGCCTCTGCCGAGCCGTAGTGGTCCAGGTGGTCGGGCTCGACGTTCGTGACGACGGCGACGGTGGGCCGGTAGGCCAGGAACGACCCGTCGGACTCGTCGGCCTCGGCGACGAACACCTCACCCGTGCCGTGCCGGGCGCCGCCGACCGCATCCCCGCCCGCGTCCACCGCGTCCGTGGCGCCGGAGGCCCGCAGGACGGTGCCCCCGATCGCATAGCTCGGCTCGAGCCCGACCTCACCCAGCAGGACGGCGGTCATCGCCGACGTCGTGGTCTTCCCGTGGGCGCCCGCCACGGCGACCGCACGGCGACCGCGCATCAGGGTCGCAAGGGCCTCTGACCGGTGGAGCACCCGCAGCCCGCCGTCGCGGGCGGCCCGCAGCTCCGGGTTGTCGGCGCGGATCGCGCTGGACACGACGACCGTGTCAGCGTGCAGCACGTGCGCGGGCTCGTGCCCGACCTGGGTCTGCACGCCGGCCCTGCGGAGCGTCTCGAGGACGGGCGACTCCCGGGCGTCGGACCCGGACACGGGCACGCCCCTGGCCGCGAGCAGAGCCGCGACGGTGGACATGCCCGCGCCCCCCACACCCACGAGGTGCACGTTCCCGAGCGACTCCGGGGCCGGCGGCACGTCACACGGAGCGGGGCTCATGCGGTTCCGCTCCCTTCCGCAGCCGCGCGTTCGACCAGGTCGGCCACCCGCGCGGCGCCGTCGGTGCCGCCCACCTCGGCGGCGGCACGCCCCATCTGCTCGCGTCGTGCGGGGTCGGCCAGGAGCTCGGGCAGACGTGTGGCGACCCAGTGGGCGTCCATCTCGGCGTCCGGGACCAGGATGCCGCCACCGGCGTCCACGACGGGGCGGGCGTTGAGCCGCTGCTCACCGTTGCCGATCGGCAACGGCACGTAGACGCCGGGCAGACCGAGCGCAGCCAGCTCGCTGACCGTCCCGGCACCCGACCTGGCCACCACGAGGTCGGCGACCGCGAGGGCGAGCTCCATGCGACCGAGGTACTCGCGGACCTGGTACCGCCCGGCACGTACCGGGTCGCGGGTGTCGACGGCCGCGCGGTGCACCTGCTCCCGCACGGCGTCGGCCTTGCCGGCACCGGTCAGGTGCAGGACCTGGATGCCTGCGTCGAGAAGCTGCTGGGCGGCGCCGGCCACCGCTGCGTTCACGCTCACCGCGCCGAGGGAGCCGCCCGTCACCAGCAGCGTCGGCAGGTCGGGGTCGAGGCCGAGCTCGGCCGCAGCCTCCACACGTGCGCCCCGGGCGTCCTGGGCGCGGCGGG
>NZ_AXCZ01000284.1 GCF_000767165.1 Cellulomonas bogoriensis 69B4 = DSM 16987
GTCGGCTCGGGGGCCCCTCCGGCGTCCCCCGCGGCTGCGGCGTCGCCCGGCGCCTCGCCGAGCTCCTGCTCGAGGAGGTCGGCGGGGTCGACCTCGTCGCCGACCGCCACCCGCAACGTCGCACCGGCCCGCACCGGTGTGCCGTCCACCAGGGTGCCCGTGGACTCCAGGCCGAGCAGGTAGGCCCCCGGTCGGGTGAAGACCCAGTTGGCGTGCGTGTGGGTGTTGACCTCCATCCACGCCGACTGCGGGAGGTCGGTGGTCGAGCTCCACAGCACCAACGGCTCGGACGAGACGCCCTCCTGCAGGAAGAGGTGCACCGCGCCGGGGCCCTCGACCCGGGTGAGCGACAGGTCCGCACCGCGCTCGAGCCGGTCGACGACCTCGGGCGCCTGGGTGTTCCACCCGACCCAGACCACTCCTTCTTGCTCCACCTGTGGGATCACGTGCACCGGGGAACCCTCGGGCAACCCCAGGAACGCGTACTCCGCAGCGCCGGGAACAGGGACGAGAGCGTCGTCGACGACGTGCACGACGACGTCCTCCAGGTCGCGCCAGACGGGCGGGTGGTCACGGTCGTCACGGACCCGGAGCTCCCACGTCCCCGACTCCATGCGCGGGCCGAGGTCGAGGTGCCCGCTGGGGACGACGACGACCTCTCCGGGCTCGACGACCGGCTCGTCACCACCGTGGGTCGCGTACGACGCCACCGGCAGGGTCACGGCGGCGGCCACGAGCGCGCCAGCGCCCCAGCGCCCGGCCACCGACGCGCGGCCTCCGCACCGTCGGTGCCCGGACCGGGCTGCTGCGGGGCGCGGTGCTGAACGGTTCACGAGGTCTCCTCATCGATCGCGTAGGACAGGCACTGGTGGAGCGATTCCGCGTTCGCGCGCATCATCGACACGTAGTCCGGGGCGTCGTCGTCCAGGGTGTCGAGGTACAGGGGGCAGACGGCGACCCCCGCGTCGGACGCCAGCTCGCGCAGCACCGACGCGCGCGGGTCGAGCCCGACCTCCAGGAAGACCGCGGGCAGCTCCATGGTCGCCACCGTGCGGGTGAGCTGACGGCGCTGCCGGAGCCCGGGGTCGCTGCCGCGGTCGGGGGCGAGGCTCCCGACGATCCTCAGACCGTAGGCGGTGGCCAGGTAGGCGAAGCTGTCGTAGGTGGTCACCAGGTGGCGGGCGTACCGGGGCAGGTCGTCGACGGTGGTCGACACCTCCCGGTCCAGCTCCTCCAGGTCGGCGAGGTACACCGCGGCGTTGCGCCGGTACTGCTCCGCGCCCTGGGGGTCGACCTCGATGAGGGTGTCGCGGACGATCTCGACGTAGACCTGGGCGTTGCGGACGTCCAACCAGAGGAAGGGGTCGATCTGCCCGTGCAGGTGCCGCCCGAGCACCGCCTGGGGCAGCTGGTACACAGGGTCGCCCGCGGCCACGGCGTCACCCAGCGCGGACTCCGCCCCCGACGGCAGGGGCAGCAGCGAGGACGGCGGCACCGCGATGACCGTGGTCGTGGGGTCCAGGACCCAGTCGTGGGAGTGGGCGTGGTCGTGGTCGCCGCCAGGGCCGTGGGCGTCCGCGACCAGCACGAGGGGGCCGGGGCCGGCCCCTGCACCACCCTCGCCCAGGCGGTCGAGGTCGACCGTGAGGTCGGCGTGACCGGCGTCGAGGACGTCCGCCCCACGGGCCCCGGGCACCGTGAAGGGGTCCACCCCGACGGCGAAGGTCAGTTCGGTGGTGGCCACCGGCACGGCCGGACCGTCCGTGGGCTCGAGGGCGGCCTCGAGCGTCAACCGGTACACCCCCGGCTCGGTGAAGGCCCAGCTCATGTGGGTGTGGGCGTCGGGGCGCAGGAGCGCCGAGTGCCCGTCCTCGAGCTCGTCCCCGTGACCGGCGACGTACACCTGAGCCCCGCCGAACGTGTCGGTGAGGTAGGCGGCCATCCGGCCCGGCCCCTGCAGGTGCGTGGCCTCCAGCCGCACCCGTGCGGACCTGTCGACGCCCGCCGCGTCGGGTGTCCCGGTGACGCTGAGCCCCAGCCACACGGCGTCCAGCGCCCGGTCCTCGACCCGGGACAGGACAGCGGCGCCGCGCGCGACGGCCGCCGACGCG
>NZ_AXCZ01000469.1 GCF_000767165.1 Cellulomonas bogoriensis 69B4 = DSM 16987
TCCTGGTCGACACCGTCCTGATCACCGGCCCCGAGCTCCGTGACGACGACGGCGACGACGACGGCGAGCCGCCGGTGTTCACCGACCTCGACCTCGTCTTCGACTTCGAGGACGGTCTGCAGGGCTGGGGCCCGCGTGCCGACGGCACCGGCACCCCGACGGTCGAGATCACCACGGAGGAGGCCTACGAGGGCGCGCAGGCTGCCCTGGTGACCGACCGCACGAGCCAGGGCTCGGGCATCGGTCAGGACTTCGCCGAGCAGTTCGAGGCCGGTGCGTCCTACGACATCAGCGCCTGGGTGAAGATGGCCGAGGGTGAGTCGACCGACGACATCTGGTTGAGCATCCAGACCGGTTCGAGCACGTTCTCGACCATCGGCCAGTTCAACGGCATCACGTCCGGCGAGTGGCACCAGGTCGAGGCCTCGTACACCTACCCCGGT
>NZ_AXCZ01000310.1 GCF_000767165.1 Cellulomonas bogoriensis 69B4 = DSM 16987
CTGGTCGACTACATCACCATCACCTCCCAGGAAGCCGCCGAGGTCCAGGACCTGCCGTCGATCTTCGAGCGGCACGCCGACTACTTCCCGGTGGGTGTCGCGCTCGACGAGCGGGAGACCGTGGGTGCGGCTGCTGAGCTGACCACGCGGCACTTCAACCAGATCACCGCCGAGAACCACATGAAGGTCGAGGCCTGGTTCAGCGGCAACAGCTGGGACGACCGTCAGTTCGGCATCCACCCGCAGGCCGAGGCCCTCATGGACTTCGCCCAGGACAACGACATGGGGATGTACGGTCACACGCTGGTGTGGCACAGCCAGACCCCGTCGTGGTTCTACGCCGACGCCAACGGTGACCCGCTGACCAACAGCGAGGCCGACAAGCAGATCATGCGCGACCGCATGGAAGAGCACATCGAGGACGTCGCGCGCCTCCTGTCGGAGGAGTACGGCCTCTTCGGCAGCGAGGGCAACCCGCTGGTGGCGTGGGACGTCATCAACGAGGTCGTCTCGGACTCCGGTGAGCACGAGGACGGTCTGCGTCGCAGCGAGTGGTACCGGATCCTCGGCGAGGAGTTCATCGACCTGTCGTTCATCTACGCCGACCGCTACTTCAACGACGTCTACGCAGCGCCGGGCACCGACCGTCCGGTCACCCTGTTCATCAACGACTACAACACCGAGCTGAGCGGCAAGCAGAACCGGTACTACAGCCTCATCGAGCGACTGCTCGAGCGGGATGTGCCGATCGACGGTGTGGGCCACCAGTTCCACGTGAGCCTGTCGCTGCCGGTGCAGAACCTCGACCAGACGATCGAGCGGTTCCGTGACTTCGACCTGCTCCAGGCCGTCACCGAGCTGGACGTGACCGTCGGCGAGCCCGTCACCGATGCGAACATCATCGAGCAGGGCTACTACTACCGGGACGCGTTCGAGTCGTTCCGCAGCCACGCCGACGTCCTGTACTCGGTGAGCATCTGGGGTCTGACGGACAACCGCAGCTGGCGCAGTGCGCAGGCGCCGCTGGTGTTCGACGCCGGGCTTCAGGCCAAGCCGGCCTACTTCGGGCTGATGGGTGACGCCGACAGCCTCGTGCCGCGGGTGCGGACCGCCCTGGCGTTCCAGGGTGAGGTCGGGCTGGACTCGTTCGACGCGATCGAGTGGCAGACCCTGCCCCTCAACGACGTCGACTTCTCTGCCGCGTTCCAGACCCGGTGGAGCGGTGACCAGCTCACCGTGTACGTCGCGGTCGACGGGGCCGAGGACAGCGTGACGTTCAGCGTCGAGGGTGATGAGACCACCGTCGAGCGGGGTGCCGACAACGGCACCCAGGCCACGCAGGAGGACGGTGACATCTGGGAGGCGATCGTCCAGCTTCCGCTGGCTGCCGAGGGGGCCATCGGCGACGAGCTCGAGTTCGACGTCACCGTCGGTGACGCCAGCTGGGGCGACGAGGGTGCCACCGGCACCCTGACCCTGGTCGAGGAGCTGTCGTTCACCGAGATCCCCGAGGCCACCGTTGCCCCGGAGATCGACGGCGAGATCGACGACGTGTGGAACGACGCGAGCGTCGTCACCACCGGTAGGACCGTCGAGGGCAGCGCGTCGACCAACGCCACGGCGAACGTGAGCCTGCTGTGGGAGGAG
>NZ_AXCZ01000289.1 GCF_000767165.1 Cellulomonas bogoriensis 69B4 = DSM 16987
CCCCCAGCACGAACGCGAGGATCGCCGGGTGGGTGAGGTTCGTCAGAGCGAGGTCGAGACCGGACACGGGACTCCTCGGGGCAGGGCCGGGGCACCGGCACCGTAGAACATGCTCTAAGAAGCATGTCTTCAACAGCACATATTGGTGCCCGCGACTCCCCGTGTCAACGAGACCTGGCCCACAGACCATGTTTGACCGGTCGGACGACGGCTGAGATCCTGGACACGTCGGCGTCGACGACGAAGGGGAGCACGTGGCAGCCACCGGAAGCCCACCGTCCTCCTGGACGTTCCTCACCAACCACGGCCACGTCCTGATCTGCGTCGCGACCGACCCCGACGCCCGCATCAGCGACATCGCCGACCGCGTCGGCATCGGCGTCCGCGCAGCCCAGAGCATCGTCAACGACCTCGTCGACGCCGGCTACGTGATCCGCACCCGCACAGGACGCCGCAACCACTACACCACCAACCCCGACCTCCACCTGCGCCACCCGGTGGAGGCCGAGCACCGCATCGGCGAGCTGCTGTCCGCGCTCGCGGGGGAGCCCGCCACGTCTCCCCGGTGACCGCACGGCGCGACCCCACCGGGGTGGTTCCGGATGACCCATGTCAGCCCGTCGCCTGGACCGGCTACTCCCGGTTCGGGGCGTAGAAGAGCGTCCTGCGGGGCCCGTGCTCTACGGCCACGACGTGACCCTCGTGATGCGCCCCCAGGGCGTCGTCCGCCGCTTGGTAGCGTGCGGCAGCTGCCGGGTCGCTCCGGGGGTGTGACGTCGACGTTGGGGGATCTGCGCCGTGCTGACCGCGCTCACCGTGGAGGTCGCTGTGCTCGCGCGCGCAGCCGACGGGTGGCAGGTGCTCCTGGTCGGACGTGGTGGAGCGCCGGACCCGGGGGCGTGGACCTTTCCCGGTGCTTCGGTCCGGGCGGACGAGGATCTCGAGGCGACCGCGTGTCGTGCCCTCGTCCAGGTGGGTGGCCCGGCGGTCGGGCCTGAGGACCTCGTCCCGCTCGGCGTATACGCAGAACGTGGGAACGGGCCACGTGGTCGGTGCGTGAGTGTGCTGCACGTCGTGGCTCTTCCGGCGGTCGTCCAACCGCGGGCACGGTCGGGCGCCGACGAGTCCCGGTGGTGGTCGTTGCGCACCAACTGGGTCGACGTGGGCCTCGACCTGGACCGAGTGGGTGCGCTTCGGGACATCGCCCGCGTCGCACCACGATCGCTGCTCCCGTCTGTGCGTCGGGTCACGGAGAGGGACGTCCCACTCGTGATCCGCCTGCACCACGCGGCCCTGGCGGCGGCCGGCGCCCATGCGGGTCCGGGGCCGTGGGACGACGACCTGGAAGACGTCGCAGGGGCGTACCTGGACGCAGGGGGTGAGTTCCTGGTCGCGACCGCGGGACCGGTGGTCGTCGGCATGGGGGCGTTGCGCCCCGTCGACGCCGTGACGGCGGAGGTCAAGAGGATGAGGGTCCTGCCCAGATGGCAGGGGCGGGGTGTGGGACGGGCGATCGGGGAGGCGCTGCTGCTCCGTGCCCGCCAACTGGGCTTCGGTCGGCTGGTCCTGGACACGACCGCGCAGCAGAAGGCCGCCGCCGGGTTGTATACATCCCTGGGTTTCGAGCGCACCGGCGCTGCGGTGGTTGCCGGCCTGCCTTCGGTGCTGTTCGCCCGAGAGATCACCCCCGCGCAACCGTGATCAGTAGCCCGGGACCCCGGACCCTGGTGCGGCGGCTCGCCGACGCCCTCGGCGTGCCGAGATGCCGATGCGTGACGGAGAGGTCTTCAATGCGGCCCCGGCGAGGTGGTCATCGTGAGGGGAGCCGATAGTTCAGCACGGTGACGCTGGCAGGGTCGTCGGCGGAGATGAACACTCGCGCGCCATGACCTGAGTCAGCCCACACTTCGCAACCCGTCATCCCCGGCTCCAATGAGAACCGTCCCAGCATTCGGCCCTCATACGCCGTGATGAACTCCTCGCGTTCTTCGGTGGGGCGTTTTCCGGTCTCGATGCACATCAGCGTGGCGTCGTCATGTGGGGCGGTGAATCGGGTGATG
>NZ_AXCZ01000292.1 GCF_000767165.1 Cellulomonas bogoriensis 69B4 = DSM 16987
CAGGTGCACGGCCACCGCGAGGGCGTCGTCCCCGTCGACGCACCGGACCAGCAGCGCGTGGCTGCCCAACCGGTCGACGCGCCTCACCGGAAGCCCGCGACCCGGACCCCGGCCGCGTCCAGCGCCCGTCGCACCGCCCTGGCGGCCTCGACGGCGCCCGGTCCGTCCCCGTGCACGCAGATGCTCTCGACGGGCAGGTCCACCACCGCACCGTCGGTCGCCACGACCGTCCCCTCGGTCGCGATCCGTACCGCCCGAGACGCCACCGCGTCGGGGTCGTGCAGCACCGCGCCCGGCTCGGACCTGGGTGCGAGCCGCCCCTGCGGGGTGTAGGCCCGGTCGGCGAACGCCTCGTGCACCACGCGCAGGCCCGCGCGGCGCGCCTCGTCGGCCACGACCGTGCCCGGCTGGGCCAGCAGCGGAAGGTCGGGGTCGACCTCACGCACCGCCGTGACCACGGCCCTGGCCTGCGCCGTGTGGTGGGTGATCGCGTTGTAGAGGGCACCGTGCGGCTTGACGTGCCCCACCGTCGCCCCCACGGCCCCCGCCAGGGCCGCAAGGGCACCGACCTGGTACACCACGTCGTCGATGAGCTCACGCGGGGCCACGTCCATGAACCGGCGCCCGAAGCCCACCAGGTCCCGGTAGGCCACGTGGGCACCCACACCCACCCCGGCGGCCGCGGCGGCGGCGCACGTCGCACGGATCGTGGACGGGTCACCCGCGTGGAACCCGCACGCGACGTTGGCGCTGGACACGACCTGGACGATCGCCTCGTCGTCGCCCATGCCCCACGCCCCGAAGGACTCCCCCAGGTCGCTGTTGAGGTCGATGCGCATGCCCCTACTGTCCCAGCAGGCCCCGACCCGGTCACGGGACGGGGGTCACTCCCAGTCGCCGGTGCGCTCCTTCCACACGCTCCACCGACCGCTCACCGCGGCCCGACCGCGCTCGAGGAACGTGGCGGCGAGCACCGCCACCAGGCCCGCGCCCGCGACCGCGAGCCACGTCCCGGCCCCGCCCCACGACGGGAGCAGCTCGACCAGGGGCACGACCACCAGCAGCACGACCGCCGCCAGGAGCACCACCACCCCGGTCGCCACCCGGCGTCGCACCCGCGTCAGGACCCCCCAGGCGACGACCAGCAGGCCGAGGACGGCCGCGGCCGCAGCGTGCCCGGGGGCCCCGGTGACCGCCAGCACGAATGAGGCCCCGACGACGAACACCACACCCACCAGCTCGGTGACCACCAACGGCCCTGACCCCGGTCGGCGGGCCCGACGACGGCGGTCCGCGCGCCACAGGGAGACCACCGACAGCAGCGCCAGGCCCACCGGCACGGTGTACCAGGGGGCCGCGTCCCGCCCCAGCTGCCCCGCGCCCAGCACCCAGGCCACGCACGCCAGCAGCGGCCCTGCCGCCTGAAGGACCACGCGGTCGTGCACCACCCCGAGCGCGACCACGAGGACGGCACCTGCGACGAACGCCGGCACGAGGAGAACCTCGTCTGCGCCGGGCCCCCACCCGTGCAGGACGCCGACCACCGCGGCGACGACACCCATCCACCGGGTGGCGCCCGACCAGGGCGAGTGTGGCGGCCGGCCGGCGACGTGCTGCAGGAGCAGGGCCACACCCACCCCGGCCGCGAGCACCACGAAGAACGCGCCCCTGGTCAGGGTGGGCGCACCCAGGGCGTGGCCCAGCAGGCCGAGCGCCACCAGGAGCGCCAGGGTGCACACGGTCCGCAAGGCGCCGGCGCGCAACGGCTGCGCGGCGAACCCCGCGGCCACGCCCACCGTGGCCAGCCCCACGAACGACCACACCGTGGGCCCGCCACCACCGGTCGGAAGTGCCGTGAGGAACGCGGCCGCCACACCCACCAGAGCACCCGCGCCACCCCAGGTGGCGGGCCAGGACCGGTGGAGCACCCCGATACGGGCGACCGCGGCCGCACCCAGGGCCACCAACGCCCCCAGGACGGTCGTCGCGTCGAGCGCGGT
>NZ_AXCZ01000395.1 GCF_000767165.1 Cellulomonas bogoriensis 69B4 = DSM 16987
GGTCGTCATCGGCTACGACGCCCGCCACGGCTCGGCGACCTTCGCCCACGACACCGCCGCCGTCGTGACCGGCGCCGGCGCGCAGGCAGTCCTGCTGCCCGGCCCCCTGCCCACCCCTGTGCTGGCGTTCGCGGTCCGCCGCCTGGGGGCCGACGCCGGCGTCATGGTCACCGCCAGCCACAACCCGCCCCGCGACAACGGGTACAAGGTGTACCTCGGAGGTCGCCTGGTGCCGGACGACGCCCGCGGGGTCCAGATCGTCAGCCCCGCCGACACCCAGATCGCCGACCACATCGCCCGGGTCGGGCCCGTGGCGCAGGTCCCGCGCCCCTCGTCGGGGTGGACCGTCCTGGGTGAGGAGATCCTGGAGGCCTACCTCTGCGCCGTCGCCGGCCTGGCCGACGACGGGCCCCGCGACCTGCGGATCGTGCTCACCCCGCTGCACGGCGTGGGCGGGCCCGTCGCCGAGCGCGTCCTCGCCGACGCCGGCTTCACGCAGGTGCGGACCGTGCCCCAGCAGGCCGACCCCGACCCCGACTTCCCGACAGTCGCGTTCCCCAACCCGGAAGAACCGGGGGCGATGGACCTGGCACTCGCCCTGGCCCGGGACACCGACGCGGACCTGGTGCTCGCCAACGACCCGGACGCCGACCGGTGCGCCGTCGCCGTCCGCGACCCCCGGCTCGCCACTGCGGCAGACCCCGCGCCGTGGCGGGTGCTGCACGGGGACGAGGTCGGGGCGCTGCTGGGCGAGCACGCCGCCCGCACCGCCGACGGCGGGGT
>NZ_AXCZ01000337.1 GCF_000767165.1 Cellulomonas bogoriensis 69B4 = DSM 16987
CACGCCTGCTGGCCCGCATCGCCGACGAGCACGGGCTGCAGCACCGGTCGACGCTCACCGGCTTCAAGTGGATCGCGCGCGTGCAGGACCTCGTGCTGGGGTACGAGGAGGCACTGGGCTACTGCTGCGCGCCGGGCGTCGTCCGCGACAAGGACGGACTGACCGCTGCCCTGCTCGTCGCCCAGGTCGCGGCCCAGGCCAAGGCCGAGGGCCGCACCCTGCTGGACCTCCTGGACGACCTGGCCCTACGTCACGGGCTGCACGTGACCGACCAGCTGTCGGTGAGGTTCACCGACGTGGAGGGCATCGCCACGACCGTGGCCGGGGTGCGGTCCGCACCCCCCGCGACCCTGGGAGGGTCACCGGTGGTGCAGGTCGAGGACCTGTCCCGACCCGCCGAGGGCCCCGATGCCCTGCCCCCGACCGTCGGGGTGCGGATGCTCGCCCAGGACGGCACCCAGGTGGTGGTGCGCCCCTCCGGGACCGAGCCGAAGGTCAAGTGCTACCTCGAGGTCGTCGTCCCGGTCGACGAGGGCAGCGCTGAAGGTGCGGGGGGTGCCGACGCAGCCGAGAGGGTGGGGCGGGCGCGTGCCACGGCCCGGGCGCGCCTGGAGGCGGTGCGGGCCGACGTCGCCGCGGCACTCGAGGGCCGGTCCTGAGCGCGCAGGCCGGGCTCCGGCTGCTCGTCGTGCCGGGCACCACACCCCAGAAGTGGGTCGCGGCGTGGCGTGACCGCACCGACGTCCCGCTGGAGCTGGTGCACGCCCCGGTGACGGACCAGCTCACCCTGATCCGGGCCGGGGACGTGGACATGGGCCTGGTGAGGCTGGGCGAGCGCCCCCACGACCTGCACGCCATCCCCCTGTACACCGAGACCACCGTCGTGGTGGTCCCCGCGGACCACGTCCTGACCGCCGTGGACGAGGTCAGCACCGATGACCTCGAGGGCGAGGTCGTGATCCGGACGCTCGACGACCCCCTGACGTGGCAGAGCCACCCGGGGCAGCCCGCAGTGGGCCCGCCCCCGGACGTGGCCGGTGCGGTCGAGCTGGTCGCCGCCGGGGTGGGCCTGCTGGTGGTGCCGCAGTCCCTGGCGCGCCTGCACCACCGCCGTGACCTCACCTACCGGCCCCTGACCGGCGCCCCCACGTCGACCGTGCAGCTGGCCTGGCACCCGGACCGCGCCGACGAGCGCACCGAGACGTTCGTCGGGGT
>NZ_AXCZ01000420.1 GCF_000767165.1 Cellulomonas bogoriensis 69B4 = DSM 16987
ACGCCCCACGCCACAGCCCCGTACCCCCCGACCCCGGATCCCACGACCCCGGGCCCCATCACCCCGCCCCCGACCGCCACGCCCTGGCGGACGATCGCGGCGACGGCCGTGGCCACCGCCATGGTCACGAGCCTGGTGACCGTGGGCCTCACGGGCGCCCTGGCCACCGACCCCGTCCCACCCACCACGTCCCAGGACGAGTCGGTCACCGTCCCCGCCTCCGGGACCGCGACCGGCCCGGACTGGCAGGCCGTCGCAGCGGACGTCCGCCACTCGGTCGTCGCCCTGGACGTGTCCACGCCCGCCGGCCCCGGCCAGGGCTCGGGCCTGGTGCTCGACACCGACGGCAACGTCCTGACCAACGACCACGTCGTCAGCGGTGCGGTCGACGGCGGCCTCGACGTCACCCTCTCGGACGGGCGCGTGCTGCCCGCGACCGTCACCGGCAGCGACCCGACGACCGACCTGGCGGTCGTGACGCTCGTCGACCCGCCCGACGACCTGCACCCCGCCGTCCTCGGGGACTCTGACGCCCTGGCCGTCGGGGCCGCGGTGATGGCCGTCGGCAACCCCCTCGGTCTCGACAGCACCGTCACCACGGGCATCGTCTCGGCCCTCGACCGGCCCGTGGCGA
>NZ_AXCZ01000326.1 GCF_000767165.1 Cellulomonas bogoriensis 69B4 = DSM 16987
GTGGTCACCAACGCGATCCAGGTCGACGCCGCGATCAACCCGGGCAACAGCGGCGGACCCCTGTTCGACTCCCAGGGTCGGGTCGTGGGCGTCACGTCGTCCATCGCGGCGCTCGCGGGTGGTCAGAGCGGGTCCATCGGCCTGGGGTTCGCGATCCCGGTCAACCTCGCCGGCAGGGTCGCCCAGGAGCTGGTGGAGACCGGGACCGTCGCACACGCGTTCCTCGGGGTGCAGCTCGCCGACGGCACCGCCGAGGTGGACGGGGCCACGCGCCGTGGGGCGCTGGTGCGCGGGGTCACGCCCGGCTCGCCCGCCGACGAGGCGGGTGTGCGCGAGGGTGACGTCGTGGTCGCGCTCGGGTCGGACCGGGTGGCGGGGGCCGAGTCCCTGACCGCCCACGTCCGTGAACGCACCGCGGGCCAGCGGGAGACCGTGACGGTCGTCCGTGACGGGCGCGCCACGGACCTGCAGGTGGTGCTGGCGGTGCGAGAGGTCCGTCAGTCCTGAGCGTCGTGCAGCGCGTGGCGCATCGGTTCGAGCTTGGCCTCGGACTCGGCGAGCTCGGCGGCCGGGTCCGAGGCGGCGACCACCCCGCAACCGGCGAACAACCGCACCGTCCGGGGATCCTCACCGAGCTCGGCCGAGCGCAGGGCGATGCCCCACTCCCCGTCCCCGTCGGCGCCCATCCAGCCCACCGGGCCTGCGTAGCGGGCACGGTCCATGCCCTCGAGCCCGGCGATCAGGTCGCACGCAGCGTCGGTGGGTGTGCCGGCGACGGCGGCGGTGGGGTGCAGGGCTGCCGCGAGGTGCAGGCTGGAGGGGTGGGGGCGGTCCTGGAGCACCCCGGTGACGTCCGTGGCCAGGTGCAGCACGTTGGGCAGGTGCAGCACGAACGGGGTCTCGGGCACGTTGGTGGACGAGCAGAACGGTTCCAGTGCCCGGGTGAGGGAGTCCACGGCGTACTCGTGCTCCTCCAGGTCCTTGGAGGAGTGGGCCAGGATCGCGGCGCGGGCCAGGTCGGCCTCGTCGTCCCCGGTGCGGCGGATCGTCCCGGCGAGCACCCGCGAGGTGACCAGACCCCGTTCGCTGCGCAGCAGCAGCTCGGGGGTGGCGCCCACCAGGCCGTCGACGGCGAACGTCCAGCACGAGGCGTAGCCCTCGCCCAGGCGGCGCAGCAGCCAGCGCTGGTCCACGGGCGCGGTCGTCCGGGCGACGACGTCGCGCGCGAGCACCACCTTGTCGAGCCCTCCGGCGCGGATGTGCTGCACCGCCCGGCCCACGGCGTCCTTCCACCGGTCGGCGGCCAGGGCCCCGTCCCGGTAGCTGACGTGGCCGGGGCCGGCGGGC
>NZ_AXCZ01000161.1 GCF_000767165.1 Cellulomonas bogoriensis 69B4 = DSM 16987
CTGCAGTGCGCGCCCCCAGCACCACGCGCCCACCAGCACCCAGGCCGTGGCGGTCAGGGCCTGGCCCGCTGCGAGGACCACGTCGCCCTCTGCCAGGGCACCCGGCGCCGCCCACCCCGCGCCCAGAGGTGTCCAGGCGAGCACCGCGGTGACCTGCGGGACGCGCTCGAGCGCGGCGTCCATGCCCAGGGACGTGATCCCCACCAGCAGCGGGATCGCCAGGACCGCCACGAGCGCGCCCGCGGTGGCTGTCACCTCGCGCGAGCGCCGGGACCCGAGCGCCCCGGTGACGGCGGTCGCGGCCAGGCGGGCTGCGAGCATGCAGGTCAGGACGGAGACGGGCGTCAGCGCGAGGGCCAGCGCCGAGGCGGGGGCGCCCTGCCACGCAAGGGCCGCGGACGCTGCCACGAGGCCCGTCATGAGGGCGGGGACGCTGATCGCACCGGCGGCCAGGAGGCCGGGAACCAGGCGCGGGGCGGTGAGCCCGAAGGTCACGAACCTGCGGATGTCCAGGGAGTCGTCCATCCCGGGCACCAGAAGGGGGGCGAGCGCCCAGGCGAGGGTGACCGCTGCCCCGGTGACGACGAGGACGTCGTGGGTGATCTCGGCCGGTTGCCCGCCGAGCCACCTCATGCCGAGCAGCACCGTCGGCAGGCTGGTCAGCACCCACAGCAGCCCCAGGACGGTCAGGACCAGACGCCACACCTCACGGCCGAGGACGTGGCCCAGCATGCGGAGCCTCAGCCGGACGAGGGTCGCAACCACGTGAGCTCCTCGTGCCGGTCCCCTGCGCCGACCAGGCCCACGAACCGTTGCTCCAGCCCCTGCCCGGCGCTGACGTCGGTGACGGTGCCCGCCGCGACGACCCGTCCGGCGGCCACGACGGCGACGTGGTCGCACATCTGCTCGACCAGTGCCATCACGTGCGAGGACAGGACGACGGTGCCGCCGGCGGCGACGAACCCGGTGAGGATCGCGCGGATCGCCCGGGCCGAGACCGGGTCGACGGCCTCGAAGGGCTCGTCCAGGACGAGCACCCTGGGGGCGTGCACCAGGGCGCAGGCGAGCATGATCTTCTTGGTCATGCCGGCGGAGTAGTCGGCGACCAGGGTGCGGCCGGCGGCCTTGAGGTCCAGGGCGGTCAGCAGGTCCTCGCGTCGGGGGGCGATGACCTCGCGGGTCATGCCGCGCAGCAGACCTGCGTACCCGATCAGCTCGGCCCCGGTGAGGCGGTCGAAGACCTGGACCCCGTCAGGGAGCACCCCGAGCAGCGGTGCGGCGGCACCGGGGGTGGCCCACACGTCCACCCCGTGGACGCGCACCTCGCCGGCGTCGGGGGTGAGCAGGCCGGTGGCCATCGACAGCGTGGTGGTCTTGCCCGCCCCGTTGGGCCCCACGACCCCGTAGAACGACCCGGCGGGGATGTCGAGGTCGAGTCCGGCGACGGCGGTCGTGCGGCCGAACCGCTTGACCAGGCCCCGCAACCGGAGTGCCGGTTCGGGCGCCGTGGGGGCACGGTCGCTCATGAGGCCAGGGTAGGCCCCCCCGGCCTCGTCACCGCAGCCCGCGCGGGCGGCGGGCCATCAACGCCAGGCCCGACAGCAGCACGGAGGCCACACCCCCGGCGAAGACGACGCGGGGGGTCTCCTCGATCTCTTGCAGGCGCCCGATCGCGAGGGCGTCGGCGAGGGGCGCGATGTCGATGCGGGGGGCGTCCGCCGTCAGGTCGCCCTCGGCACCGGCGTCGGCACTCAGCACGGGAGCCGGCGCCGGGTCGGCGGAGGGCGTCACGGTGACGGGGGCTGGCTCGTCGCCCTCCTCCTCTGCGTCCACCTCGGCCTCGGGGTCCTCCTCCGGCGCGTCCTCCTCGGCCTCGGGCTCCGCCGGGTCCGGTTCGGGTTCGGGTTCGGGCTGCTCGTCCTCGCGGGCCTCGTCGGAGTCCGACGGCGACGGCGCCCGCTCGGGTTCCGGCTCGGCGGCGGGTTCAGGGCTGGGAGTCGCTGCGGCGGTGGGTTCGGCCGGGGCGGTGCGCTCCTGGGAGCGGGAGGCGGGCGCCTCGCGGGGCGCCGCGGGTGGTGTGCCGTAGGTGGCGAACACCTGGGTGCCCCAGGCGCTGCCACCGGAGATCACCACACCGATCCCGATGTGGGTGAACCGCGGGTTGAGGATGTTGGCCCGGTGGCCCTCGGAGTTCATCCACTGGGTGTGCAGGCGGTTGACGTCGGCGGGCCGGTTGAACGCGACGTTCTCGGCGGCGGCCGACCACCCCGACGGGATCTGCCCGGCGTAGTCGGGGTTGTGCGAGATGGACCCGGCCTCGGCCATGCGCCCGCTCCACGCGGTGGCGACCTGCGTCATCGACGGGTCCAGCGTCAACGGTCCGGCACCGGCCTCTGCCCGGGCGGCGTTGACCAGTGCCAGGAGGTCCTCGGACGGGCCGGCCTGGGCGTGGTCGGCCCCCTCGCCCATGGGCACGAACACCCACATGACCAGGGCGAGTGCGGTGGTGAGCATGAACGCCGACACGCGCTGACGTCCTGCCCGGCGCCGACGCCGCACCCCCTGCGCCCGATTTGCGGTGTTTTGGGTCACCGGTCCACCATACGCCCGCCCGCGGGCGCGGTCACACCTGCCGGGGCGGGCACCGGCGAGGCATCTGGTGGCGGCGCCGGTTGGGCCGGGTCCAGGGCCCAACGGATCGTCCTGGTGGCCAGGTGGCCCCCGACCCGTCGCAGGACCGGCATCCCCTCGCCCAGGTCGAGCTCGGCACGCGCCCAGGACGGCAGCAGCCCGACCCCTGCGCCCGTGATCATCCGGTAGGCGGGCCTGACGGCCCGCGGGATGGGCGGGTCGTGCAGCAGGAAGTGCCCTGTGCGGACCGCCGCGGGGGTGCCCCGCAGCTCGGGCCGGTAGGAGCGCAACGTCGCACCCAGCTCGTCCACGGTCCGGGGCAGGTCGGGAGCGCCCAGCAGCTGCCCGATCCGGGCGGCCTGGGCGACGTACTCGTCCTGCTCGGACGGTGTGAGGGGCCGACGCCCGAACCGCTGGTGCGCCTGCAGGAACGACTCGACCTCAGCCACGTGGACCCACTGCAGCAGGTGGGGGTCGTCGGCACGGTAGGGCTGCCCGTCAGGGGTGGTGCCCTCGATCCGGGCGTGCACCGCGCGGACGACCGCGGCGGCCTGGTCGGCGTGCCCGACGGTCGCGAACGTGGTGGTGGCGATGAACGTCGCGGTGCGTTGCAGCCGTCCCCACGGGTCGGCGCGGTACCCCGAGTGGTCGTCGACGGCGGCCATCGCCGCAGGGTGCAAGGACTGCAGGAGCAGCGCCCGCACCCCGCCGACGAACATGGAGGCGTCCCCGTGCACACGGGTCACCGGCGACCCCGGCGCGAACCGCCTGGGGCCGGGCGTGGAGTGGATGCGGGCCCGGGCCCGGGCCGCGTCAGGTCCGGCCACCCTGCTCAGCAGCAGCGTGGCCAGTCGTGCGCGCGGAGACACCCACGGACCGTGACCCATGGGGAGATCCTCACACGCTCGGTCACGGTCCGGTCACCCGGCGGCGTGGCGCGTGACGAATCGGTCACGATGGCCCGGCGTGCGCGGTTCCGCCGGATTCGTGCTCCTAGCCTGGCGGCATGCGCAGAACCGTGACCCTGGCCGTGACCGCCTCCCTCCTTCTGGCGGGGTGCGGGGCCGGAGCGACGGGCAACGACTCCGACGCCCCCCTCGGATTCATGAGTGCCGACGCGCGCGAGGAGGCGACCGCCGGTGGAGCCGACGGCGACCTCACGGACGCCGCTCCCGACGCGGCCGACGACGGCGGCGACGCCCTCACCCGTCAGGCGGGCGTCCGGCACATGGTGGTCACCGGCACGCTGGACATCGAGGTCGGCGACCCGCGTGAGGCCGTCCGTCACACGGTCAACATCGTGGAGATGGCCGGGGGGCTGGTCCAGGAGCGCGAGGAGCACGTGGGCCGTGACGGCGAGGGCTCGGCCCGGGTCGTGGTGCGCCTACCCGTCCAGGACGCGGAGGCGACGCTGGACCGGTTGGAAGAGCTTGGCACCGTGGTCGACCGCACCACCTCCGGTGAGGACGTCACCGACGCGCTGCTGGACCTCGAGGCCCGAACCCGCGCCCTGGAGATCTCCATCGGGCGGCTGGAGGGCCTCCTGGAACGGTCCGGCACGGTCAGCGAGATCGTCGAGGCCGAGCGCGTGCTCACCGCACGGCAGTCCGACCTGGAGGCCATGACGGCCCGCCGCGCGCACCTGGCCGACCAGGCTGCGCTCGCCACGTTCACCGTGCACCTGTGGTCGGCCGCCGAGGACGCCGAGCCCGCACCCGCCGGCTTCACCGGGGGCGTGGTGCGAGGCTGGGACGCGCTGGTCGCGACGCTCGGGGGTCTGGCGCTGACTTTCGGTGTCCTCCTACCCTGGGTGCTGTTCCTCGGTGCGCTGGGCGGCCTGGTGCTGCTCGCCGTCCGGGGCCTCCGTCGGCGACAGGCAGCAACGGCGCTGCCTGTCGCGTCCACCTCCCCCGCTCCGTCCGGTCCCCCCGCCCCCGGGGCCGGGGCCACCCCCTGACGCGACCGGCACCTGAGTTTGGTCACCGCGGCGCGATCCGCGATCGCGTAACTCGCTGACCTGCGGTGATGGGTGCGCTGAAGGTGGTTCTGAGGCACTAATTGGTGCTCTACCGTGGGGTGGGTGGCGTGGATTCGACGGGTGCGCACGGCCTCGGGAGCGACGGCCGTGCAGATCGCTGAGTCCGTCAATGGCCGTCGGCGGATTGTCGCCCACGTCGGCTCGGCGCATACCGAGGCCGAGCTCGGGCTGCTCGTGGAGCGGGCGCGAGAACTGTTGGAGGACACGAAGCAGGGCGAGTTCAACCTCGGCCTGGAGCCGGCAGCCCCCAGGACGGCACTGATCGGTCAGCCCGGGACGCCGGCGCTCTTCGACGAGCCGGACCCCGCGAGGCGTGAGCGAGGCCTGGTCACGCCGCCCCGGGTGGTGGGGACCTCCTCGCGGGTGCTCTACGACGCCCTGACCGCGGTGTTCACAGATCTGGGTTTCGACACCCTGGGTGATGCGGTGTTCCGAGACCTGGTGATCGCCCGGATCGTGGAGCCGACCTCGATCTTGGACACCGCCCGGGTGTTGACAGATCTGGGCGTGAGGCCGGCGAGTGAGAAGACGATGCGCCGCACCCTTGCCCGGGCTGTGGCTGGCGAGGGGCCGGGCGCCTACCGGGACGAGGTCGCCGCGCTGTGCTTCACCCACGCTGCGACCAACGGTGATGTCTCGCTGTGCTTGTACGACGTGACGACGTTGTACTTCGAGGCCGAGAAGGAAGACGACCTGCGCAAGGTTGGCTACTCCAAGGAACGCCGCGTCGACCCCCAGATCGTCGTCGGCCTGCTCGTCGACCGGCACGGGTTCCCGCTCGAGATCGGCTGCTATGAGGGCAACAAGGCCGAGACAGCCACGATCGTGCCGATCGTCAAGCAGTTTCAAGACCGCCACAACGTCGAGGACATGGTCGTCGTCGCCGACGCCGGGATGCTCTCAGCAGCCAATCTGACTGCGCTGGAGGAGGCGAACCTGCGCTTCATCGTCGGCTCGCGGGTGACCAAGGCGCCGCTGGACCTGGCCTCGCACTTCCGCTGGCACGGGGACGCGTTCACCGATGGAGAGGTCATCGACACCATCACTCCCCGCACCGGGCGCCACCGCAGTGAGAACAACGAAGCGCTACGTGCCGAGCCGGTATGGGACCGCGAGCAGCACCCGGGATCGTGGCGGGCGCTCTGGGCCTACTCGACCAAGCGCGCGGCCCGGGACACCAAGACGCTGACGTTGCAGGAGAACCGGGCCCGCGCGGTCATCGCCGGGGAGAAGGCCGCCCGGACACCGAGATTCGTCAAGGCCAAGGGCGACGGGCAAGCACTGGACGAGGCAGCCCTGGCCAGGGCCCGCCGCTTGGTCGGGCTGAAGGGCTACGTGACCAACATTCCCGGTCAGCTGATGCCAGCCGGCGAGGTCATCGGGTCCTATCACGAGCTCTGGCACGTCGAGCAGTCGTTCCGGATGTCCAAGACCGACCTCGCCGCCAGGCCGATGTTCGTCCGCACCCGCGAGGCGATCGAGGCCCA
>NZ_AXCZ01000294.1 GCF_000767165.1 Cellulomonas bogoriensis 69B4 = DSM 16987
CAGCTCAACGACGCCACGGGCGGTTCGCGTACCGGTGCGCAGATGTGGGCCGACCCGACGGGTCTGAGCTACCAGAACACCACCCGGTGGGGCGTGGCTCAGCTCGTCGCCGAGCTGAGCGAGCCGGGCGAGCCCGGTGTGCCCGGTCTGCCCGACGTCCCGGGTGAGCCCGGTGACCCTGGTCAGCCTGGTGACCCGGCAGAGCCTGGTGACCCGGCAGAGCCCGGCGACCCGGCAGAGCCCGGCGACCCGGCAGAGCCCGGCGACCCGGCGGAGCCTGGTGACCCGGCAGAGCCCGGCGACCCGGGTGCGCCCGGCGAGCCTGGTGACAGCGACGAGCTGGGCAGCGGGACCGGTGCTGACGCCGACGGTGGGCCCCTGGCCCGAACTGGTGTGTCGATCGCCGCCGGTGTGCTGGCCGTGCTCCTGCTGGTCGGTATCGGGACGATGCTGATCTCCCGACGTCGCGTGGCGACGGAGGAGTGAGCACTCCCAGCGTGTAGCACCCACCGAACTGAGGACCCCCGGGCACGAGCCCGGGGGTCCTCAGTCGTTCCGAGAGGGTTCAGCGGACCAGACATCTGCAGGCGAGGTGGACAGGGGGTGAAACAGGTCTGCTGTTCGGGTGATCATCTGCACGCGGCTCCCGACTCCCGTGCGCTGGATTCCGGGGGAGACACGCCGGGCTCGACACGCCGATGCGAGGCGACCTCGTGCACCTTTCGTCCGGTTATCGCACACCTCGCACGTTGGTGACGGTGGTGGGGATCCGGGCGGCTATGGGCCCACTTCGCCCACGCCGATCAGGACCGCTTGATGATGATCTGCCCGAACTGCCCGGTATCGAAACTATCGGGTATCGGAACTGGCCATTGCCACGGGGCGTTCGCGCCCCGTACCGTTCTCATGATTTCTACCCAGGGCATCCGCCTCGCAAAGGAGCGTTCATGAGACGGCCCAAGTTGTTCGAAAGTGTCGGTGTGGGGGTTGCTGCCGCCGCACTGATCGTCGCCCCCGCAGCGGGCGCGGCACCGGTCGCGGTCGCAGCGGCCGACCCCGTCACCGTCTTCGAGACATCGTTCGAGGACGGAGAGACCGCGCCATTCGGCGCCCGCGGTCCCGTCACCCTTGACGTCACTACTGACGACGCGCGCACTGGCACCCGCAGCCTGCGCGTGTCCGACCGTGCGGACGGGTGGCAGAGCGTCAGCCTGGACCTCCTCGCCGCGCCTTTGAGCCTTGAGCCGGGGGAGTACGACATCTCCGCATGGGTCAAGCTCGACACCGGAACTCCCGAGGACTCCACGGGGTTCAACTTCACTGTTCAGCAGGCTCCCTACGCGACCGGCGAAGAGCAGTACCTGACGGTCGGTCAGTACCAGAAGCCCGTCAGCGGGGACGAGTGGGTAGAGATCGGTGGCACGTACGTCCTCACGGAGGGGCGTACGGAGGCCCAGCTGTACGTCGACGTGGTGTCGCTCGCGGGTGCGCACCCCTCGTTCCTCATCGACGACATCCGGATCCTGGGCGACGCGCCCGCCGACGGGGGCGAGACCCCCGGTGACGGCGAGGGCCCGGGTGACGGTGACGGCGAGACCCCCGGCGATGGTGAGTCTCCTGCACCGGGCCCGATCGTCACGATCCACGAGACCGGTTTCGAGACCGGGACGGACGGCTGGTTCGGGCGGGGCGATGCCCAGGTGTCCGTGACGGACACCGAGGCCTACGAGGGTGCCCAGAGCCTTTCGGTGACGGGCCGGACGGCCAACTGGCACGGTCCCGCGATGAACCTGTTCCCCCTGGTGAACCGGGGCGACACCTACGAGATCTCCGCGTGGGTCAAGCTCCCCGAGGGGACCGAGGGCTCGACGGACATCAAGTTCACGGTGGCGCAGCAGCCCGAGGCCTACGTCCAGGTCAACGAGCAGGTGGCGGTCACCGCTGACAGCTGGGTGTTCCTGAGCGGCACCTACGAGGTCCC
>NZ_AXCZ01000524.1 GCF_000767165.1 Cellulomonas bogoriensis 69B4 = DSM 16987
CCCGCAGGGGTGCGGCCACGGTGTTGGCGGCCTCCAGCACGGCGGCGTCGTTGCGCCAGGACGTGGCCAGGGCCAGCACCCGGGTCTGCGGGCTGGTCGCACCGGCGCCCGGTGGGAAGTGCTCGGGGAACCGCGCCAGCCCCCCGGCGCTCGCCCCCCGCCACCCGTAGATCGCCTGGTGGGGGTCACCGACGGCGGTCACCGGGT
>NZ_AXCZ01000304.1 GCF_000767165.1 Cellulomonas bogoriensis 69B4 = DSM 16987
GAGCCGTACAGGTTCCGCAGGAGCTCCAGCTGGGCCACGGAGGTGTCCTGGTACTCGTCGAGCAGGACGACGCCGTACCGTGCCCGCTCCCCCGCACCCACGTCGGGGACCTCTCGCGCCAGACGGGCGGCGAGCGCCACCTGGTCGGCGAAGTCGAGGACGTCCGCGGCGCGCTTGGCCTCGCTGAACGCCTCCACCAGGTCCACCAGCCGGGCCCGCAGCCGCAAGGACTGCTGGACCTCCTGCACCAAGGACCTGCGCCTGGCGGTGGTGGGGACGGTGGTGGCGCAGCCCGCGAGGGCCTCGACGAGCCGCTCGGCCTCGGCACGCAGCCGCGCCGGTTCGACCAGGTGCTCGGCGAGGGCGCCGGCCAGGTCCAGGACGGCGGCGGTGACGGTGGAGGGCGCGAGGTCGACCTCGAGGTCGTCCGCCCACTGCTCGACGAGGCCGTGGGCGAGCTGCCACCGTGCGGCCTCCCCCAGGAGCCGCGCAGAGGGCTCCAGCCCGATGCGCAGGGCGTGGTCGCCCACCAGGCCCGCGGCGTAGGAGTTGTACGTGGAGATCGTCGGCAGCGTCAGGGCTGCCCGCGCCCCGTCCTGCCCACGGGCCCGGCGCAGGGCCCGCAACCGGTGCCGGACCCGCTCGGACAGCTCGGCGGCGGCCTTGCGGGTGAACGTCAGACCGAGCACCTGCTCGGGGGCCACGACGTCGTTGGCGATCAGGTGCACGACCCGTGAGGCCATCGTCTCGGTCTTGCCCGACCCGGCACCGGCGACCACCAGGAGCGGCTCGAGGGGCGCCTCGATGACCGCGGCCTGCTCGTCCGTGGGGCTGTGGCGGCCGAGGATCTCGGCGATGCGCCGGGCGCTGAGGGCCGTCACTGGCCGACCACCCGGCCCTCGGGCTGCGCGGGGCAGGACCGGGTGACCGGGCACGTGCGGCACAGGGAGTTCGTGGTGGCGGTGACCGTCGAGCGGCACACCGCGTCGACGACGTGGTCGAGCATCTCCGTCACCCACTCCGGGTCGGCGTCCTGCGTCGGGCTGACCTGCTCGCGCTCGGCGCAGGCACGGTTGTCCGTCCCGACGTACACCAGGGCGGCGCCGCCGCTGGCGGCCCCGGTGAGCAGGTGGTCGAACGCCCCGGCGTCGACCGCAGCCTGGTACGCCCCGAGCTGGGCGTGCCGTGCGGCCTCGGCCTTCGGGACCGGGCTGCGTCCGGTCTTCAGGTCCACGACCCGCAGCCGCGGTCGTCCGTCGGGCCCGACCGGGCCCCGCTCGAGCCGGTCGACGGTACCCCGCAGCAGGACCTTGCCCAGCCTGGCCTCGAACTTCTCCTCGACACCCACGACGTCCGCCCCCCGACCCAGGTAGCCCGCGAGGTGCCCGATCATCGACAGGGCACGACGTCGTTGGGCCTGCCCCACCCAGCCCTCGGGAAGCCCCAGGGCCTCCCACCGGGCGTCCAGGGCGCGTTCGAGCTCGTCGCGGGTGCCGGCGGGGAGCGCGGCGGCGATCTCGTGTACCAGGGTCCCCAGCGACTGCTCGCGGGACTCGGCGGCACGCCCGCCGGCCGCCTCCAGCGCCCAGCGCAGGGCGCAGGTCGAGGCGGCCTCGAGGGTCGACGGGCTCAGCGGCACGTCCTGGTCCCCCGACCACAGCGGCTGGTCGGTGGACACGGGGGCGATGCCGAACCACGCGGCCGGGTCGGCGCCGGGCACCTGCTCCTCGGCGAGCCGG
>NZ_AXCZ01000522.1 GCF_000767165.1 Cellulomonas bogoriensis 69B4 = DSM 16987
GGCCGCGTCGCGGCGGTGGGGCAGCGGGTCGACGGCCACGACGGTCGCTGCGCCGGTGGCGCGTGCGAGCTGCACGGCGCACAGCCCGATGGGTCCGCAGCCGACGACGGCGACGACGTCGGCTGCGTGCGTGCCGGCCAGGTCGATGGCGTGCAGGGCGACGCCGAGGGGTTCGAGCATGGCGGCGTCGGTTGCGTCGAGGGTGTCGGGGACGGGGTGCAGGAGGT
>NZ_AXCZ01000306.1 GCF_000767165.1 Cellulomonas bogoriensis 69B4 = DSM 16987
CGCAGGGCGCCGTCGTTGGTCCCGTGGCCGGCGAACCTGACCGTGGGGCACAAGTTGCGGTGCCCGGCCAGGCACATGCGGCAGGTGGTGCACGGGATGGCGGGGTCGACTGCGACGAGACTGCCGGCGTGGGGGCCGTCCAGGGCGAGGCCGGCGAACTCGTGGCCCAGGACCAGGGGGTGGTCCAGGGCGGCGTCGCCGATCCCGCCGCCGTGGAACCAGTGCAGGTCCGACCCGCACAGGCCGACGGCCTGGACCTGGACGAGGGTGTGCCCGGGCTGTGGTGAGGGGTCCGGTTCGGTGGCGAGGCGGAGGTCACCGATGCCGTGGAGCCGCGCCACGCGCATGCTGGTCCTCCGTCGTCGCTCGGGGGCTGTCGGGTCCGGCAGGTCGGGTGGTCGTGGTGGTCACCGGGCGCGCGCCGGTTCGTCCTGGGGCGGGACGCTGGTGACGGTGGTGAGCAGGAACACGGAGTCCACGACCGCGGCGACGCCGTGGCGGTCGTGGGTGAGCAGGGCGAGGGTGCCTTCGGTGACGTCGGGCTCGGGCACGCCGGTGAGGCGGACGTGGCCGGCGAGGACCTGGAGGGTCGCTGCGTGCGGGGTGTTGTGCTCGGCGAGCTCGGCGCCCGCGACCAGGGCGATGACGGTCTGGCGCAGCACCCCGTCGTGGATCAGCAGCTCCGCGGACCGGCCGTGCTCGTCCTGGCGGGCGAGGTCGAGGTGCCGGCGTGCGATCTGGGGTAGGTCGGCCATGGTGCCTCCTGGGGTCGTCGGTCCAGCGTCCCGGGGCTGGGGCCGTGGGGCAAGTGCGGGCCGGGTGGGCGCCCACCGCAGGACATATGGCGCACGCGCCCGCAGACTGCTTGCCATGACGTCACCTGGACGGACGATGGGCGTGGAGGAGGAGTACCTCCTGCTGGGTGCTGACGGTGTGCCGACGGCGGTCGCTGGTGCGGCCCTGAAGGCGGTGGAGGAGTCGGGGGGCGATCAGGACGTGCCCGGTGGTGATGTGGGTGGTGAGCTGAAGCAGCAGCAGCTGGAGACGGGGACCCGGCCGTGCACGGACCTGGGCGAGCTGTTCGCCGAGCTGCGTGCTGCGCGGGGGCGGGCGCAGGAGGCGGCGGCGTCGACGGGGGCGCGGATCGCTGCGCTGGGGACCTCGCCGGTGGAGGTGACGGCGGTCTCGTCGCCGAACCCGCGGTACCTGGAGCTGAACCGGAGGTTCGGGCTGACGGCGCGTGAGCAGCTCACGTGCGGGTGCCACGTGCACGTGGGTGTGGCCGACGAGGAGGAGGGTGTGGCGGTCCTGGACCGGATCGGCCGGTGGTTGCCGGTGCTGCTGGCGCTGTCGACGAACTCCCCGTTCTGGCACGGGGCGGACAGCAGCTATGCGAGCTACCGCTCCCAGGTGTGGAGCCGGTGGCCGAGCGCGGGGCCGACGGCGCTGTTCGGGTCCCCGGCCGGGTACCGGGAGGTGGTGGAGCAGATGGTCGCCACCGGGACGATCATGGATGCGGGGATGGTGTACTTCGACGCGCGGCTGTCGCAGCGGTACCCAACGGTCGAGGTGCGGGTGGCGGACGTGTGCCTGGAGGCCCGGGACGCGGCGCTGGTCGCGGCGCTGGCGCGGGGCCTGGTGGAGACCGCTGCCGGTGAGGCGCGCCGGGGTGAGGCCGCTCCCCCGGTCCGGGTGGAGCTGCTGCGGGCGGCGACCTGG
>NZ_AXCZ01000379.1 GCF_000767165.1 Cellulomonas bogoriensis 69B4 = DSM 16987
CCCGACGGACGCCCGGGCGGGCCCAGCCCACCACCGCCCGGCCACCCGGGGTGCGGGTCACCGCACGCGCACGCGAGCGCAACGCCACCACCTGCCCGGACAACGCCATGTGCCCACGGTAACGACCCGCACCCTCAGCGGCTGCACCATCCGGGCCGGCACCGTGCGAATCGGCACCGTGCGAACCGGCACCGTCCAGGGCCGAGTCGCTCACACGCGGTCGCGGCGGGCACGTCGCCGGTCGCGCAGGGACGCCACCGACCACTGGGCACGCCACCGGTGCCGTCGGGGCACCGCCTCCTGCATGGCAGCCACCGCGGCGTCGACCTGACGCCAGTAGGCCTCCACCTGGTCCTGGCCCGGCTCCCCCGGACCGAACACCACCGCGTCGGCGCCCGCCGCCAGGCCCACGACCGGGCCCGAGATCGCACTGGACCGCCGGCTCGAGGACGGCTCACCGGCAGGCGCGAACGCCCCCACCAGCTCGACGGCGACCTCGCGCCGGGTCGCGGCACGCGGCGCCGGGCGACCCAGGTCCCGTGCCTGGTCCAAGAGCTCGTCCCACCCGCCCGAGACCCGGCCCACCATGGACGGCGCCGACCGTCGGCGCACGCGACGTCGCCGCTTGGCCGTCGCGATCAGCAGCAGCGGCAGCACCAGCAGCAGCAAGGGCACCCCCACCGTGGCTCCGAGCAGCACCACCGACGCCCAGTCGACCCCGGACCGGTCGTCCTCACCGGTGTCCTCGGTGCGCGCCTGCTCGGTGTCGTCGTCCGGTGGGTTCACCGGGTCCGGCTGCGGCGGCGGTGGCTGCACCACCTGGGGCTGCGGCTCGGACTGCTCGGTCGGGGTGTCCTCCCGGGGGGTGCGGCTCTCGTCGGGGGT
>NZ_AXCZ01000351.1 GCF_000767165.1 Cellulomonas bogoriensis 69B4 = DSM 16987
GGCCCGCGAACGCGACCTCGACCCAGGCCTGGACGTGCTCGCCGAGGAACGTGACCTCCTCACCCGGGTCGTCCTCGTCCTCGGCCTGGAAGCCGAGCACCACCCGGGCCGGGAGGCCCATCTCGCGGGCCATCAGCGCCATCGCCGACGCGTACTGCTCACCGTCACCCACCATCAGGTCGCCGGTCAGCAACGTCGTCATCCTGTCCGCGCCGTGGCCCGACAGGGACGGGTACTGGCCCGCGTCGACCAGGCCGTGGGAGAACCAACCGCGCTCGGCCAGACCACGCTCCAGGGTGCGGGCGATCAGCACCGGGGACGTCGCCGTCCCGGCGATCTCACCGGCGAACAACGGCACGGCGTCCGGCACGCCCTCCGGCTCCGGCAGGCTCACCGGGGCGGCCGGGGCGCTGCCGATCTCCTCGTCGCTCGGTGCGTGCGGGACCACGACCTCGGTGGTCCACCTGGCGCCCGACGGCACGCCCTCGGTCAGGACGGCCGTGCCGGTCGCGTCGTTGTAGCGCAACGTCCCGGTCAGGTCGCGGGCACCGGGCCCGGTGAAGGTGAAGGACTCCGCGTACCCGATGGTCGGCAACCACACCATCGGCAGGTCGTGCACCTCGACCTGGACGGTGTGGCGGGTGCCGCGGACGGTGGCGTCGATGCTCTGCCCGACCCGGCGGAACTGCCCCGAGCCGTCGGCCTGCTCCGACCCGGCCACGTTCCACACCACACCGTCGTAGGCGTCCATGGTGGCCAGGCGCACCCGCGCGCCCGCCGGCAGCCCCCGCACGGTCAGGAGCGGGGTGTCGTCCCAGTCCTTGACGAACCGCCGGAACCCCGAGAGCGGGGACGGGTGGTCACGGGGGTCGAACGGGGGGACCAGCTCCTCACGGAGCACGAAACGCTGCTGGGCCTCCCCCAGGGGCGGCCCCGCCAGGGCGCCGGCGGTCCCAGCCACCACGAGCATCGCCGCGAGCGCCGCCACCCGCCGGGGTGAGAACGTTCCGCGGCGCCACGCCACCCACACCAGGGCCACGACCGCCGCC
>NZ_AXCZ01000332.1 GCF_000767165.1 Cellulomonas bogoriensis 69B4 = DSM 16987
CGCCTCGCCCGCGCCGCTCGGCGACGGCGGCTGGGGCGGAGGCGGGTGGGCCGGCAGCGCCCCGCACCGGGTGGAGCACGCGGTGGTCGCACCCGAGGTCCTGGCCACGATCCCACCAGCCGACCCCGGCGACCTCATGCTCCAGACCCGGGCAGACCCCCAGTGGGCCGAGAGACGGTCCTCGCACTGGGGCCTGACCTACCTGGTGACCATGGTCACGCCGACGAGCAGCGGCCCCGGAACCGGGATCGACCCGGACGGCATGAGGACGGCCGCGTCCGGCCCGAGGACCCTGTGGGCCCACGACCGTGCACAGGAACGCCAGCTCCTCCTGGACGTCGTCGAGCACCTCGACGAGCAGTGCCGACGCCACCCGGGCATGCACGTGTACCACTTCGGCCCGCACGTGCCCCGGACCTTGCGCGCACTCGCCGGACGTCACGGGGTCGGCGAGGAGGTCGTCACCCGGCTGACCCGTGACGGCGTGCTGGTCGACCTGGAAGCACTCACCCGCGCCGCGGTCGTGACCGGCCAGCCGACCGAGACCCTCGAGGACCTCGAGCCGCTCCACATGCCGTCCGCGCGATCGGGGCGCGTCCCGGCCGACCCCGTGCTCGAGTACGCCGAGGCGTGCACGATGCGGGACAACGGGGACGTGTCCGGGTGGGACCAGCGCCTCGCCGAGATCGCCGCCGACGCCGTCGAGGACTGCTGGTCCGTGCGCGGACTCCGTGACTGGCTGACCGGACTCGTACCCGGGCACGACGTCGCCCCGGCCCCGAGCGTGGCCGCCGACCCGACGGGAGGCCACCCCGCCCAGACGGGCCCGGCCCCCGAGCAGGACGCCCTCACCCAGACCTGCCTCTTCTGGGCAGGGTCACCCACGGGGCCTCGCAGCCCGGACCAGCAGGCGTGGGCGATGCTCGCCGCGGCACTCGGCTACCACCGTCGCGAGAACGCCCCGACGGCCGGTGCCGGTGCCCTGCGGCAGCTCGCCGGCAGGGTCGTCGCGCACGCACCCCGGCTGCCCGAGGAGCCCGCCGTCGACCTGCTGCTCCGCCGGCGCCCCCGCACACGCTCCGGCCACCCCCTGCCCGAGGCATCGCCCGGCACCGACGTCGACCTCGCGACCCTCCTCGCCGGTCTCAACGACCTGGACCGGTCCTACCCTCACAGCCCCACCCCCTGCCCGGCCAGTGCGGCGAGCACCCGCACCGACCACTCCTGAACGGTGCCGTTCGCCCTGACACCCGTCAGGGACGCCCCGG
>NZ_AXCZ01000413.1 GCF_000767165.1 Cellulomonas bogoriensis 69B4 = DSM 16987
CACCCGTGTGGGACGTCGCCGACGGCGCGCTCGGCCAGCGACGGCCCGACGTCCTCGTCGTCGCCGACGCCGGCCAGGTGCCCCTCGCCGGGGTCCTGGCCGTCGCCGATCGTGCCGACCGACTGCTCCTGGTCGGTGACCACGGCCGCCTCCCGCCCCAGGCCCACGGCCACCATCCCGAGCCCGTGGACCGGTCCGCCCTGGAGTGGCTCGCCGAGGGCCACCGGACCGTGCCGTCAGGGCGCGGGTACCTGCTCGCGCGCAGCCGCACCTTGCACCCGCGGCTGCGGCAGGAGGTCTCCGCCCTCGCCTACGACGACCGCCTGGCCGCACCCGACCAGGAGGACCCCACCGACCTGGACGGCACCCGACCGGGGGTGCTGTGCGTGCCCGTGACCCACGAGGGCTGCACGACGTCGTCCCCCGCCGAGGCCCGCGCCGTCACCGACCAGGTGGTCCGACTGCTGGGCCGGCGATGGCGCCACGGGGACGTCGACCGACCCCTGGCCGCGCAGGACGTCGCGGTCGTCGCGACCCACCCCGAGCAGGTCGAGGTCGTCGCGCGCACGCTCGCCGCCGCCGGGTTCGCCGACGTGCCGGTGCTGACCGTCGAGGAGGCCCAGGAGGTGCGCCCCGTGGTCGTCGTCCTGACGACCGCGACCTC
>NZ_AXCZ01000483.1 GCF_000767165.1 Cellulomonas bogoriensis 69B4 = DSM 16987
CGCCCCGGCCGCGCCCGGCGTCGACGCCGGCGTGCACGTGTGGACTCGGGTGCGGGTCGACGACACCCGAGCGCTGCTCGTGCGGGTCACGCCCGAGCCGACCGCACGGCCCGACGGCGCGTGGTGGCCGTTGCTGGAGACCGCGGCACGGCTGCACCGCGCGCACTCGCTGTTCCTCAACAACCACCAGTGCTACTACCGCCGCCTGTTCCCCGGCGAGGAGATCGAGCACAAGTACGTCCTCGACGTGGGCACCGACGTGTGGGCCGCGACGGTCCAGCTCTACAACGCGCTGCGCGACGGCTCGCTGCCGGGCTTCGTCCCGGAGCACGGTGACGAGTTCCAGGGCTGGGACTACCTCAACCA
>NZ_AXCZ01000523.1 GCF_000767165.1 Cellulomonas bogoriensis 69B4 = DSM 16987
CCACCCCCACCGGGCGCAGCCTGGACACCGGCGCACTCGCACGTGCCCGGTCCCTGGTGGGGCTGAAGGGCTACGTCACCAACATCCCCGCCGAGCTGATGAGCGCCGAGGAGGTGATCAGCTCCTACCACGACCTCTGGCGCGTCGAGCAGTCCTTCCGCATGTCCAAGACCGACCTACGCGCCCGCCCGATCTTCCACCACACCCGCGAGGCGATCGAGGCCCA
>NZ_AXCZ01000314.1 GCF_000767165.1 Cellulomonas bogoriensis 69B4 = DSM 16987
CGCAGGAGCAGGGCTACGTGTCCTTCATCCCGCTGTCGACCGGCGGCTACACGATCAAGCGCAAGTGGTTCCGCGAGGACGCGACGCGCCGCGGCGAGCGGCACCTCCGGGAGAGCGGGGAGATCCCGGACTTCACGGCGTACGCACGGGACCGCTTCGGCGTCGACGTCGTCGCGCTGCCGCCGTTCCGCCGTGTGCGGTACGACATCAACCTCGAGTCGTTGCGCACCGGGCACCTGTACGGCGTCTTCTTCGACCACTCGCGCCTCGTGGACGCCCCCGACGTCGCGATGGTGCAGTGCGAGCTCGAGTACATCCGGAGCCGCACCGTGCGGCCGTGCGACGAGCAGGAGGTCCTCGACGAGCTCGACGTCGTCGCGCGTTGGCTCGAGGCGCAGCTCACCGCCGCGGGCCTCGACGCACGGCGTGGCGTCTACTCCAAGCTCTCGTTCCTGCGCGACAGCGTGCGCTCGCGCCCCGACCTGGCGGAGGTTCCGTGACGACGCCGCAGACCGTCCTGCTGGATCTTGAGGGCACGCTCTACACGCGTGACGGAGTCATCGACGGAGCCGCCGAGGCCGTCCGGAGGCTGCGCGCCGACGGGCACGTCCTGCGCTTCCTCACGAACACCGACTCGCAGGGCACCGCCGACCTGCACGCGGCACTCGTCGCGCGCGGGCTCGAGGTGCCGGCCCAGGAGCTGTTCACCCCCGTGGTCGCGGCGTCCGTCGCGCTGGCCGACGACCCCGGGGCGCGTGTGCTCGTGCTCGGCACCGCCGCGGTCACCGCCGAGCTCGCCGCGCGGCTCACGGTGGTGGGGCCGGGCGAGGAGCCGACGCACGTCGTGGTCGGCGACGTGCGTCACAGCCTCACGTACGACCTGCTCGACGGCGCGTTCGCGGCGCTGCACGGCGGGGCGCGTCTCGTTGCGCTGCAGAAGGGCCGGTTCTTCCTCTCGGGCGGCGTCGCCCACCTCGACACGGGAGCGGTCGTCGCCGCGCTCGAGCACGCGGCCGCCGTCGAGGCGCTCGTCGTCGGCAAGCCGAGCACCGACTTCGTGCGGCTCGCGCTGCGATCGGCCCCGGGTTCCATGGACCCGGGCCGCACATGGGTCGTGGGCGACGACGCGTCGACGGACGTCGCCATGGGCCTCGCGTTCGGCGCGCGGACCGTGCAGGTGCGCACGGGCAAGTTTGCGCTGCAGTCGGGCGACCCGTCGCTGCCGCGCGCCGGCGCGGTCGTCGACTCCGTGGCGGACCTGCCCGAGCTGATGCGCTCGGAAGCACCGTGACGGTCTTCTGGCTCGTCTGGGACGGCGCTGCCGCCTGGGTCACCGACGAGCTCCTGTCCCGCGGGCACCTGCCGCACCTCGCGCAGGTCCGCGCGGAGGGGTGGGGCGGTGCGCTCGAGCCGTCCCGGCCGAGCTGCCAGACACCACCCGGGCTGGCGACGCTCTTCACGGGCACCGCACCCGCGCGTCACGGCGTCACCGGGTTCTGGGTGCCCGGCGCCCCCGACGGCGACCTGACGCGCTCGGCCCGCGGCTTCACGCCAGGCGTGTG
>NZ_AXCZ01000295.1 GCF_000767165.1 Cellulomonas bogoriensis 69B4 = DSM 16987
AACGTCACCTGCACCACACCATCAGTGACCGTCACACCCAGGTCCGATCCCCGGGACTGCTGCAGGGTCGGTTGACACGGGGTGAGTGGTGATTATGCCGCAAGGGCGGCGTTCTGGGCGGTGAAGGCGAGCTCGAACTCGACCGGGGTGAGCTTGCCGAGGGCCCGCTGGCGTCGACAACGGTTGTAGGTCCGTTCGATCCAGAACACCATCACGTCGTGCAACTCATCGCGC
This sequence comes from Cellulomonas bogoriensis 69B4 = DSM 16987, assembly GCF_000767165.1. Lineage (GTDB taxonomy): Bacteria > Actinomycetota > Actinomycetes > Actinomycetales > Cellulomonadaceae > Actinotalea > Actinotalea bogoriensis. Next base: position 235 of record NZ_AXCZ01000295.1, read on the forward strand.
GTGGCCCAGCGGCGACGGTCCAGGACGTTCTTCTGCAGCAAGGCGTCCCAGGACTCCATGGCGGCGTTGTCACCCGCGGAGGCGAGGCGACCCATCGACCCCTGCAGCCCCGCGGCGGTGATGAGCCGGTAACATTCCCCAATGGCACTCTTCAAGCGGAAGCCGGAACCTGTGGTGTCGGCACGTTCTCCGTCGGCCGTTGCCGGACGGGCAGCCGTCGGGTTCACGGGAATCGCCGCCAGCAGCCTGGAGCGCGGCGACTTCACACCGTACGAGTTCCAGACAGACACCGGTACTTGGGTTCGCTTGCACGACATGCAGTTCGTAGGCTTCGACTACCGAGTTCAGACTCCGACGCTGACCCTGCGCTTCGTCTACAACGATCCCGAGTGGACACCGCCAGGAGCACGCGCCACGCCGGTCGCCGTCCTGAAGTTTCGCGACGCCCTGGTGCACGCGTGGGAGGACGACGATGACCTGCTCGGGACGCCGATCGATGTGCGTGAGCAGGTCGGCGATCTGGAGTACCGGTCATCGACCAACGAGTTCTTGCTCGAGACTGTGAGCACCAGGCTGCATTTCACTGCCAGTTCCCTAGCGGTTCACCTCGAACCAAGCTTCCCACAATGAGGCATTCGACATTACGCTGAGCTAGGGGTCAGGTGCTCTACGATCTCGTTCGAGTCGCCGCTCGAAACAAGAAGCAGAGTCCACCCCGAACAGTTTGGCCTAAATGTCAGAAGCGCGGCAGCCCTGGCCCTGTACGCAACGATGCAGGCTCGGCCTTCTTCTGCTTGAGCACGAGTTCGCGCTCGCGGGTCAATAGTGTTAATTCGGGTTGGCGCACCCAACGCATATAACAGTGTGACGTCCGCCAGGTAATCGACTACATCTTGTGTCGGACGATCGATTACACGCGCATCGACCAGGTGCTCTCGCCTGACCCTAATCTGGCCAAAGAATAGTGATGAAAGTCGCTCGAGCCTGTTAAGCCGAACCTCTATCGCACTATCGACAAGAACAATCTTCGCCATTGCGCCTCCAATACCTGGGCCATCGCTCGCCACTCGCGGGTCCTGCATGTTCAACGACAACTTCGCACCGCTCCAACACCGCCGAAGCCAGCACTCAAGACGTTATAGCCGTGCACCATTCCGCGCGAGAAACGGCCAGCACCTACCATTACACCGCCGTAGGCCCTACGTATATATCTGGTGGGCGAAAGCCGAGAGATTCTGCGGCTCGAAGCTGAGAGTGCGCGACCGGCCCTTATCAGAGACGCCCCCCCTCAGGAGTGCCGCGCCAGTTCCACCGGTGGCAACAGAGGCAACTCCGATGGCACAATCTCCGACGCGCCGTTTAGCGCAAGAGTAACCTGCGCTGACAGCAGAGATTGCAAGTCCTGCGACGGCGCACGCCGAGCACACCACAAGCCCAACAACAGTCAAACCAAGGGCAATCGAATCTCTGTGCCTCACGCCAAACTTCCACGCGGCGGACGCGCCTCGTCCCACCGTGCGCGCAGCCGATCCAACCTTGCTCCAGGCTTTCCTCCACTTGCTCCGATGTCCGTCGAGGTCGGTTTTGTTTACCGGGTCTTGCGGGTACGCATAGGCGGTGGTGTTGCCTCCGACGACAGGGTCGACGGAGGTGAAGAGTCCGGTGACGGGGT
>NZ_AXCZ01000303.1 GCF_000767165.1 Cellulomonas bogoriensis 69B4 = DSM 16987
GCGCACGGGCGCGCGGGGCCCGGTGGGCACGGGGGTGGTGTGGATGCGTCCGGTGCGGCGGATGTCGACGTCGGGGCCGACCTGCTCGGCGACCTGCCGGGCGACCATGCGGGTGGTGGGTGCGCCCAGCTGGTAGCGGACGGCCAGGGCGAAGGACCCGTCGGGGCGGGGGGCGAGCCCCAGGGACACCTGGGGGCCGGGTGCTGATCGTGGTGCGGGGTGCTCGGCGAGCAGGGCGCGCACGTGCTGCGCGACCTGCTCCTTGACCCGCCGTGCCTGCTGGTGGTCCATCGGCCCCCCGTCGTCCTGGGCGTGGTCCGGTGCGACCACGCCATGCCGGCCCTGGGCACGAGTGTGCTGGGTGGGGCTGACATCTGCAGGGCGAAGGCCCGGTCCGCGTGGTGCGGCCGGGCCTTCGCGGTACCTGACGGTGGGTCGGGCGGGTACAGCGGTGGTGCGGGTACAGCGGTGGTGCGGGTACAGCGGTGGTGCGGGTACGGCGGTCAGGCGGGGTCGTGCGCGCCTCGTGCGCTGCGGCGCCACAGGAGGGTGGCGACGCCGGCGAGGACCAGGCCGGTCGCGAGCGCGAGGAGGCCCAGGGCCTGGGTCCCGGTGACCGGCAGCGCCGGTTCGCCCTCCGGCTCGCCTGCGTCGTCACCGGTGTCCTCCGGCTGGGCGGGCGGGTCCGCGGGCCCCTCGGGCTCACCGGGCTCACCGGGCTCGGCCGGCGGTGCGGCCGGGTCGGCCACCACGTACGCACTGTAGGTGGCGGTGGCGCTCTGCCCGTAGGCGTCGGTGACCTGGTAGGTGACCGGGGTCGCGGCGCCCGAGAACGCGGCGTCGGGCTCGAACGTCAACCGGCCGGTGGCGGGGTCGAGCAGGTACGTGCCCTGGCCGGGGACGTCCACCTGGTCGGTGGGGTCGCCGTCTGCGGTGAGCAGCGTGACGGTGCCGCCGGTGGGTGCCTCCAGGACGGTGTCGGCCGCCTGGGGGGCGCCCTGCGGGCCGGTGGACGACAGGTCGGCGGCCGTGGGGCCGGGCGGTGCCTGGACCACGGGCACGAACACGCTGTCGACCACCTGCCCGTAGGCGTCGACGACCCGGACGGTGACACCGGTCGCGGTGCCCGCGAACCCGAGCACGGGGTCGAACGTCACCACGCCCGTGGTCGGGTCCAGGACGTACCGTCCTTCGCCCGCGACGGTCAGCTCGCTGCCGGTGGTGCTGTCGGCGCCGACGAGGGTGACGGTGCCGCCGGTCGGGACGGGGACCTGGTGCTGGTGGGGGTCCAGCCCCACCCCGGTGGTGGTCCCGGGCGCGGGCTCGGGGGCCGGCGGGGGCTGCACGGTGGGGGTGTAGGTGCCGTCGGCGGTCTGCCCGTAGGCGTCGGTGACCCGGTAGGCCACGGGGTCGGGGGTGCCGCTGAACCCGTGGACGGCGACGAACTCGATGTGTCCCTGCCCGTCGAGGGTGTAGGTGCCCTGCCCGGGGACGGTGACAGTGGTGGCGGGCAGCCCCGCCTGGTCGAGCAGGGTGACGGTCCCGGACTCGGGCACCGTGACCGTCGTGTGCTGGGGGTCGGTTCCGGTGCCGGTGGACGCGCGGTCGGGGGCCGTGGGGGCCGGCGGCGGGACGACGGTGGGCGTGTACGTCCCGGTGGTGGACTGCCCGTAGGCGTCGGCGACCCGGTAGGTGACGGGGTCGGCGGTACCGGCGAACCCGTGGACCGGGGTGAAGGTCAGCTGCTGCCC
>NZ_AXCZ01000296.1 GCF_000767165.1 Cellulomonas bogoriensis 69B4 = DSM 16987
GGGCGACGCTCGCGGTGGTGGTGACCCGGTTGATGCCGTTGCCGCAGGTGCAGTTCGGGGGCCGGGTCCACGTGCTGCCGACCGCGTACCTGGCGTACCGGTTCGTGATCGACCTGGTGGTCGCGAGCGCCCAGGTGACGTACCTGGCGTTCCGTCCGGGCCGGGCGCCGCGCGCGGCGGTGATCGGGGTGCACCTGCGCAGCCACTCGGACCTGTACCTGACGTTGACGGCCGAGCTGTGCTCGTTGGTCCCGGGGTCGATCGTGGTGGAGGCCCACCGGGTGTCGTCGGTGCTGTACATCCACGTCCTGGACGTGGACCTGGCCGGCGGTGTGGAGGGCGCGCGCACGAACATCCTGGACACCGAGGCCCGGGTGCTGCGCGCCTTCGCGTCGGACGAGGAGCTGGCGGCGGCGGGCCTGACCCGTAACCCCCGTGACGCGGCCGGGCACCCCGGCCTGCAGGGTGCGCCCTCGCAGGAGGCGTGCCCGGTGCCGCAGGCCGAGATCGGCAACGAGGAGGTCGACCGGTGATCGTCGCGGTGGTGGTGGCGGGCGCGTTCTTGACGGTCGCGGCGGTCCTGGCGCTGATCCGGGTCGAGAAGGGCCCCAGCATGCTGGACCGGACGGTGGCGCTGGACATCACGACCAGCGCGATCGTGGGGGCGATTGCGGTGGAGGCCGCCTGGTCCCGGCGGGTGGACACGGTGCCGATCCTGGTGGCGGTGGCCCTGGTCGGGTTCGTGGGTTCGGTGACGATCGCCCGGTTCGCGGCGGTGGAACCTGAGGGTGAGGGCCGGATCCTCACCAAGGAGGAGGTCGCGGCGTTGGAGGCCGAGCGTCTGGCGGCGGAGGACGCGGACCTCGCGGCCCACGACGCCGAGCACCATGGTGGCCCGGCGCAGGGGGAGGTGCACCGGTGACGACGGCGGTGGACGTCCTGGCGGGGGTGCTCCTGGTGTGCGGTGCGCTGCTGACCCTCGCGGCGGGGGTGGGGCTGGTGCGGTTCCCGGACCTGCTGGCCCGCATGCACACGGCGACCAAGCCCCAGGTCCTGGGGCTGATCCTGATGCTGCTGGGGTTGGCTCTGCGGCTCCGTTCGGGCCCGATCCTGTGGATGCTGATCCTGGTGTCCCTGTTCCAGATGCTCACCTCACCGGTGGCCGCGCACATGGTGGCGCGCGCGGGGTACCGGACGGGCAAGGTCCGCCGGGAGCTGCTGGTCGTCGACGAGCTCACCCGTGACCTGGAGCTGGCCCGCGCCGAGCTCGACGCCGACGAGACCCGCCCCGACCGTCCCGGCGACGAGGACCACCGGCCCTCGTGAGCCGTGTGATCGACTGTCGCGCGGTCCGGGCGCGGAACCGCCACGGATGCTCAGGTGACCTCGGTGAGCGCGGCTCGTCCTGAGGGCGGGAGGTCGGCCGGTACACGGGGGAGCTTGCGCGGGTGCACCACCCAGCGCCCATGCGCGTCGACGTCCCACGCCCCCCGGCCGACGTACCGGTGCCACCATGCCACCCTCTGCGGCACGGTGAGCTGAGCCACCCACTGCCGCCCGGACTCGACGTCGAACCTGAAGGTGACCAGCCCCTCAGGTCCCTGACCGTCCAGGACCAGGGGCAGGCGCTCGTCCAGGAACGGTATCCAGTGCCGACGCCACAGAGCATCCTTGCGTTCCTCGGGGGTGTCAGGGCAGGTCAGCGCCTCATCGTCACCGGTCGCCGCGTGCCAGTACCGGGCTCTGATGAGTGTGGTGTCCAGGTCGAGGAACACCGACCCCGGGACCAGACGTGGCAAGGCGGGGTCGCCACCGGCCTCCAGGCCCGCCCTCTCCCCGTCGTGCCATTGCCAGATGGC
>NZ_AXCZ01000298.1 GCF_000767165.1 Cellulomonas bogoriensis 69B4 = DSM 16987
CGCACCCGGGACCGCGCCCACGAAGGCGCCCAGGGCCACGGTCACGCAAGCCACCGGTGCGAGGAGACGCCGCCTTCGGAGGCTCGACCTACCAGTCATCCTCTTCCTCGCGCCGGGCCTGCAGCGGCGGCTGCGGCAGGTTGTCCCGCGATCCAGCCATCTGCGAGGGATGCCGCGTAGGCGCCTCAGGCGTGCTGAAGTCGGGAACCGCGTACCCGAAGCCATGGCGGCGGCGCTTCTCCTGCCCGGGTGCGGCACCGGCACCACCGCCCATGGGCATCCCCGCGGCGACCGGACCGCCTCGGCCACCCGCCCCGGCTCCAGCAGCTTGACCCGGCGTCCCGGACCCGGTCACACCGGTGCCTCCTGCGAGCGTCGAGCCAAGGCCCCTGCCGCCAGCTCCAGCGCCCGAACCCGCCCCACCCGCGCCCGTAGCACCGAGCCCTGCTGCACCGTTCCCAGCACCACCCAGCCCGCCGACGCCTGGCCGGCCTCCCGCAGTGCCTATACCACTGGCACCGGCGCTGCCGGCACCGCCGGTGCCCGCACCTCCCAAACCCCCAGGTCGGAGAGATCCAGGCGTGCCAGCCGGTAGGCCTGCTGACAGTCCTGCACGGCCCAGGCCAGCTGCACCCATTGCGGCACCACCGATTGCGGCACCGCCGGCGGCCGCACCACCCGCAGCGCCCACCCCGCCCGTTCCTAGTCCGCTGCCCCCAGCTGAAGCCTGACCAGCACCAGGCGCCGTCCCCTGGAGCGATCCGTCAGCCCAGCCACCGGCGCCACCGCCAGCCGACGTGAATGCCCCACCGCTAGGAGCGCTGGCAGTCGCGCTCGCGGCGCCCACCCCGCCAACGCCACTGTCTCGCCCATCGACCGCACCCGAGTTCGACCAGGTTCGCTCATCAGCCTGGTAGGCGCCACCACCGGCTCCGGCCAAGAGGGCTGAACCTCCACCGACGGAGCCGCCCACGTGACTACCGTTACCGCCGTAGGTACTCGAAATCCTTGTTCCAGGCGGTGCCGCCCCTCCCCCGTTTCCAGTTTCCCCCGTTTCGGACACTGTGTAGCCCGACCGCCCAGAGTCGTGAAGAGGGAGACTGTCGACAGCGTTGCGAATCTCACTATTCAGCTGCATAAGGACTCTCTCTGCTGCTGCGTCACGAATCCGCATCTGTCGCTGGTTTGCCTCCTGCACTTCCTGATCCGCAGCGTAGGAGCTGACTCCAACCCCAAGAAGCCCCCCAGGGAGCCCTCTCAGTGCGCCACCAGCACGGATCCGCACCTCCTCCGCGGGGGAGATCCGATCGGGAGGCAAATCGTTATATGCGGCTCGCGCCTCCAGAATCGCCTTCTGCGCCTGCCCGACAATTTCTCCGGTCACGCGGATCTCATCTGCGATTCGGCCGACGGTCCTGCAGATCTCACCGATTTTCTGGGTCGCGCGCTCCGCCGCCTCGCCCTCCATCCCCGTCTCGTGCGCCCGTTGATAACGCATACGCGCCTCTACAAAGAGCCTCTGGCCACCGTGCTTCAGGTGCGTGTACTCATTGCCGATCTCCCAGACAGCTTCCGTGGGCAACTCGCCTACCAGCGCCAGTTCTTCAGAACGCCGCATCAGACCTGTCCTCTCTTGTTGCGCGTACGCATCACTACGATCGCAATTAGCACTCCCGCGACGACCGCCATGGCGAATAGCCCGATCCCGAGCAAGAACCACGGGGACGCCGCAGCGTTGCCGCTTTCGTCACGCTCGCCAGCTTCAGGTCGAGACTCAGGGGCAGCTTCTCCGGGAAGCGTTTCACCGATCTCGCCGCCGGTGATCTCCTCGATG
>NZ_AXCZ01000300.1 GCF_000767165.1 Cellulomonas bogoriensis 69B4 = DSM 16987
CGTGGTGGGTGTGGTGCCGGGCCGGAGGCCGGGGTTCATCGCGGAGTTCAGGCCGCCGCGTCCCAGTCCGGTGGCGCCCAGGGCCGCGGCACCGATCGCCGCTCCACCGGCAGCTGCACCGCCGGCGCCTCCGGCAGCGCCGGTGCCGAACCCTCCAGCTCCGGCACCCGCACCGGTGCCGGCCCCGGTGCCGGGTGTGGTGCCGATCAGGGACCCATCAGCCCACCCCGACCCCAAGGTCGGAGCAGACCCGACGAGCCCACCACCACTGGTGGTGTGCCCGCCACCAGCCCCACCCACACCACCGAACGATCCGGCCCCTGCCCCTGACCCGGCGGTGAACCCGGTCAGACCCGGGCCCGTCCCGGCCCCGGACCACTCACCAGCCCGCAACGGCTGACCACCCCCAGCGCCACCACGCGGACCCACACCACCAGAACCAGTCGACGAGCCGGTCGGTTCCGTGTGTGTCACGGGGTCGACGGTTAAGTCGAGGTCGATGTCTATGTCGTGGTGTTCGAACGACCTGGGTAGGGCTAGCGCAGCGTATTCCATCTGGGCGTCCAGGAGGTTGAGCGCTTGCTGGGCGGCCTCGTCGCGGGCTCGGCGCATTTCTGCGTTGCGTCGTTCGATTTCCTGATCGGCACCGAGCGTGCCCCCAGCCAGAGCCGGGACCAACCCGAAGGGCGCCGCAGCGACCGCCAGGTCCCGCCGGATCTGGGACTCTTCCTGGGGGGAGATCCGGTCTGGAGGCAGGGCGTGGTAGGCATCCTGGGCCGCCTTCAGCGCAACGTGCGCATCGTCCGCGGCACGCGCCGCCTGGCGGACTTGCTCCGTAGCCTCGAGCACTCGTTTGGCGAGGTCGGCGATGCGTTCGGCGGCCAAATCAGCGGCGTTGCCTTCCATCCCGACGTCCCCGGCGTAGTGCAAGACCCGCTCGGCGAACCGGTCGACTTCCAAGGAGTGACCGGCCAGGTCTAGGGCTTCGCCCTGGATCTCGTTGAGCGCGGACCTGGGGTGTTCACCCACGACTCGCAGTTCCTCGGAGGGGCGCATCAGCTCTGTCCTTCCCTGTGACGACGTGCAACAACGACCACGACCACCACCACCACGGCCAGAAGAACCACCCCGCCAGCTGCCACCGCCCCCAGGACCACGACACCCGGAAGGCCCCCGCCCTCACCGGAGGGCACCTCACCGGCACCTGCGTCCGGGGCCGGGGTCGTGGGCCCGTCCTCCGGCGGTGCTTCCCCGGTGATCTCGGCGATGGAGGGGTACACGCGGGGGCCGTCGCGTAGGAGGGGGTTGGTGTCGGGGTAGGTAGTGGGGTCGGCGCTGAGCATGTTCAGGATCGAGACCGTCCCGTACCCCAGGGAGTCACCGTGGCGGTCCATGTCCCCGTTGTTCTGAAAGGTGTGGCGGAGCAGGGTCTGGATGATCTGGTTGCCCGTCGCCTCGGGGTGCTCAGACCAGACCAGGGCCAACGCGCCGGCGACCCAGGGGGCGGCTAGGGACGTGCCGTTCTGGAGGCGGTAGGTGTCCCAGTTGTCGTAGCCGTTGTGGATCCGCATCTGGGCTCCGGGGGCGGCGACGGTGACCAGGGGGTGGGAGATCGACAGCCCCGGCACCGGGAGCCCGTCAGGGCCAGCAGCTTCCACCACTACCATCCCGTTCGCCCCGGCAAGGTCGAGGTTGAAGGTCTCGATACCGACTGACCCAGGCGAGGCCACCACGACGATCGCCCCGGAACGTTGGGCCAACGCGAGTGCTTCGGGCAGTCCTTGTACGAGATTCGTGCCGCGGGAGATGGAGATGATGTCC
>NZ_AXCZ01000424.1 GCF_000767165.1 Cellulomonas bogoriensis 69B4 = DSM 16987
CCCGCCACGAGCCCCACCCCCACCCCGCCCCAAGCCCCGACCTACACCGTCGAGATCGTGCTTCTCGGCCGAGAACGTGACTTTGAAGGCACGTTCTCGAGAGAAAGTCACGATCTCGGCGGTGCCCGTGGGGGCGTGTCGGCCCGGTCAGGGGTGGTCGGCGCGGGCGGCCTCCTCGACGGCGGCGGCGACGGCTGTGGTGGCCTCGGGGTTGAAGACGCTGGGGATGATGTACGTCGGGTTGAGCTCCTCGGGGCTGATGACCGACGCGAGCGCGTAGGCCGCGGCGAGCAGCATGCGCGGGGTGATCTCGTGGGAGCGGGCGTCCAGCAGGCCCCGGAACACCCCGGGGAAGGCGAGCACGTTGTTGATCTGGTTCGCGAAGTCCGACCTGCCGGTGCCCACGACCGCCGCGTGCCGGGCGGCGTCGTCGGGATCGACCTCGGGCCGGGGGTTGGCCATGGCGAAGACGATCGAGTCCGGTGCCATGCGGGCCACGTCGTCGGCGGTGAGGATGTCCGGGGCGGACAGCCCGATGAACACGTCCGCCCCGACCAGGGCCTCGGCGAGGGTGCCGCTGACACCGGTCGGGTTGGTGTGCTCGGCGGTCCA
>NZ_AXCZ01000339.1 GCF_000767165.1 Cellulomonas bogoriensis 69B4 = DSM 16987
GCCGGTCGGGGTGCACCACCCCGTCGACGTCGCACACCACGGCGTCCCGCACCCCGGCCTCCAGGAGCAGTCGCAGCACCGCCGTCCCGGCGGCCCCGGCACCGGACATCACCACGCGCACGTCGGTGATCTGCTTGCCGACGACGGTCAGGGCGTTGGTGAGGGCGGCGAGCGCGACGATCGCCGTCCCGTGCTGGTCGTCGTGGAACACGGGGATGTCGAGGCGTTCACGCAACCGACGTTCCACCTCGAAGCAGCGCGGGGCCGAGATGTCCTCCAGGTTGATGCCCGCGAACACGGGCGCGATCGCGCACACCGTCTCCACGATCGTGTCGACGTCGGTGGTGTCCAGGGCCACGGGGAACGCGTCGATCCCGGCGAACCGCTTGAACAGGGCGGCCTTGCCCTCCATGACGGGCAGCGCCGCGAGCGGGCCGACGTCACCCAGGCCCAGCACCGCGGTCCCGTCGGTGACGACGGCGATGGTGTTGCGCTTGATGGTGAGGTTGCGGGCGTCCTCGGGGTGGGCGGCGATCGCCTCGCACACACGGGCGACCCCGGGGGTGTACGCCATCGACAGGTCGTCGCGGTTGCGCAGGGGCACCTTGGGCTCGATGGACAGCTTCCCACCCAGGTGCAGCAGGAAGGTGCGGTCGCTGACCCGCTCGACGTCCACCCCGGGCAGGTCGCGCAGGGCGGCGACGATCGTGTCGGCGTGCTCCTGCCCGCGGGTCGCGCACGTGACGTCCACCCCGATGCGTTCGGGGTCCGAGACCGTGACGTCCAGTGCGGTCACGATGCCCTCGGCGTGCTCGATCGCGGTGGTGAGCTCGCTGACGGCGGTGGGCCGGGCCTGGACCTGCAGCCGGACGGTGATCGACGACGAGACGCTCGGCGCTGGGCTCATCGGCCCAGTGTGGCGCGCCGGGGCGGTCCGTGCCCTCCGTAGGGTGGGGGGCGTGTCAGGTCGCGTGGGTCATCCGTTGGTGCCGGTCGCCGAGCTCGAGGGGGTCGCGCAGGCCGTGGACCGGGCTCGTGCGGCGTGCACCGAGCTGCGCTGGCACGAGGCGTTCCGGCGCCGGTGGGAGGTCGCCAGGGTCGAGGCCGGTGTGCGGGCCGCCCGTGAGGGCCTGGTCGTGGACGGGGTGCGGGTGCCCGTCGAGGTGGTGCGGGACGTCACGCGTGGGGCACCGGCCCCG
>NZ_AXCZ01000301.1 GCF_000767165.1 Cellulomonas bogoriensis 69B4 = DSM 16987
CCTGCGGGCGCGCACGCGTAGCCTGGGGCGCGCGCACGCCCCCCGGCACCTGGTGCTCGTGGACGCCCTGCCGGTCACCGGACCGGGCAAGGTCGACCGCCGTGCGGCCGCCGAGGTGGCGGCGAGGACCCTGGGCGCGACCGGCGCGCAGGTCACGACGTGGACGGAGGACGATGGCGACCATCGGTGAGTGGGTCGAGGGCGCACGCCTGCGGACGTTGCCCGCGGCGGTCGCCCCGGTGCTGGTGGGGACCGGGGCCGCGGCGCACCTTGGCTCGGCGTCGGTGCCCCGCGCGCTGCTCGCCGCCGGGGTCGCCCTGGCCCTGCAGGTAGGGGTCAACTACGCCAACGACTACTCCGACGGGGTCCGGGGCACCGACACCGACCGGGTGGGACCCCTGCGGCTGACGGCCTCGGGCGCCGCGCCGCCCACCCAGGTGCGCGGGGCCGCGTTCGGGTTCCTCGCCCTGGGTGCGTTGCTGGGGCTCGCGCTCGTGGCGGTCTCGGGCCACTGGTGGCTGCTCGCCGTGGGTGCGCTGGCGATCGGTGCGGCGTGGACGTACACCGGTGGCCGGTCGCCGTACGGGTACCGGGGCCTGGGCGAGGTAGGGGTGTTCGTGTTCTTCGGGCTGGTCGCCGTCCTGGGCACCACCTACACCCAGGCCGACCGGATCTCCTGGCCCGCGGTCGCAGGTGCCGTCGGCATCGGGCTCCTCGCGTGCGCCCTGCTGGAGGTCAACAACATCCGCGACATCCCCACCGACGTCGTGGCCGGCAAGCGCACCCTCGCCACGCGCATCGGCGACCACCGTGCGCGCCGCCTGTACGCGGCGATGATCGTGGTGCCGTTCCTGCTCGCCGTGGCGTGCGCCCCCGTGGCGCCGTGGACCCTGCTCGTGCTGCTCCTAGCGCTGCCCGCCGGGCTGCTCGTCGCCACCGTCCTGCTCGGCGCCCGGGGCGTCCTGCTGCGGCCCGTCCTGGCCGGCACCGGGATGCTCGAGCTGGGGTACGGGGTCCTGCTGGGGGTCGGCCTGGCCATGTGAGGCCGTGCGGGCGTGCACGGCGTCGGCCTCGGCGTCCTCCGCGGCGAGGTCGGCGGCCGCAGCGGGCGACAGCGGCGCGCCCTCGCGGCGGCGGCGCTCGGCACGCTCGGACATCCACCGGGAGGCACGGTCCCGCGGGCCTCCCAGGAACAGGTAGGACAGCGCGAGCGCCACGACCGTCGCGACCAGCAGCAGTAGCCACCCGCCCATGCCCGCCAGCGCGAGGGCGACGAGGGCCAGACCGAACAGCAGCAGGCGCAGGACCGAGTACACGAGAAGAGGCACCCCACCACCCTAGGCCGCCGCACCGGTGCCACCGGTGGCCCCCGGAAGGCACGTCCGGGGGACGACGGCAGATGGGATGAGGGGGTGCACCGGCGCCGGTCTGCCTAGGCTGGGGTCATGCGGTACCTCGTGTACGTCATCCCCCTGGCCATGGCGATCTACGCCCTGATCGACCTCTCCCGGTCCCAGGAGCAGGAACGCAACGGCCTGCACCCGGCCCTGTGGGTCGCGGTGATCGTGCTCCTGCCGGTGCTCGGGCCCCTGGTGTGGATCCTCATCAGCCGGCTGCACCGCACCGACGGTGGCGCGAGCAACCCCGGCTACCGTCCCGTGCGCCCCACGCCCCCCGGCCGCCCACGCACCCGGCGCACCGGCCCCCCGGCGCCGGACGACGACCCCGACTTCCTGTGGCGCATCGAGCGTGAGCGACGTCGGCGGGCCCAGCAGGGCGGGACGGACACCCCTGGCGCACAGCAGGGCG
>NZ_AXCZ01000053.1 GCF_000767165.1 Cellulomonas bogoriensis 69B4 = DSM 16987
GTTCACCGCCCTGGCCGTTTCCCGCGAGGTCCAGCGACGCTCTGGACTCGCGATCCGCAACGTCATCCGCCAACTCAGGCCGCTGCGCTCGGCGACCATCACGGCCAACGGCGCCACCCAGACCATCCCGCCGCAGATCGACGCCGACCGACAAGCCATCATCGACGCCCTCACGACCAGAAATCTCAGGCACTAAGCGAATGACCGAACTCAGGCCTGACGCGACCGGCACTCGAGCCGCATACGACCGACCCCGCCTCCTGGTGCGGTGCTCACCGGGAGACGGGGTCGGGAACTGCGGGAGGTCAGGCCTTGACGGCACCCTCCATGATGCCGCGCACGATCTGCTTGCCCGCGACGAACAGCAGCAGGATCAGCGGCAGGGTGGCCAGGAACGAGCCAGCGAGAACGATGCGGTACCGGACGTAGTTGCCCGACGCGAGGTCGCTCAGTGCCACACCGATCGTCTTGTTGTCGGTACCGCCAAGAGCGATGAGCGCCCACTGGAACTCGTTCCAGGTGCCGACCGCGGTCAGCAGACCGAGCACGCCCAGTGCGGGGCGCACGATCGGAAGCACCAGGTTCCAGTAGACGCGGAACGTCGAGGCCCCGTCCACCCGTGCGGACTCGATGAGCTCGTCCGGGACCGAGTCCTGGATGAACTGGCGCATGTAGAACACACCGAACGCCGTGACCAGCCCCGGCACGATCACCGAGACGAGCTGCCCCTCCCAGCCGAACTGGGAGATGATGATGTACAGCGCGACCACACCGAGCTGGTTGGGGATCGTGAGCGTCAGGATCACGATGACCATCAGCTTGTCGCGGCCCTTGAACTTGAGCTTCGCGAACGCGAAACCGGCGAGCGAGCAGAAGAACAGCATGCCCGCCGTGACCAGGGTCGTGACGATGACGCTGTTGACCATCGAGCTCGCGAACTGGGCGTTGGCGTACGAGCGCCCCTGCTCCGAGACGTTGCCGAGCACGACCCCGACGTTGTGCAGGAAGTTGTCCCCCGGGACGACCTGCGGAGGGATCCGCGCCAGCGTGGCGTCGGTGCCGGTCGCCACGACGAACATCCAGTAGAGCGGGAACGCCGAGCCGAGGATCGCGGTGATCAGCAGAAGGTAGTTCCAGAACCCCGCGGAGGTGTCCTGAGGTGAACGCCCCAGCAGCGCCGCCTTGCGCCGCGGGCTGCCGTCGGTGGGACGGATCTCCTTGGTGGGTGTCGCCCCGGCCATGCCCGTCGTGGGGGCGTCACCGGTGACAGCGGTGCCGCTGGTGCTCATCGCTTACCTCCGCCGAGCTTGTTGGCCAGGAACGCGTTGAAGGACGCGAGGACCACGATGATCAGGAACAGGGCCCACGACATCGCTGCGGCGTAGCCGAGGTTCCCGTTCTTCCATCCCGTCTGGTAGATCAGGACCCCGACCGTCTGGAACTGTCCTCGGGTGCCGCCGGACGCGCTCTGGGGGTTCGTGTCGAAGAGCATCGGTTCGGTGAACAGCTGCAGACCGTTGATCGTCGAGATCACCACGGTGAACAGGACCATGGGACGGATCATCGGGACGGTGATCTTCCACAGCTGGGTCCAGGCCCCCGCACCGTCCAGGGCGGCGGCCTCGTAGACGTCCTTGGGGATCGACTGCATCGCGGCGAGGTAGAGCAGGGCGTTGTACCCGATCCACTTCCAGTTCACCATCAGCGCGATGGCGATCCACGACGTGAGCTTGGTCGCTCTCCAGTCGACACCGTCGATGATGATGCCGCCACCGAGCTCCGTGGTGACCCCCAGGAACCCGAGGACCCAGTTCGCCAAGCCGTAGTCCCGTCCGAACACCTGGGAGAACACCAGCGTCGAGGCGACGATCGGGGTGACGTAGGGCAGCAGGATGCCGACCCGGAAGAAGCTCTGCGCGCGCAGCCGCCGGTTCAGCAACGACGCGATGATCAGCGCCATGAACAGCTGCGGGACGGTCGAGAGGAAGAAGATCCCGAACGTGTTGCCCAGCGCGTTCCAGAAGCGGTCGTCACCGATCAGGCGGGTGAACTGGTCGAAGCCGGCCCAGCCGTCGGCGGCCGGGTTCCTCAGGCTCCAGCGACGGAACGCGACCACGCCGTTGAAGGCGAGGGGGAACAGCCCGAAGACGGCGAACAGGATGAAGAACGGCGAGATGAGCAGGTACGGGACCACCTTGTGGTCGAACCGGCCCCAGCGTTCGCTCCAGGTGGGCGTCTTTCGCGGGGCTGGGCTGCCGGGGCTCTCACCGGGGGGTGCGGTCGCGACATCCGTCGCGGCCCTCCCGCTGGCGGTGGACATGGAACCTCCTGGGGCGTCCGGTGCGCCGGTGCACCGGGTGGAGAGAGATGTGGGTGGCGCCTCGAGCGCCGGGCGGGGTGGGGTGCGCCGAGCCGGCGCACCCCACCCTCGTGCTCCCCGTCAGGGACGGGCGAGCCGATCAGTCCATCGCGGCGCGCTCGGCGTCGGACACCGCGCGCTCCCAGCCCTCCTCGGCCGAGACGTTGCCGCCCTGGATGTCGTTCAGGACGTTCTCGACCTCGACGCGGACCGGGCCCGCGTTACGGCCGATGTACTGCGGCTCCAGGCCGAGTGCCGTGGCCGAGAAGATCTGACCCGTGGGGGCGTTGTTGAAGAACTCGTCCGTGTGCTCCTGGATCGCCGGGTCCTCGTACAGCGCCGGCTGCGAGGGCAGGTTGCCGACGTTGTTGAAGATGGCGATCTGCTGCTCGGGCTGGATGAGCCACTCGACGAAGTCGTACGCCGCCTGGGTGTTGTCACCCTGGGCCGGGATCGTCAGCCACGACCCGCCCCAGTTGCCGCCACCGCCGGGGATGTCGGCGATGTCCCACTGGCCGGCGGTGTCCGGTGCCATGTTGCGGATGTGCCCGGTCATCCAGGCGGGGCAGGCCAGCACGGCGAAGTCGCCGTTGGCGAAGCCCGCGTTCCACTCGTCCGACCAGGCCGGGATGCCGGCGGAGATGCCCGCGTCGATCATCTGGGTGGTGAGGTCGAACGCGACCCGGGGCCCGCCGTCCATGGCGAGCTCCTCGTTCTCGGTGAAGTAGCCCACCGGCTGCTGACCCATGATCGGGTTGAACACGTTGGTGGCGTTGTCGATGAACCGGTCACCGGTCGCCTCGACGTACTCCTGGCCGACCTCGATGAAGTCCTCCCAGGTGGGCCACAGCGCCGAGACCTCGTCGCGGTCGCTGGGCAGCCCGGCCTCCTCGAAGAGGTCGTGCCGGTAGCACATGGCCAGGCCGCCGACGTCGGTACCGAGGCCGATCTGGGCCCCGTCACCGGTCATCGACTGCTGCCACTTCCACTCGAGGTACTCGCCCTCGTAGTCGCCGGCGCCCATGTCGAGCAGGTTGACGAACTGGTCGCCCTGCTCACGGAACTGCACGATGTAGTCGCCGTCGATCGCCGCGATGTCGGGGGCGCCGCTGCCCGCGATCAGGTTCTGCTGCAGGCTCTCGTGCTGGGCGTTGAACTCCCCCTCGTTGAGGCGGATCGTCACACCCTCGTTCTCGGCCTCGTACTGCTCGACCAGAGGGCCGAGGCCGAAGTCGCCCCAGAAGGCGATGCTCAGGGTGACCTCGCCGTCACCCCCGTTGTCGTTGCCGCCGCCGCCGTTGGCGCCCGGCTCCGGGTCTCCGTCGCCTCCGCATGCCGTCAGCAGGAGGGCGGATGCTGCCCCGACCGCGAGGAGGCTCGCCGGTCGGCTTCGAGTCCACTTCATGCCATATCCCCTTTGGTGGCTGTGGGTGCGCTCCCACGTTGGAGCGTTCCCACAATGTAGCCCGCGTCACATCCAGACGGAAGCAGGCGTGGTCACGAGTTGGTTACGAAGGACATTCCCTGACGAAAGCGCTGATCACAGCGGTGGTCGCGCGACCACGACGTGGACAGTCATCCGCGCCCGGTCGCCTCCACCGGCGTCCCGCAGGCCTCGCTCCCTCGCGCGGCCTCACCCCCTCCTCGGCCCCATCGCCGACCTGCCGACCTCCCCCTGCGCCCGCCGGCGGTCACCCGCCGGCGCCCCCTGCGACCAGGCCGTTCACACTCCTCAGGACCCGTGGCGACACCAGGTCCTGCGGGTCCAGATGCGCGTCGGTGCGCACCGTCACCACCGCCTCCTCGCCTGCGAGGAGCGTGACCAGCTGCCGGTCCACCCGGGCATCATCGGCCACCTTGTCCGCGAGGACGGTGGCGTCTCGCAGGAAGGCTCGCGCGCGGATCACGACGCGGTAGCCGCCATCCACCTGCTGGACATCGGTGGTGAACGGCGCACCGTGGTAGGTCAGGTCCTTGTCCTCGACCCAGAGGTGCACCGCGCGGACCGGTTCTTCGTCGCTAGCGCGGTACAGGCCCTCCTCGGGCTGCACGACCAGGATCTCCCGGTTCGGGTCGCCGGCCACGGCGACGTCGGCGGGCAGGGGCAGGACCTGCACCTCCCGCGCGGGGACGTCGAGCCCCAGCGACGCCCGCGCGAGGTCCACGCCATCCAGCGACGTCCGACCGGCCACCAGGGCCCCCGACCACACCTGGTCCGTGTCGTTCACGGCCACCACGCACAACCGGCCGCCGCGGGGCTGGACGGTCAGGACCCGTTCGGCGTACGCCGACCGCAACGCGTACCAGAGCGGCTTGAGCCGCTCGTCACCGTCGACCGCCGCCCACGACGTCACCGGCCAGCAGTCGTTCAGCTGCCACACCACGACTCCTGCCGTGCGGGGCCACCACGACCGGTAGTGCTCGAGGGCGTGCCGCACCGCGCGCGCCTGGTTGAGCTGGGTGGCCCAGTGCCAGTCCTCGAAGTCCTCGGGCACCGGCAGGTGGGGCCCCAGGCCGCGATCGAGCTTGCCGTTGCCGTCCTCGGCCTTCTGGTGCAGCAGGAACGCCGGCGACTCCTTGTGCAGCGCGTCCGGCGGCACCGCTCGGGTCAACGTGGCCCAGGTCGCCGGACCCTGCCAGCCGAACTCCGAGCAGAAGCGGGGCACGTCGTCCCGGTAGTGGGCGTAGTCCTGGCGGTTCCAGCACTCCCACTGGTGGTGGGTCCCGTGGTCGGGGTCGTTCGGGTGCCGCTCGGTGTACGGCACGTGCGGGCTGAACGGGCTGTTGTCGCTGTAGGGGCGGGTCGGGTCGAGCTCGGCGACCACCCGCGGCAGCAGCTCGGTGTAGTAGCCCAGGCCCCAGGTGCGGCCCTGCAGCTGCAGGGGCCAGCCCCAGTCCACGAACCCCCAGATGTTCTCGTTCGCCCCGTTCCACACCACCAGCGACGGGTGGCTCATGAGCCGGACGACGTTCTCCCTCGCCTCGGCCTCGACCTCTCCGCGCAGCGGCTCCTCCTCGGGGTAGGAGGCGCACGCGAACAGGAAGTCCTGCCAGACGAGCATGCCGCGCTCGTCGCACAGGTCGTAGAAGTCCTCGTCCTCGTAGATGCCCCCGCCCCAGATCCGCAGCAGGTTGAGGTTCGCCGCGGCCGCCTGGTCGATGCGGCGGGCGTAGCGGTCGCGATCCACCCGGGTCAGGAAGTGGTCGTCCGGGATCCAGTTGGCGCCCTTGACGAACACCGGGCGGCCGTTGACGTGCACCGTGAACGGTGTCCCGTGCTCGTCGGGCTCGGTGTCCACGTGCACGCTGCGGAACCCGATTCGCCGCTCGACACGGGCCAGGACGTCGTGACCGTCGACGGTCGCGAGCTCCACGGTCAGGTCGTAGCGGGGCTGGGCCCCGTAGCCCCGCGGCCACCACAGCGCCACGTCCGGGACCACCACCGCCACGGTCGCCGACGTCGCACCCGGCGCCAGCTCCACGGTCGCCGAGGCCGGCCGACCGCCGGGCTCACCGACCGGTCCCTGGACCCGGACGTCCAGCCGCAACGGCACCTCGTCGGTGTCGCCCGAAGGTGCGGGCAGACCCGAGCGCTCGACGTCCACGTGCACCGTGACCGTGCCCGCCACGCCGTGCTGCCCGGGCTCCACGGTCACCAAGGGGCGCACCTGCGCCAGGCGTGCGACGCGCCACCGCTCCAGGCCGACGGGGCGCCACATCCCCGCGGTCTGCAGGTCCGGTCCCCAGTCCCAGCCGAAGCTGCAGGCCATCTTGCGCACCATGTTGAACGGGTGCGGGTAGACGTGCTCGCGCCGCCCCAGCTCGCGCTCCACGGCCTCGGCGTGCTCCAGGGCCGAGGCGAACGTCACCTCCAGGCGCGCCGCCCCGGACGCGAGCCGGTCGCGGACGTCCACGCGGTGGCTGCGGTGCTGGTTCACCGTCCGCAGCACCTCGTGGCCGTCGATGGCGACGGTCGCCACCGTGTCCAGCCCGCGCATGACGAGGTCGACCCGCTCGTCGTCGGCGGGGGGCTCGACGTGGAGGTCGGTCGCGTAGCGCCAGGTGGTGCGGTGGGCCCAGACCAGCTCCTCCTCGTTCCGGTCCACGTACGGGTCGGGGATCAACCCTGCCGCCAGCAGATCGGTGTGAGCGCTCCCAGGGACCTGGGCGGGCACCGTCTTCCCGCGCAACCGCTCAGGGACCGGGCCGTCGAGGGCCTCCAGGGCCCAGCCGTCGTGCAGGGTGTGGAAGGCCGGGAGCGTCGTTCCAGGCACGTGCGTCATGGGCGTGGCCCTCTCGTTCGTCATCGACTCGAGCGCAGACTTCCTCAGGCAACCGAACGAACCATAGCCGCCGCGGTCCCCCGAACGAAGAAGGTAGCCTGGTCGGTCGTGGCAGCAACCGACTTCTCCGCCGAGCTCACCGCCCTGCGCACCACCCTGGGGACGATCAGGGCCGTCACCGACCCCGACGCGCTGCGTGAACGCATCGCCGAGCTCTCGGACCAGGCGTCCGCCCCTGACCTGTGGGACGACGCGGACGCGGCGCAGAAGGTCACCTCGGCGTTGTCCCACGCCCAGAGCGACCTGGACCGCATCGAGGGGTTCGAGCAGCGCATCGACGACCTCGACACCCTGGTCGAGATGGCCCGTGAGGAGAACGACGCCGAGACCCTCGAGGACGCCGAGAAGGAGCTCGCGACCCTGCGCAGGGACCTCGGCGCGCTCGAGGTGCGCACCCTCCTGAGCGGCGAGTACGACGCACGCGAGGCCGTCGTCACCATCCGGGCCGGTGCCGGCGGCGTGGACGCGGCGGACTTCGCCGAGATGCTCCTGCGGATGTACCTGCGCTGGGCCGAGCGACACGGCTACCCCACCGCCGTGCTCGACACGTCCTACGCCGAGGAGGCCGGGCTGAAGTCGGCCACCTTCGAGGTCAAGTCGCCCTACGCCTACGGGACCCTGTCCGTCGAGGCCGGCACCCACCGCCTGGTGCGGATCTCGCCGTTCGACAACCAGGGACGGCGCCAGACGTCGTTCGCCGCGGTCGAGGTGGTGCCCCTGATCGAGCAGACCGACCACATCGACATCCCCGAGAACGAGATCAAGGTGGACGTGTTCCGCTCCTCCGGGCCCGGTGGGCAGTCCGTCAACACCACCGACTCCGCGGTGCGCCTGACCCACATCCCCACCGGGACCGTGGTGTCGATGCAGAACGAGAAGAGCCAGATCCAGAACCGTGCGGCCGCCATGCGCGTCCTGCAGTCCCGGCTGCTCGTGCTGCGGCAGGCGGAGGAGAAGGCGACCCAGAAGGAGCTCGCCGGGGACATCAAGGCCAGCTGGGGCGACCAGATGCGCTCCTACGTCCTGCAGCCGTACCAGATGGTCAAGGACCTGCGCACCGAGCACGAGGTCGGGAACCCCTCCTCGGTGTTCGACGGCGACATCGACGGGTTCATCGAGGCGGGCATCCGGTGGCGCCGGGGTCAGGACGCCCAGGCCTGACGGGCCCGGGGTCAGTTCTGGATCGCGAGCAGGGCGAACACCACCACAGCGGCGAGCAGCAGGCCGGCCTTGATCCACACCGCGGTCCGGACGAGCTGATGACGCACAGCAGCCACCTCCTCAGACGAGCTCGAACAGCTCGAGGTTGACGTGGTCGGTCGGGACGCCCCGCTCGGCCAGGGCGGCCTGCACGGCGTCGGTCATGGGCACGGGCCCGCACAGGAAGTACCGGGCCCTCTCGAACCCCTCACCCAGGTGACGGTCCAGCACGTCACCGTCGATGAAGCCCGTCTCGCCCTCCCACCCCTGCGGCGGGTCGTCCAGGACGTGGACGACGGTGAGGTCGAGGCGGTCACCCAGCTCCTCCACCTCCTGCCGGTACGGGGCGGCCTCCAGGGACGGGTTGCCCAGCAGCAGCAGGCAGGGCCGTGAGTCGCCGCGGTCGGCGAGGGTGCGCAGCATGCTCAGGACCGGCGCGATGCCGATGCCGCCGGCGACGAACACGAACCGGGGGCCCTCCTGCCGCTCGTAGCTGAAGACCCCGTACGGGCCGTCCAGGTACGCGCGGGTGCCCGGCTCGAGCTCCCCGATCCGGGACGTGAAGTCCCCCGCCTCCGAGATCGCGAACTGCACCGATCCCGGTTCCTCCGCCGACGAGGCGATCGAGAAGGGGTGCTCCCGCACCGCGAACGGGCTGCGCCCGAACGTCAGCCAGGCGAACTGCCCGGGCACGAACCGGATCCCGTCGTGACCCACGGGGCTGAGCTCGACCGTCCACGCCGACCCGTTGGCGGGCGTGACCGAGGTGACCCGCCACGGCCGCCGCCGGATCCGCAGCGGCTGGATCAGGTACACGTTGGCGAGCAGTGCGACGAACGCCAGGGACATGACCGCCCACAGGGTGCGCTTCCAGGGGCCGTCGACGTAGTAGCCGACCTGCTCGATGTGCAGCAGCGCCGCGATCACCACGACCGTGGCCAGGATGCCGTGCAGCACACGCCAGACCTCGTACCGCAGCCGCAGCGGGCGCCGCCACACCGACGTGGCGACCAGGGCGAGCAGCGCCGCCACGGACAGGACCCCGAACCGTGCCTGCCAGTCGGCCTCCACCACGTTCAGGACCTCGAGCATCTCGGGCCGGCGCACGAAGATGATCACGGGGTGGGCCAGCACGAACGCCATCGCCACGTACGAGATCTCGCGGTGGTACTGCAGCACCGCGTCCAACCCGAACGGGGCGTTCACCGCCGAGAACCGGCTCACGACGGCGAACTGCAGGCCCAGCATCGACAGCCCCACGAAGCCCAGGCCTACCGAGATCTCGGTCCACAGGTCACGCCCGGGTGGCGGGTCGGCGAGCACCGCGATCATCAGCGGGGTGACCGCCACCAGCAGGTACAGCATGAACCAGGCGGCCCCACCGACCGCGACGCCGGACCCGCCGGCACCCGGTCGTCGCTCCTGACCCGTGGTCGGCGCCATGACCCTCCCGGTTCTCGCCACGTGGTGCGGGCACCGCACCTTCTCCCGACATCCACGGTGCACGCCGGAGCGTGTCCCCGCACCCCGAGTGGCACCGACTGTCATGGTCTGTGACTGCTTGTCCGGATTCGCCACGGGTCCGGCGGCCGGGGGCGGCGTGTCATGCCCGATCCACACCGTGCACCTGCCTACGCTCGTCCCGGCGCGAGCCGCGACCGCTGTCAGGCCGCGACCCGCGCCGTGTCCACGCCCCCCTCAGACTGGCCCAACCTGTGATCCGATTCGAGAACGTCACCAAGGTCTACGCCCGTGGCGCACGCCCGGCGCTGGACGCCATCGACCTGGAGGTCGAGCGCGGGGAGTTCGTGTTCCTCGTGGGCGCGTCCGGGTCGGGCAAGTCGACCTTCCTGCGGTTGGTGCTGCGTGAGGAGCGCCCCACCGGAGGGCGCGTGTTCGTGGCCGGTCGCAACCTGTCGACGCTGTCCACGTGGAAGGTCCCGCACCTGCGCCGGCAGATGGGCGCGGTGTTCCAGGACTTCAGGCTGCTGCCCAACAAGACCGTGTTCGAGAACGTGGCGTTCGCCCTGCAGGTCATCGGCAGGCCCCGGCACCACATCCTCACCACCGTCCCCGACACCCTGGAGCTGGTGGGGCTGGGCGGCAAGGAGAAGCGCCTGCCCCACGAGCTGTCCGGCGGTGAGCAGCAGCGTGTGGCGATCGCCCGCGCGTTCGTCAACCGCCCGTCGATCCTGCTGGCGGACGAACCCACCGGGAACCTCGACCCCACGACCTCGGTGGGGATCATGCGACTGCTGGACCGCATCAACAGGACGGGAACCACGGTGGTCATGGCCACCCACGACGACGAGATCGTCGACCAGATGCGCAAGCGGGTCGTGGAGCTGGAGATGGGCCAGATGGTCCGCGACCAGTCGCGTGGCGTCTACGGATCGGGGCGCTGATGAGACTCCAGTTCATCCTGTCCGAGATCGGGATCGGCCTGCGCCGCAACCTGTCGATGGCCGTCTCGGTGATCCTGGTGACGTTCGTGTCGCTGACGTTCGTCGGCGCGGCAGGCCTGCTCCAGCTGCAGATCGACGCGATGAAGGACGACTGGTACGACCGCGTCGAGGTCACCATCTACCTGTGCCCCGAGGAGTCCGACGCCGCCACCTGCGCCGCCGGCGAGACCACCGAGGAGCAGACCACGGCGCTGTGGGACGAGCTCAACTCCGAGGCGCTGGACCCCTACGTGGCCGAGGCGTTCTACGAGAGCCAGGAGGACGCGTTCGCGGCGTTCCAGGAACGGTTCGCCGACGAGTGGTGGGCCCAGGGCCTGACGGCCGACCAGATGCAGGCCTCGTTCCGCGTCTCGCTGGTGGACCCCGCCCAGTACCAGGTCGTGGCCGACATGTTCACCGGCCGTCAGGGCGTGGAGGACGTGCGTGACCCGCGCGCGGTCGTCGAGCCGTTGATCCTGGTCATGAACCGCCTGAGCCTGGTCGCCGCAGGGATCGCCGGGGTCATGCTGCTCGCCGCGGTGCTGCTGATCACGACGACGATCCGACTCTCGGCGATGAGCAGGCGCCGTGAGACAGGCATCATGAGACTCGTGGGGGCGTCGAACCTGTTCATCCAGCTGCCGTTCATGCTCGAGGGCGCGATCGCGGCGACCATCGGTGCTGCGCTGTCCGTGGCCGGGCTGTGGTTCGGGGTGCACTACCTGGTCGAGGACTGGTTGGCGCAGTCCATCCAGTTCATCCCGTACGTGGGCACCGACGAGGTCTGGTTGCTCGCCCCGGCACTGGTGGGAATCGCGATCTTGCTCGCGACGATCTCATCTGTGGTGACATTGAGCCGATACACGAAGGTGTGAGGACCATGAGCAGCCGACGCCCACGCATCGCCCTGGCCGGGGTGCTGGCCGCTGCCGTCCTGGCGACGGGGCTGGCCGTGCCCGGCCTGCCCGCGACCGCCGACAACCTCCGGGACGAGCGATCCCGCACCGAGCAGAACCAGCAGCGCACCGAGCGCGCCCTGGAAGAGCTCGAGGAGCACCTGGAGGACACCAGCCGGGAGCTGCTCCAGGCCCAGGTCGAGCTCGAAGCGATCCAGGGACGCATCCCGGCCGCCGAGGCCGAGCTCGCCGCGGCCCAGGACCAGCTCGTCCAGCTGCAGCGTGAGGCCCAGCTGATCGCCGAGCGCCTCGACGTCGCCGAGGCCGAGGAGTCGACGATCACCGGGCAGATCGACACCGACTCCGAGCGGGCCGGCCTGATCCGCTCGGCCATCGGGCAGATGGCTCGTGAGGCGTACAAGGGCGACATGACGGCCTCGTCGCTGTCGGCGGTGCTCGGCGCCCAGGACACCGACGAGTTCGTCGAGCAGTCCGCGATGGCGTCCACGGCCCTGCGGACCCAGACCCAGGCGCTGCGCGACCTGGAGCAGATCAACGGGGTCAACCGCAACCGGCAGGCCCGGTTGACCGCGGTGCGCGAGCAGATCGTCGAGCTGAAGGCCGAGGCCGACGCGAAGGTCGTCGAGGCCGAGGAGGCCCGCGCCCAGGCCGAGGCCCGACGCATCGAGCTGGACGAGCTGCTGGGGCAGCAGGAGGTGCGGCTGGCGCAGATCGAGTCCCAGCGCGCCGACCAGCTCGCCCAGCAGGCGCGGCTGGAGTCCGAGCAGGCGTCGATCGCCGCCGACCTCCAGGAGATCATCCGGCGTGAGGAGCAGCAGCGGCAGCGGGAGCTCGAGGCCGAGCGCAAGCGCCAGGAGGAGGCCGAGCGACGCCGCCAGGAGGCCTCCCGCAGCTCGGGCGGCTCCAGCGGTGGGTCCTCGGGCGGCTCGTCCAGCAGCGGCGGGTCCAGCGGAGGGTCCTCCTCGAGCGGCTCTCCCCTGGCGTTCCCCAGCCCGATGAACCCCCCGGTCGTCACGTCCCACTACGGCTACCGCATCCACCCGGTGTACGGGTACCGGCGCCTGCACGCGGGCACGGACTTCCGGGCGTACTGCGGCACCCCGATCATCTCCGCCGGGGACGGCACCGTGGAGTGGGCGTACTACCGCGGTGGGTTCGGCAACCAGGTGATGGTCAACCACGGCCGCCACAACGGCTCGTCGCTGATGTCGAGCTACAGCCACCTGTCGCGCTTCGCGGTGCGGGCCGGTGACCGGGTGAGGACCGGTCAGGTCATCGGGTACTCCGGCACCACCGGGACGTCCACGGCCTGCCACCTGCACTTCGAGGTGTACATCGACGGGCAGACCCGCAACCCGATGAACTACTTGCCCTGAGCGGTCACGGGTAGGCCCCGGTAAACCTCACGACTCGGGCACGGTCGGTCCCCTAACCTGGGGGTATGGCCAAGGAGACCGGACGCAAGCTCGTGGCGTCCAACAAGAAGGCACGCCACGACTACCACATCGACGACACGTTCGAGGCCGGTCTGGTGCTGACCGGCACCGAGGTGAAGGCCCTGCGCGCCGGCAGGGCGTCCTTGGTCGACGGCTTCGCCAGCATCGACCGCGGTGAGGCGTGGCTCGAAGGGGTGCACATCCCCGAGTACACCGAGGGCACGTGGACCAACCACGCCCCGCGTCGCAAGCGCAAGCTCCTCCTGCACCGTCGGCAGATCGACGAGCTGGCCATGGAGTCGCAGGCCAAGGGGCGCACCATCGTGCCGCTTGCCCTGTACTTCGTCGACGGTCGCGCCAAGGTCGAGATCGCCCTCGCCCGGGGCAAGAAGGAGTACGACAAGCGGCACGCCCTGCGTGAACGGCAGGAGCTGCGCGAGGCGCAGGCCGCGATGAGCCTGCGGAAGAACCGTTGAGGCGCCTGCCCACGGCCCTCGCCCTCAGCGCACTGATCGGCGCCCTGCTCGGGCTCGGCGCCGCCTCCCCCGCGGCCGCGAACCCGGACGACGACCACGTCGCCCGCTACGACATGGTCGTGGACCTGCAGCACGACGGCCGGGCCGACGTCTCCTTGACCTTGGTCATGGACTTCGGGACCGAACCGAACCGCGGGCCGTACCTGACATTCGTCTCACGGCAGGAGGTCGACGAGAACTACGACCGCCTCTACCTGTTCAGCGACGTGACCGCCACCAGCCCCACCGCGCCCACACCCGTCCACGTGGAGGACGAGGGCGGCATCACCGCCATCCGCATCGGGGACCCGGACCGTCGGGAGCTCACCGGCAAGCACACCTACCAGGTGCGGTTCACCGTCGACGGCTGGGTGAACACCGGCCGGCACCTGGGCGAGGACCGTGACGAGCTGTACCTCAACGTGCTCTCCAACTGGGACCTGACCGTCCGGGACGTGACCGTCACGGTGCAGGCGCCGTACCCGCCCCAGGACGCCGAGTGCTGGGTGGGGCGCGGCGAGGCGACGCCGTGCGAGGACTCAGCCGCCAGCCCCGACGCGGCCAGCTTCGCCCAGTCGGTGGTCCACCCCGGTGAGGCGTTCACCGTGGGCGCCGCCTACCCCCGGGGGACGTTCCCCACCGCCGACCCGATCCTGGTGGAGCGTCAGCGCCTGTCGGACTCGTTCGCCGTCACCCCGGTCACCGTCCCGCTCGCCGCACTCCTCGCCATCGGCGGGACCTGGCTGGTGGTGCGCACCATCCGCCGCGAGGGCACCGACGAGCAGTACATCGGCCTGACACCCGGCCTGACACCGCCACCTGGGCACGACGCCCCCGTCGGACCGAAGGTCAAGGCACCGGTGGCGGTCCGGTTCACCCCGCCGGAGGGCCTGCGGGCCGGCGAGCTGGGCACCCTCATCGACCAGAGGGCCGACCCCCACGACGTCACCGCGACCATCATCGACCTCGCGGTGCGCGGGTACCTGCGCATCGAGGACGTCAACGAGGTCAAGAACGGGCGGCGTGAGTGGCGCCTGGTCCCGTTGCCCCGTGACGTCACGACCCTCTTGCCGCACGAGCGCACCCTGCTGATGGGCCTGTTCCCGGAGGCGGAGCCGACGTTGCTGTCGGAGCTGCGCACCACGTTCCACACGTCGATGACGAAGGTCCAGGACGAGCTGTACGAGGAGGTCACCCGCCAGGGCTGGTTCCGCGGCAACCCGAAGCTCGCGCGCGCGAGCTGGCTCAGCCGGGCCACCGGTGTCCTGGTGGTCGGGCTGGCAGCGGCGATCCTCCTGCCGATCCTGACGTCGTGGGGCCTGGTGGGGCTGGCGGCGGCCGTGCCCGGCGTGGTCATGATGTTCGTGGTGCCCATGGCCCCGGCCCGCACCGCCAAGGGAACGGCCATCCTGACCCAGACCACGGGGTTCCGCCGGTACCTGGAGACCGCCGAGGCCGACCAGCTGCGGTTCGAGGAGGGCGAGGACGTGTTCAGCCGCTACCTGCCGTTCGCGGTCGCGTTCGGGCTGACCGAGCGGTGGTCGAAGGTGTTCACCGACCTCGCCGCGCAGGGCCGCCCCCTGCCCGAGCCCACCTGGTACGTGGGCGCGTGGGGCGCGGGCTTCTGGGCCGGTGCCTCGAACCTGGGCACGGAGCTGTCGTCGTTCACCTCGACGCTGGACACGGCTGTCGCGGCGCCGTCCACGGGCGGTTCCGGTGGCAGCTTCAGCGGGGGCGGGTTCTCCGGCGGTGGGGTCGGCGGTGGTGGCGGCGGCTCCTGGTAGATCTTGCTCATCCCCGTCCTGGACGTGCCGATGTAGAGAGCACTATGTCCCCTGGGCGAGGAGCGAGCATGGGCGTCCGTGTCACCAGGGGTGGGAGCACCGATGAGGTGCGAGTCCTCGCCATCGCGTGCCTGATCGTCGGGCTCGTCCTCGCCGTGACCGTGGGCATCCCCTACTCCCCCACGGCCCCCCGCGGCCTGGGTGCGGTACTGACCGCCGTCGCACTGTGCCTGGCCGGGGCGCTGCACGTGTTCCGCGACCACGTGCGACGCGCCCACCTGCACGGGGTCCTGGTGCTGGCCATCGTCCTGATCGGGGTGTGCGTGGCGTCGGCCACCACCCCCGACGGTCTGGTGCTGACGGCGATGTCGTTCATCTGGCCCGCCCTGTACAGCGCGGTGTTCCACGAGCGCCGGGCGCTGCTGCGGCACCTCGTGGCGACCGCGACGTCGCTGGGGCTCGCCCTGGCCGCGGCGGGCGCCTCGTCCGCACCGCAGACCTGGTTCTTCATCATGGCCACCACCGCCGGCATCGGGCTCGTCCTCAACAGCAGGATGCTGAGCCTGCGGGTGGAGGCCATGATCGACCCCCTGACCGGGGCGCTGTCCCGTCGGGCGTTCGACCTCGCGGCCCAGATGGAGATGGCGCGCGCGGTGCGCTCAGGCCACCCGCTGACCCTCGTGATGCTGGACCTGGACCGGTTCAAGGACATCAACGACCAGTACGGCCACGCCGCCGGTGACACGGTGCTCGCGGGCCTCGCACGGTCCTGGCGTGCGTCCATGCGCCCCGACGACGTGCTGGGCCGGTTCGGGGGTGACGAGTTCGTCATCGTCATGCCGCGCACCGACCGCGGCGAGGCCGAGGTCGTGCTCGCACGGCTGCGTCGCGACCTGTGCGACTGGTCGGCCGGGGTGGCGACGTGGCAGGGCGAGACGTACGAGGAGTGGTTCGCAGCGGCAGACAGCCGCCTGTACACCGCTAAGGCGCGCCACTGAGACCCCGACCTGCACAGACGCTCGCGCGTGCCGGGTGCGGAATAAGGGCGACGGGCACCTGGTTGGCACGTATGATTGACCTGCTCCCCCGGACGCTGCGGCACCCGGACGGAGTGCTTGACAACTGAACAGGGGGGTGATCGGTTTCGACGATGGTTGTCGATTCAGGAGAAGCGGGCCGAGGATGCATGGTCATCTCGTCAACGCTCCATGCAAACCCATAGGTGCCGATTCCAAGCGCACCGACTTCGCCCTCGCCGCCTGAGCGAGCCTCGAAGTCCGTCAGCCTGAGCTAGCTCTCGACTCAGTGTCTGGCGTCATCTAGAGGGCCACTGCTCGCAGTCCGCGTCACGGGGGCTGCGGGGACTCCTACCGTGACTGAGCCTGTCAGCGACTTGTCTGCGTGATCGCTGGGGCCGAGAAAATCGCAGCAGACTGCGCCCGGAGAAGCCCTGTCTCACTGCCGTCGGACGCGGGTTCGATTCCCGCCACCTCCAC
>NZ_AXCZ01000312.1 GCF_000767165.1 Cellulomonas bogoriensis 69B4 = DSM 16987
CCCGGCAGGCGGGTGTCGCCGCGGCGGTGGCCCTGGTCGTCGGTGCGGGCGGCGGGTACGCGTTCGGGTCGGCGGGGGGGTCGGAGCCCCCCACGGCGATGGGGGGCGAGGGCGGGTGGATGGCTGCGCCGTTCCCGCAGGACGCGACGACCCTCGAGGCGCCGAGGTCGTCGGTGGCCCTGGAGGTGGCCCAGACCTCGTACCCGATGTGGGGCGTGCGCATGGTGTTCTCGGGCGAGGGCCTGGGGACGGGCGCCGGCGTCGGAACCGTGTGGGCCCTGGATGCCGCTGCCGGGTTCGACGAGGCCGTCGCGGTCCGGGTCGCCGACGCGCTCGGGGTGCCCGGGGAGCCGCGCCTGTCGGACGGTACGTGGACGGTGGGTCCGGACGACGGGTCGGGTCCGGTGGTCGTCCTGCAGGGTGACGACCTCGGCACCGTCAACTTCTACGACCCGACGCAGGACCCGTGGGTCTGCGAGCTGGTGTCCACGGGGGAACCGTTCCGGGGGGAGGCCGAGCCCGCCGAGGGTGCCGGTGAGCTCTACCCGATGTCGGCGTGCGAGGAGCGTGACCTGGGCCCGGCCCCCGGGGCGGAGGAGGCGCGCGACCGGGTGGTCTCGCTGCTGGGCGACCTCGGGCTGGACGAGGCCGACCTCGACGTGGACGTCGAGGTCGGCGCCACGGAGGCGTGGACGTACGTGACGGTGCACCGGCTGGTCGGTGGCGAGCGCTCGGGGCTGACGTGGTCGGCGTCGCTGACCGGGTCAGGCGTGCACTCCCTGTACGGAACGGCTGCACCGGTGGTCGACCTGGGTGAGTACGACCTCATCAGCCCGGCGCAGGCGGTCGAGCGCATGAACGACCCGAGGTTCGGTGCCGGTAGCGCCGCACCGTTCGCGATGATGCGCTCGGCGGACGAGCCGTTGTCGCTCGAGTCCTCGCCCATGCCGACCGCGGAGCCCGCCCCGGTGCCGGAGCGCCCCAGGCCCACGGCCCCCGCCCCCGGTTCGTCGATCGGGTGGCCCGTGCAGCAGGTGACCCTCACCGCGGCGACGCTGCGCGCCACCGTCCACCACCAGCCCGACGGCGCGGCGCTCCTGGTCCCGTCCTACGAGCTGACCGGTGCCGATGGGAGCATGTGGACGGTGCTCGCGGTCGCCGACACGCACCTGGACCTCGTCTCGCCGTGACCGACGGGAGCCGGGTCCGCCTCGTCGTGCCGTGGCGGACCCGGCCGCACGCCGGCCGGTGTGGGAACGTAGGTCCAGGCCGCAGCGGGCGACCTGGCCGGCGGGTGCCGGACGGCGGTGTGGGGAGTGCATTCGGTGGGTGAGGAGCAGACGAGTGGTCCGGGTGAGCCCGGTGCGGACCGGCCGCTGACCCGTCGCGAGCTACGTCTGGCCCGGGAGCGCCGGGCCCAGGAACGTGAGGCCCAGCAGGCCGAGCCCCAGCAGGCCGAGCCCCAGCAGGCCGAGCCCCAGCAGGCCGAGGTCAGGGGCCCGGTCGCCCCCCGCGTCGAACCCCCTGCCCTGGCCCGTCGCACGGTTCCCGTCCCGCCGGCCCCGGCGGACGGTGACGAGGGCCGCCAGCTCCGTCCCGCCCACG
>NZ_AXCZ01000309.1 GCF_000767165.1 Cellulomonas bogoriensis 69B4 = DSM 16987
CGACGGCCGCGGCGACCAGCAGCGCAGCCGGGACCACGTCCGTGGCGTCCCCTGCAGGTAGCCCCGCGCCGGCCAGGGCCGTGACGACGGCCACGACCCCGCACCCGGTGACCAGCCACGACACGGGCCCCCACGTGTCCGGACGGTACCGGCTGCGCAGCACCTGGCGTCCCGCGAGCACCGAGGCCACGACCGCTGCGAGCCCACCAGCGACCAGGACGGGGACCCCGAGCCACGCCGGGGTCGTCCCGTCCAGGATCCCGTACGTCCCCAGGGTCGCGGCCAGGAGCGCGAGCACGACGAGCGCACCGACGCGACGGTCGCGTCCCCCGACCGCGCGCGCGTACCCCCGTGCGTCCATGGACGCCGCGGCCGTCAGGGACCGGTCCAGGGCCTCGGACAGCACCGGGGGGACCACGGCCAGGACGGTGCGCGGGCCCCGACCGTCCATGCCCCGCAGCCGCTGGGCGCGCCGCACCGCCAGCGCAGCACTGACCAGCTGGGGTGCGAGGCTCACGGCGATCACGACGGCGGTCCCGATCTGGTGGAGGGCGGCGGGCAGGGAACGCAGGGCACGGCGCGGGTCGACGAGGGTGTTCGCGGCACCGAAGCACAGGATCAGTGCCCCCAGGCGCACCCCACCCGCGACGGCGCCCAGGAGACCAGGAACCGTCACGGGCCCCAGAAGCTCGACGTTCACGGCCCACCCCGGTGCCGGGACGACCGGCAGGTCGAGCAGGACCGGACCGGGAGGCTTGATACCCACCAGCACGTGGAACACCACACGCAGGACCACCACCAGCCCGGCCAGGACGAGGTAGGCCGTGAACGCTCGCCCCCACGGCGTGTCCTGGCGGTGCACCACCACGACGAGGACGACCGCCGCGGCCAGGGCCAGGACAGTCACCACGTCACCGGCGCGGGTGACCGCGAGCGCCAGGCACAGGGCCCAGGCCCACCACGCGAGGGGGTGCACCGCGACCGGTCAGGGCTCGGACGGGTCGACGGTGTCACGTCGGGCGTCGGCGGCCCTGCGGCGACGGACCGCCAGCACGGCCAGACCACCCAGCAGCAGTGCGACCGCGGCGATCGTGACGGGCACCAGCCAGCCGGCGTCGTCGACGTCAGCCGGCGGTTCCTCGCCACCTGCCCCGTCCTGGGCCGGGTCCTCGCCGTCGTCCTGCGCCTGACCCGCGGTGGCCAGGACCTGCGCCGGGGTCAGCACCGGACCGGCGCTGCCGTCGTGGTACCGCCAGCCCTCCAGGGTCCCGGCCCGGGGCTCGGAGTCGTCGGACCCGACCTCGTACACCTCCCACCCGCCGTCGGACTCCGCCGTCCAGTACGACCACCACACGCCCTCCCACGTGGTGGGGCAGGGGTCCGGCACCGAGTCGATCGCGCAGATCATCTGCGCCTCGTCGCGCTCGTCGGTGAAGCCCGCGGCACGCAGCGCCTCGGTGCCCGAACCGACCTCGCCAGTGGCGCAGCCGATGGTCACCTGGCCGCCCAGGTCGCTCGCGTCGACGACGACGGTCACGCCCTCCTCGGCGTCCGCGCACGCCTGACCGACCACCTCAGGGGAGTCCGGCACGGCGGTCGCAGCGATCGGTGCGACCAGCGGGGCCGCGGCCAGGAGCACCACCGCGGCGGCCCG
>NZ_AXCZ01000479.1 GCF_000767165.1 Cellulomonas bogoriensis 69B4 = DSM 16987
GGACACGCGGAGCGCGGCCACCGGGCGACCGCCGAGGGTCGCGGCCGCGTTGACGGCCTCGCCGGCCGCCACCCCCGAGAACCCCCACCGCGTGCCGGTGCCGAGGTTGCCGGGACCCTGGATCACCACGGCCACGTCGGCCCCACGGACGTGCCGGGCCGCGAGCAGCCCGGTGTGGACCGTCACCGCCTCCAGGTCACCCCCGTACGCCTGCCCCACGCTGATGCACACGTCGAGGAGGCCGCCCTCGCGCAGGGCCGCGACGGTACGGGAGAACGCCACGGGCAGCGCGCCGCCGTCCGTCATCACGTACGCGATCCGCGGCGGGGCCAGGCCCAGTGCAGCGGCCCGGTGCCGGACGCCGGCGACCACGGCCGGCAGGGCCGAGTGCAGGTCGGCCACGACCACGG
>NZ_AXCZ01000335.1 GCF_000767165.1 Cellulomonas bogoriensis 69B4 = DSM 16987
GCATCCCGGTCAGGTCGTCGGCGTCCTGCAGGGTCTCGTGGTCCGGTGACTCCTGCTCGTCCACGCCCAGCACCATGGACTGCAGCGGGGTGTACCGGGCCTTGACCAGGTGACCCGGTCCCGGGGGGGCGTCAGGGGCCAGGGCGTCGGGACGGGCCACGACGAGCGCGTACCCGCCGGTGCCCAGCCCGCGCACCTGGGCGGTCACGTTGAGCAGCACGCGTTCGCCCGCGTCCGGCGCACCGGTCAGGTCCGTGTACGCCAGGGCCCGGACCGTGCCTGCGGTGCCGTCCTCGGCCGGGCTGTCCGGTTCGAGCTGCACGTCCACCTCGACCGCACCCGCCCAGGTGCGGACCACCGACACGACCGTCGCGCTGCGCCAGGAGATCACCTGACCACGGTACCGGCGCTAGCGTGAGGTGCCATGGCTGACCCACGTGCCCCCGCCGAGCGGCTGCTCAACCTCGTCATCGCGCTGCTGAACACCAGCGGTCGCATGACCAAGGAGCAGATCCGCCGCTCGGTGGCGGGGTACGACGCCTCGGCGTCCACCGAGGCGTTCGAGCGCATGTTCGAGCGCGACAAGGAGACGCTCCGCGAGCTCGGTGTGCCCGTGATGACCGTGGCCGACCCGGCCCACGGGGACGACCAGGGCTACCGGATCGACCCGGACGCCTACGCCCTGCCGCCGATGGAGCTGAGCGCCGCCCAGCTGGGTGTGCTGCGGCTGGCCGCGGAGTTCTGGCAGGGTCAGCCGCTGCGCGCGGACGCCGCCCGCGGCCTGACCAAGCTCACCGCCACCGCCCGGGGGACGGGCAGCACCGACGTGGTCGCGGGCCTCGCGCCACGGATCCAGCCGGCAGGACCGTCCCTGGCCCCGCTCCTGGATGCCGCGCACGCCCGGCGGCGGGTGCAGTTCACCTACAGGACGGCACGCACGGGCAGCGTGGGGCGCCGCACGGTGGAGCCGTGGCGGATCGTCGCGAGCCGCGGGGGGTGGTACCTGGTGGGGCTGGACGTCGACCGGGCCGCGTCCCGGGTGTTCCGTCTGAGCCGGATCGACGGCGCGGTGCGACCCGTGGGACCCGAGGCCGCGTTCGAGGTGCCCACCGATGTGGACCCACGGGCGCTGGTGATCAGCGCCCAGCGGCGGGAGGGCCGCATCGCGGTCCTGGCGGTCGCGCCCGACCGGTGCGGGGCGCTGCGTGCCCGGGCGGCACGTCTGGACGCCACGACC